>JAWOGU010000550.1:0-5579 GCA_046496595.1 Chloroflexota bacterium
CGTATAGGGCGTGATATAACGACCCTGGTTGGCTAACGCGGCAAAAGCGCCGGTCATTTGCAAAGGCGGAATCTCACCGCCGCCCAGCGCCAGCGACAGGCCGTAATTGCGCGGCTGCCCCAGTTCGGCGCAGCCTTCATCTTGCAGCGCCGTTATCCCCACTTTTTGCATATTGGCGATGAAATTGCACACCCCGACATATTCCATCGCTTTCACCGCCGGAATGTTGTACGAGTTGACCAGCGCCATACGCAGCCGCAGCGGCCCATGAAATTCATCGTCAAAATTCTTGGGCACGTAGGGCGGATTGGTCCCATTAGGGAACTGCGTCTCCACGTCCCAAATGAGCGTGGCGGGCGTCCAACCACCTTCCATTGACGTCAGGTAAACCAGCGGCTTGATGCTGGATCCAGGCTGACGCGGCGCCAGCGCCATGTTTACCTGTCCGTCAATTGTCTCATCAAAAAAGTCAATGCTGCCCACCAGCGCCAGCACTTCGCCGGTGTCCGGTTTAACAGAAACCAGGGAGGCATTATTGGCGCCGCCCGCCTGGATGGCAGCCCGGTTTTCGGCCAAAGTACGCACAGCCAGGTCTTGGGTATTGGGATCCATGGTAGTGTAAATGCGCAAACCGCCGCGATAGATGGCCTGAGCGCCAAGCAGTTCTTCTGCCTGCTGCAAAACGGTAAAAACAAAGTGCGGATACTCTATTTCTTGAATGTTACGCGTCATTTGGTAGACGCGGGTATTCATTTCATTGAGCGCGGCCTGCGCTTCTTCATAGGTCACATAACCCTCGGCCAGCATCAGGCTGAGCACTTCCCATTGGCGGCCAACTGCCAGTTCCGGCGCGGAGTAAGGATCCCAGGCAGCCGGCGCTTGCGGCAAACCGGCCAATAAGGAAGCTTCAGCCAGGGTCAGGTCTTTGGCGGATTTATCGAAATAAGTCTGGGAGGCGGCTTCAATGCCATAGGCCAGGTTGCCGTAATAAATTTCGTTGAGGTACAGCTCCAGGATTGTTTCTTTGGGGTAGGTGCGCGTTAATTCCGCCGCCAGAATAATTTCACGCACTTTGCGGCGCAGGGTGCGCTGAGTGCGTTCTTCTTCGTCGAGCAGCACAGCGCGCACAAGCTGCTGGGTGATGGTACTGGTGCCGGCCGGGGATTCTCCTTCACGCGCGGCCTGCAAGAGCGCGCGGGTAAGGCCAATGGGATCAAAGCCGGGATTTTCCCAGAAGCGGGAATCTTCGGTAGCGATGGTGGCCTGGATAAGGTAAGGTGAAATTTGGTCCAAAGTGACGCGGGTGCGGTTGCCGGTGTTGGGGTCGGCCAGGGCGTAGATTTCGCTGCCGTAGCGGTCGTAGATGCGGGCTGTTTCAAAGGAACTGGCTTTTTGCTCCAGGTCGCCAACCGATGGCAGATCACTGGCGATGCTGCGGTAGCCGACAAAGGCAATCACGATGCCCAGGGTGAGGAATCCGAAAAGAAAAATAAGACTGATAACGAAGCCTTTGAGCAAGCAGCCGCGATAGTCCCGGCGCTGTTTGGGTTTAGGGTTAGGCTGATTGGGAGAGGAAGGAATGGCGACTTTGGCCGGAACAGGCGGCGGTGGGGATGAAGACGGCCGTTTTGCCTGACTTGTTTGTGCTGGCGGCGGTGTTTGCGCCCGCACCGGTCGGGCTGTCGGCTGTTCTCGCGGCAAACCAACCCGGGTGGGTAGTTCATCCGGGCGCGGTGTGCGCGGAGCCGGCTGGTAAAGGATAGTTGGCGCTTCGTCGTTGGGGGTGCGGCTGCCGGGGATAGCCACCCTGGGGCTGACGTCAGTCGCTTCCAGGTCCACTTCAAACGGCCGTTGCTGCGGTGGAATCTCCTCCGGCGTCAGCGGCAAAGGAACCGGCTCGCGCGGCGTCGGCGCCGTTGGCGCCGGCCCTTCCGTCAACGTCGGCTGCTCATCCGCCAGGGCTGAGTGCGGTGGAAACAAAGTTTGCGTGGGCTGCTCCCCAACGTCTCGGTCAGGTTCAGATTGCGGAGCCTCCCCGGCCATTTCCGCCATCAAATCCAGCAGGGAAATCGTTTGAATGTCATCTTCGTCGTGGGCGGGTGGGGGTTGGTGCGCTGTTTTTTTGGACTCAGCGTCTTGCTCTTCTGGCTCGTGATACCGTTTCTCGTCGTTCATCCAATCCTTTTTGCGTTAAAATCATTCTTTACTTTTAACCAGCATAACCCATTCGCCACGCTGGACAACTTCGTCTTCCTGGTTCATAACGCTGAACTTCATGCTAATGTTCCCGCCTCCCAGACGACGAAAAAACTTTTTATCGACGATTTCGATTTTGACACGAATGGTATCGCCAAAAAACACGGGCAGGCTAAATTTACAAGAAGCCTCACGAAAAGCTAACACAGTCCCTTCGATAATGCCGGACTGCACGGCTAAACCGGTGGCAATAGACTGCACCAACATGCCATGCGCCACCCGCTGTCCAAAGGTATCCTGGGCAGCAGACACCGCATTGGTGTGAATGGCATTAAAATCACCCGACAACCCGGCAAAATTAACCACATCCGTTTCCGTAATCGTCCGGCCGGCCGTCAGCAGCATCCGGCCAATCTCAAAGTCTTCAAAATACATGCCGCGCGGTTGGTAAGTCAGTTCAGTCATACAATCTCCTGCTTATTCGGCCGCCGCCAGTTTTTCCGCTTCGTCCGCAATAATCAGCCGGTCGATAAAAGGATCAAGGTCGCCGTCCATCACCACCGCCAGATTGTAACTAGAGTACCCAATACGGTGGTCCGTCACCCGGCTCTGCGGGTAATTGTAGGTGCGAATCTTCTCGCTGCGGTCCCCGCTGCCTACTTGAGACTTGCGATCCGCCGCCAGAGAAGCGTTCTGTTTGTCCTCTTCCATTTCCTGCAAGCGCGCCTGGATAATTGCCATGCCCAGGTTTTTATTCTGCGTCAGGCTGCGCTCAGATTGGATTTTAACGGAAATTCCGGATGGCTTATGCACAATACGCGCCGCCGTGGCGTTTTTCTGCATGTGCTGCCCACCCGGACCGGCCGAAAAGGTGGCCGTGATTTCCAAATCTTTCTCATCCAGGGTGATTTCCACGTCATCCACTTCCGGCATCACAGCCACCGTCGCCGCGCTGGTGTGAACACGCCCCTGCGACTCTGTAACCGGCACACGCTGCACCCGATGCACACCGCTCTCAAACTTCAGCCGTGAATAAACCCCTTTACCCTTAACCGCCAACACCACTTCCTTATAGCCGCCCACGCCGATACGGTTTTCATCCAAAATCTGCGGTTTCCAGTTCATCGTTTCAGCATAACGGGTATACATACGCAGCAAATCACCAGCAAAAATTGCCGCCTCGTCGCCGCCTGTTCCCGCCCGAATTTCAATGTAGACGCTGCGATCGTCTCGTGGATCTTTGGGGATGAGAAACTTGCGCATCTCACTCTCCAGGCTCTCAATTTCAGCAGAGAGCCGCGTTATTTCCTCTCCCGCCAGCGCCCTCATTTCCGGATCCGCTTCAAGCTCCTGCATTTCCTCAGCCTCAGCCAATTCCTGGCGCGTCTGCAAATAGCGGCGGTACGCTTCAACCAGCGGCTGCATATCAGAACGTTCTTGCGCCAGATCGTTGAGCTTGTTGTAATCCGCAAGGATATGGGGATCACTCATTTGCATTTCAATTTCGTCGTAACGTGTCACGACTTGAGCAATTTTATCGAGCATAGGTGTATCACAACTGTTAGGAAACATAGCAGTTTCCCGAAATAAGGATTGAGTACGCAAACGCCCCCTCCCCTTAATCCCCTCCCGGCGGGAGGGGAAAGCGCTCCCTCGCCCTATGTGGGAGAGGGTTGGGGGAGAGGGGAAGAATACCTGAATTAAACCCTAGACGGCAATGAGCCCAGCAATTCTCAATTTGCATTAATCCGGCGGTTAAAACCGCTGCCACCAGTACGAAGTCGGCCTTCGCCGACTAGAGAAGCGGTCAGTTTAGTCCGTGAAAGGCCTGCCCTGAGCACAGTCGAACGGGCGGACTTTGTAACTGTAGGCGCAGATTTATCTGCTATTTTCAAGCTAAATTGAGAATTGCTGCAATGAGCCTCCGGGGGTTGGCTTTTAATCTTCTGTGTACCAGGCGATACCTAATGAAGCAGGACCGGTGTGGGTACCAATGACAGGACTGAATTCAACAATGTACATCTCGGTCAGATCGAGGCGTTTTTGCAATTCGTCCGCCATCGATTGAGCTTCTTGCGCGGCGCTGGCATGAGCCACAGCCGCGTACACCTTGCTCTTACCGGCGCATTGTTCCACAGCCAAATCCAGCAGCCATTGGGTTGCTTTACGCTTGGTCCGCACTTTTTCCAAAGCTTCGATTTTGCCGTGTTGCAGTTCAAGGATCGGTTTAATAGAGAGCATGGAGCCAAAAAAGCGTTGGGCGCCGCCAATGCGGCCGCCGCGATGCAAAAATTCCAGGGTGTCTACGACAAAGACTACTCGCGTCTGGGGCACAAGCGCCCGGGCGGCCTGGGCGGCGGCTTTGTAGTCGGCGCCTTGCTCGGCGGCTCGCGCCGCTGCCAGCGCCATGTAGCCCAACCCCATTGAAGTGGACAGGGAATCCACGATTTCAATGGGGAAATCTCCCATCAATTTTGCCGCGGCATGGGCCGAAGCGATGGTGCCGCTCAGTTCTGAAGAAATATGGACAGAAACAATACTGTCTGCTTCTTCAGCCACCTTGGTATATAAATCAAAAAACTCTCCGGCCGAGGGCTGAGAGGTAGAGGGCATTTCTTTAGCGGTTGCCAGGCGCGCGTAAAAATTATCGGGGGTGATATCTACGTTATCTCGCAAACTTTCTCCAGACCAATTGACCAGAAGCGGGATCACGTGCATGTTATACTGGTCAATTAAGGCGGGGGGGATATATGCCGTGCTGTCTACCACAATTGCAACTTTTGCTTTACTCATGTCCTTTCTCCTATATCTCTAGATGATTTCCGGAAAGTTTTTGAATTTTCACGAAATGAAATCTGGGAATTTCTGCGGGGAAATTACGAAATTTACCAGATGCTTCATGGCAATAACTGTTTTAGTAGTTTACTTGAGCTTTGAACTTTCCAATAATTGTAACCCATTCCCAGGCAATTCGCTTCGATTCTCCGATCTCCTCCATGTGCGTTCTAATCCGAGTGTGACGCCGCCTGGCGTGAGGGAAATCCGGCTCCGCCGCTGTGGTCTGGCCGCCAATCATCACCCTGACGGCAAAACGGCCGTTCCCACCCCATCTCATCTCGCCAAAACCAACGGCTAACGGCCGTTCCCACCCCATCTCATCTCGCCAAAACTAACGGACAACGGCCGTTTCCACCCCATCTCATCTCGCCAAAACCAACGGACAACGGCCGTTCCCACCCCATCTAATCTCGCTAAAACTAACGGATAACAGCCGTTCCCACCCCACTTCATCTCGCTAAAACTAACGGCTAACGGCCGTTTCCACCCCATCTTCATCACGCCAAAACCAACGGACAACGGCCGTTCCTACCCCATCTCATCTC
>JAWOGU010000027.1:0-4641 GCA_046496595.1 Chloroflexota bacterium
AAAACGGCCGTTCTGCCCCAAACTGCCGTTTTCTGCAAACCGGTCATTTGCCAGCACCAACAAATCCGGTACCAGGTCCGCCTTCTGCTCTTTATATAGATTTCCCAACAAATCAATCGTCACCAGACGCAAATCATAGTAACGGTTAACAAGATCCTCCAGGTAAAGCGCCTTGAGAATAGGCCGCAGGAAGAAAGGGGCATTGCGCAAAAAAATCTCAGCGTTTAACTGCTCAACGCCATTCCGACGCAGCAAAGGAGAACTGGTGTCCAGATAAGCCAGTTCCAGCGGCTGCGGCAGGGCGCCAGACTCCGCATCAAACCCGGGTACCGCCCAGTTGGAGAGCTGTCCATCAAAACCTACCTCCAGCACGCCCGCATGGTCCGCATTAAAGGCAAATACTTTTTCAAACGCATCAAAAATTCCGGCGATCAGCGTCTGAGACTGCGCCGCATCAAGTCGGTGAATCACTTTATGGGCAATGGACTGCGTTTGCAGTTTTTCCTGTACCAGATAGATGACGAAGTAACGGCCGTTTTCCCCCTCAAGCCACACCATTTTCCCCGGCACAATTCGGACGCCTATGTCTGCAAACACCGCCATAGACGCCTCATACAACGTTACATAGTCAGCTGCTTCTTGGGCGCTGCGGAACAGGGGCATTCGTTTATAGGCTAGAGTGGGGTCGCCCTCGGCAATGGCAATGACTGTGCTGATCTCGCCATAACCCAACACCTGTGCCGGGATGGCGCTTGTCTCTGGACGGTATGGATCCAACGCTTGTTCAAACTGGCGTAAAAACTGAATATCAACTGCCACTGTTTCCATCGTTTTACCCTCCTAACATACGCGCCACGCCTCCCAAAGAAGCGTCCACGCGCTCCAAAATCTCGTGGGCCAATGCCACGTCAATAATCAACGGCGGAAGCAGCTGCGCCACCCGCCTGTCATTATTGGCATACACCGACAGCAGCCCGTTGTCATAAGCCGCCTTAGAGAACAGCGGACCGCAGTATTCATTCGTCATCTCAATGCCCATCATCAAACCCAACTGCCGCAGCCGCACCAACACCCGCGGGTGCTTTGCCTGGAGCGACTGGAAGCCATCGGCAAAAACGGCCGCGCATGCCATCACATTTGCCAGAAAATCAGGCGCGCTGCTGATTTCCAACACCTTGAGCGCCACCGGGCAGCCCACTTCCGCGCCGCCAAACGTAGAAATGTGAATGAACGGGTCTTCGTGAAATACACTTTCCAGCTCTTTGCGAAAACAAGTCGCCGTCATTGGGTAGACGCCGCCGGACAAGCCCTTGCCAATGACCATGATGTCTGGCGCCACGTCATAGTGTTCACACGCCCACAGCTTGCCGGTGCGTCCTAGTCCAGTTTGCACTTCGTCCAGGATGAGGCAGGCGTTGTAGGCGTCGCACAACTCACGCACCTGGCGCAAATAAGCGGGCGGAGGAATGGGCATGCCCAGTGTAGCCGGGATGGTTTCTAAAATGACGGCGGCGGTATCGGTGGAAACGGCCGTTTTCAAAGCCTCTATATCCCCATACGCCACCTGCACAAAACCGGGCAGCGCCCCGCCAAACGGCTCGTAATACTTCGCGTCTCCCGCCGCCAGCGCCAGCCCGGTATGCCCATGATACCCGCCGCTTGCCGACACAATCGTGCGCCTGCCGGTATACCCGCGCGCCACTTTAATCGCCAGATCCACCGCCTCACCGCCGCCCACGCCAAACACCGTGTAGGTAATATCGCCCGGCATCAGCGCCGCCAGTTTTTCCGCCAAAAGCGCCCGCTGCTGGCTGATGAGATGGTGATTACCAATATCCAGCGTTTGTAAACTGGCGGACAGCGCCTGCACAACATCGGGGTGGCGATGGCCCAAATTAAATACCCCGCCGTTGCAGTGGCAGTTAATGAGCCGCGTTTTGCCCTCCACATCCCACATAAACGGGCCTTCCCGCCTCCCCGGCACAAAATCAATGCCGGCAAACTGGAAAAACGCCGCCTTCCCTGAGGAAACGTGCGCCGCGAAACGGTTTATTGTGTCTTGTTTGTTTATAGGTGTTGTCATATGCTTCTAGGCTCCTTTTCCCATTGTTTTACGACTGCCCTGTTTCTCAGAAGAATGGTCCAATCTCAAAACGGATGAATCCAAAGCGCCGAAATTTAATGGTCAGGTGAATATGATCAGAATGAAGATGTGGCTGGAATGATTAATTGGGTGGAATGCTGATTTTGGCCGTTATTACATCAACCAACACCAAAACAGGCGGGCATCGGCGGGAAACGATCTTGTTACCTGTCAGTATAAAGGAAGAATATGTGCTCGTAAACAAGTGCTTGGTTTTTGCAGATACCCGCTTCTTGACGCCCTATTTTGCATATGGTAGACTACATTATGTTTACCCATTAAGTAAACAGCCGTAGCAATGCACTACATCTTCCCGGATTCATTCAAATAAGAGTTAGGAGATCTCCCGTGAAACAAAAAACACGCACATCCTATTTGTTAATATCCCTCATTATCCTCTTGCTGTTTGTCCTGGCTGCCTGCGTGCGCCCGGTACCGCAGCCAGAGGCAACCGCCGTGCCCACAATGGCTCCCGCAGGCGAACTACCGACCTTAGTTCCCTCAACCCCCACCCCGGAAGCCGCTTATCCTGGCTCAGACGGCAGCAGCCAACCCGACCCGGCCGTATTGCCCACAGCCGACCCATCCCAAGTACAGCCGACGCCTTCAGGGCAGATTGCCACTCACACCGTACAGGATGGCGAAACGTTGGACAGCATTGCCCAGTTATACGGCGTTTCCGCCAGTGAAATTGCGGCGGCAAACAACCTGACCAACGCCAACGGACTTACCGCTGGACAGGTCCTGGTTATTCCTGCGCCCGGTACCGTCACGATTGGCGGCGAAACCGCGCCACCGCCACCGCCACCACCAGCCACTGGCGAAGTGGTTCATGTCGTCCAACCCGGTGAAAACTTGTTCCGCATTTCCTTGCGTTATGGCAAAACCGTGGCTGAAGTGGCGGCTTACAATGGCATCGCCAACCCGAATTTCATTTATCCGGGACAGGTTATTCGCATTCCGCAATAGACGCCAATCAGTCTCAACTGTATAGTTTGAATTTGACGGATGCATGGCGGCGGCTGCCATGCATCTTTTTTGTAACTATCCGGCCTGCTGCCTGAGCTTGTTGAAGGCAGCAGGCATGGTAGTTACTCTTTTTTTGTGAGTGAAACAGATGGCAATTCAAGTAACAGACACACGCATTGCCTGGGAAGGGAGTTCCTGGCGGCTGCGCGTAAACACGCTGAGAACGCCCGGCGGCGCACAGTTACAAAAAGGCCACATTGAGCATCCGGGGGCGGTTGTGCTGGTACCGGTGGTGGAAACGGCCGTTTCGACAGGCTCAACGAACGCCGTTTCGACAGGCTCAACGAACGCCGTTTCGACAGGCTCAACCACCGGTTCTCCCCAAATCCTCATGCTGCGCCAATACCGTCTTTCCCTGGACGAAACGATACTGGAACTACCGGCCGGCACTAAAGGCTGGCACGAAGATTGGCTGGACTGCGCTCAGCGCGAACTGCGCGAAGAAACCGGCTATCGCGCCGATACCTTGCAGCTTCTCGGCGAAATATGGCCTGCGCCTGGCGTCTCAAACGAGCTGATGCACATCTATCTAGCTACCGGCCTCCAGCCGGATCCCCTGCCCGGCGACGCCGACGAAGAGATCGAACTCCAGCCCATGGCACTGGACGAACTGGTAAACATGGCGCAAAACGGCCGTTTACGCGACGCTAAATCGATTATCGGCATCCTCTGGGCCGCCGCCCATCTACCCCGAAACTGAGTATCGGCTACAATTAGGCAGCACACGCAACCCGTAACCGCGGAGGCGCGGAGAACGCAGAGTTTTCTTTGGCAGGTGGCAGCCGCGCCGTCCGGAGATTTTATGAGCAAGAGCGACGAACTCAGACAACGCATACTAGATCTGGTGCAGGCTTACTACGAAGCTGAGTTCGCCGACCAACCCTTTATTCCCGGAGAAACGGCCGTTCCCGTTTCCGGCCGCTCTTTCGACAGCGCCGAACTGCTCAATTTGGTAGACGCTTCCCTGGATTTCTGGCTGACGACTGGGCGCTTTGCACTCCAATTTGAACAGGAATTTGCCCGTTACCTGGGCGCGCGTCACGCCAGCCTGTGCAATTCCGGCTCTTCGGCCAACCTGCTGGCGCTTTCCGCCCTCACCTCGCCCACCCTTCAAGAACGCCAGCTTAAGCCAGGCGACGAAGTGATCACCGTCGCCGCTGGTTTCCCCACTACCGTCAATCCCATCCTGCAAAACGGCTTGAAGCCGGTCTTTTTGGATGTAGACATCCCCTCCTATAACATGTCCACGGCGCACCTGGAAGAAGCGATCTCGCCTCAAACCAAAGCGATCATCGTGGCCCACACGCTTGGCAATCCGTTTGACCTGGACACGGTGCTGGAAATTGCCAACCGCTATAACCTGTGGCTGATTGAAGATAATTGTGACGCGCTGGGGGCCACGTATAACGGCCGTTTAACCGGCACCTTCGGCCATCTCGCCACCATCAGCTTCTACCCCGCCCACCACA
>JAWOGU010000201.1:0-12840 GCA_046496595.1 Chloroflexota bacterium
ATATCAAAAATGACAATCTGAATCCTTTTGGTCGCATCTCCGTTATCTATTAAACCAGTTTAGCAATGGACACAGAGGACCTTTCGCAGAAATATTAGTTACAAATCTGGTGACGCACCGAGGGAGGCTATATGGAAACAGTCAGGAATGAGCAAACGTCACCACAAAAGCGTATTTAACGGCAACTGGAGAGAAGGGAAATGAACCATTTTCGCTGGTCATTAGCGCAGTTGTTGCTTGGCTTAAGCCTTTTTTTTAATATTGAAAGAGTAGATTTTGGGCAAGCTAACATCATTGATATTCAATCGTTTGTCTATATTCTAGGCACTGTTGCTGTTATCTCTACAATTCTCTTGCCCCCATTCGCCAGGCTGTCCGTTTCTCGCCTCATTTTGCTCTGGTTCTTCATTTTTATACTTTTCAAACTGCTGCTGAGTAATCGTCCTTTTTTAGGTGGTATGTATACCTATTTAACGCTAACTGAAGCGGTGTTTGTCTTGGTACTGGTCTATTTAGCTCATCAGGTAGCGCGGAATTACAGTGACTTTCAACAAGCAGCAGAATATGTAACGCTGGCAGATGCCGGCCGCCATCTGCTCAAGGTGGAGGACGCGAGCCAGGAAATTGGCCGGGAGATGTCACGGAGCCGTCATTTTCACCGGGCGCTCAGTGTGATCGTTGTGAGGCCGGACAAACAGAGTGTCGTGAAAGCAGCGCCACGTTTGGTGGAAGAAATTCAGCAGAATGTGGCGAAATTATGGACGGCTGTGCGGCTCTCCAACATCATCAAAGAACAACTACGAGTGGTGGATATCGTCATGGAAGACCGGGAAAACGGCCGTTTCATTATCCTCTGCCCTGAAATTGACGCCCAGGGCGCCAATATGCTCACTGACCGCGTAGGCAAGGCATTGTCTAACCAGTTAGGTGTAAACATTTCTTATGGCATCGCTTCTTTTCCCAAAGAAGCGTTGACGTTTGAAACCTTAATTACTCAGGCTGGGAGCCAATTGAAGATGTTGGACCATTACGCCGATGAAGTTGACGGTAACCCCAGGCAGCAAGAGGAGCTACAGACAGCACCGCAAGAAGCTATGGCCAAGAAACTATTTAGCCTAAACGGGTCTGGTTTACAGGTTAAATCAGACAAAAGGAATCAATAAAATGGCGACCTTCCCCATAGATGACACCTCCCATAAAGACCAGGAGTTTAATTATCCAGAGGATGTTCTCTCTTCATTATTATTATCGGTTTTTCCACAAAACACAGAGATGTTATGGTGGCAGCAGTGCCGACCTGAGAAGCGTCTGCTGCGTGGAAAGACTTATCGCAGAGCCAAGCGCATGATGGATCTGACAATTATTTTTGCCGTTCTAGTTTTTGCGCTGCCAGTATTACTCTTTTGTGCATTGCTCATCAAATTTGAATCACCGGGGGGACCGGTGATGTTTAAGCAAAAACGAACAGGAAAGGGTGGTCGTCCATTCTACATTTTCAAATTCCGCACGATGGCGCCGAATGCCGAAGCAATGAAGCAGGAATTGGCTCACCTGAACGAGCTGCAATGGCCGGACTTTAAGATTACGAATGATCCGCGTATTACCCGAGTGGGGCGAATTTTACGCAAAACGAGCCTGGATGAAATGCCCCAATTGTTGAATGTACTCCGTGGGGAAATGAGCCTGGTCGGCCCTCGCCCCACTTCTTTTTCATCGGAAACATACCAGCTGTGGCACACAGAGCGCCTGGACGTGATGCCAGGGATTACAGGCTTGTGGCAAATTTTGGGCCGGGGTTCGATGGAGTTTGATGAGCGGGTGCGGCTGGATGTGGCGTATATTGAGCGGCGCTGTTTGTGGCTGGATTTCCAGATATTGCTTCGGACTATAACGGCCGTTTTAGGCCAACGAGGCGCCCACTGATGCCACGCAAGATCGCCTATGTCATGTCTCGCTTCCCGCATCTGCCGGAAACCTTTATTTTGCGGGAGATGAGCGAACTGGAACGGCAGGGTTGGACGGTAGCCTTGTACCCCCTGGTGGTGCAGGCGCAGCCGGTTGTCCATGCTGAAGCAGCCCGCTGGCTGCCGGAGGTTCGCTACCAGCCATTCGCTTCCGGTGCGGTGGTGGCAAGCAACGGCCGTTCCTTCCAACAGCAGCCCGCCGCCTATCTGCGCCTCTGGAGGCAAACCATCGCCGGAAACGTGTCTGACCCGCACATGCTGTTACGCGCCTGTGCCCTTTTTCCCAAAGCCGTGCAGGCCGCCGCTCACATGCAGGCCGAAGGCGTCAACCACATTCACGCTCATTACGCCACTCATCCTGCCTTTTTTGCCTGGCTCATCCACCAACTCACCGGCATCAGCTACAGCCTCACCGTTCATGCTCACGACATTTTTGTGCGCACGGCCATGTTAGAAGCCAAACTGCGCTCCGCCAGCTTCATTGTGGCTATTTCTGAGTACAACGTGGCCCACCTGAGTCGGGTAGTCGGGCCGTGGGTGCGGGAGAAAACGGCCGTTATCCACTGCGGCATTTCCCCTGAGCTTTACCAACCCCGGGCCGCGCCCGCCAGACCAGGGCAGCCCCTAGAAATCATCAACATTGGCAGCCTGCAACCCTACAAAGGCCAGGCTTTACTGGTGCAGGCGTGCGCCAGGCTCAAACAGCAAGCTATTCCCTTTCGCTGCCGCATCATTGGCGGCGGCGAAGAGCGGCCCAATTTGGTGAGCTTGATTAAACAGTTAGATTTACAGGAACAGGTGCAGCTTTTAGGTCCGCTGCCGCAAGAGGAAGTGGCAGCCCTGTTACCCACCGCTACCTGTTATGTGCAGCCGAGCGTCATCATGCCGTCCGGCAAGATGGAAGGTATTCCGGTCTCGCTCATAGAAGCGCTGGCCTGTGCCGTGCCGGTGGTAGCCACCAATCTATCGGGCGTGCCGGAATTGGTGCGGGATGGGCAAACGGGCATTCTCGTCCCGCCAGCCGATGCTGGCGCATTGGCCCAGGCTTTGCGGGGGGTGTACGAATCGCCAGAAGCTGCATTTGCCACAGCCGCAGCCGGACGCAAACTTGTCTTACAAGCATTCCGCCTTGAAGAGAACGTGGCTGAACTGGCTTCATTATTCAAACAGGTTACTGGAAAAGAGAGTCTGGCTTTTCAACCACTGCCCGTTAGCGCTTAAAAGTGATCTAATTAGGTTATGGTTTCAAGCAGCATCGTAGCCAGACCGCATCCACCTGGGGAACAAAACCGGTGGGAAAGGAAGGATAGTCATGGTGCAATTAAGAATGTATTTACACGCGCTTTTGCGCAATTGGTGGATTGTGGTGGTAACGGCCGTTTGCGCTGTCGCCCTCACGCTGCTGATCAATTCGATGACCCAACCGGTTTACGAGAGCCGGGTACAACTGCTCATCGCGCCTAATATGACCGGTTTTGAGGGCCGTGACCTCATCTACAGCATGGATACGCTCGATAAACGCTCCATTGTGGCGACCTTCGTGGAAGTACTCAACAGCGGCCGAATTCGCCGGGAAGCGTTGGATACCACTGGGCTGTCTGCGATTGGCGGGGAAGATTATGAGATTTCGGCCGTGGCGCTGCCTGAAGCCAGCGTTTTAGAAGTAGGCGTAACAGGTCCAAACCCGGAAACCACGGCTGCTTTGGCGGATGCTGTCGCTCTCCGAACCATCAGCTATGTCAGCCAGACTTACGACATTTACCGAATCGAACTGCTAGATCCCGCGATAGCGCCAGTAATACCGATCAGCCCCACTCCCTTGCGCGACGCTTCCCTGGCGCTTTTTTTGGGCCTGATTCTGGGCGGCGTTTTAGCCGTTTTACGCGACCAAATTCAACAACCTGTGACCGGGAAGCTGCGCCAATGGAATGCACACGATCGTGATTCCACCGCCTACAAACGTACTTATCTAGAAAATCAGTTGGAACGGTTGTTACCCCTGGAATCAGAGCAGCTCGTATTGAGTGTGGTGCGGCTGGAAGGGCTGTCCCGGTTGGAATTGCCAGCCTACGCTCTGCACAATCTTCTGCGCCGCATCATTGCTATCATGCGGGACGAACTGCCCGGTCGAGATTTAATCGGCCGCTGGGATGAGCATAGTTTTGCCGTCCTCATGCGTCAGGTTCCTGACCTCGAACAAGCCGGTTTTCGGCTGCACCGGCTGCAGCAGGCGCTGTCCGATCCCATTGAGGTGTATACGGGTGGTGAAGTGATAAACCTGTCTCCACGTCTGGCGGCCGTTGTCGGCCAGCAGGATGATACCGTGACCTCTCTCATTGAGCGTCTGTCTACAGCCATGGTGCAGGCCAGCAAAAATGGTTATGAACCTACTTTATACCGCGAAGACGCCCAACTTACATCTGCTACCCAGTAAGGATTACGGCAATGAACGCGCAACAGATTCCAGATAGATTAGCAGAGAAATCGGTGTTGTTTGTGGCTGGCGCCGTCATATTGGGGTTGGGGGTGGGAACGGCCATTCTCTTCACCGATAACTTATTGTGGCCCGCAGCTCTGGTTGCAGCCTTGTTGTTCGTGTGGCTGGTCTTTAACCATCCAAACGCCGGGCTGGCAGTGTTGGTCTTTGTCACCTATTCCCGTTTTTCAGATGTTATGGAGCATGAGCACGGCATTCCCGCTTTCAGCCTGCCATTGGCTTTGCTGCTGATTGGGGCTTTGTTTATGCGCTGGTGGTTTTTGGAAGAGCGCATTTACAACTGGCAAAGCACGGCCATACTCCTGGGCATCTTCGGATTGGTAGGCTTTCTCTCTTTGTTCTATGCCGCCGATAACGGCCGTTCCCAGATTGCCCTGATAGCTTTTGCCAAAAACGCCCTCTTGTTGTTTGCCGTATTACTTGCTATGCGAGACAGAAACTCCTTGCGCGCGGTCATTTGGGCCTTGCTGGCCGCCGGGATCTGGATGGGCACTTTCACCGTCTACCAACAGTTGACCGGTACCTTTGCAAATCCCTACTGGGGCTTTGCCCAGGCTGAAGTGAATAACATCATTGGTGACGTGAGCGATTATCGCGCGGGAGGGCCACTGGGTTCTACTAATTATTACGCCATGATCCTGGTTGTCCTCGTACCCCTGGCGCTGGATCGACTGTGGCATGAAAAACAGCCAGCCTTACGTTTTCTGGCTTTGTGGGCTTTCGTCGTTTGCACGCTTTCGATCCTTTTCACCTTTTCTCGTGGAGGCTTTTTAGCCTTGATCGTCGTACTGGTGATCATGATTGTGCGTGAATCCATCCAACCACGCAAAATCTTGCTCAGCCTGGCGCTGCTCTTTTTCGTCTGGCAGTTCATTCCCAACAACTACACCGAGCGAATTTCCACCAGTCTGGACCTGCTGCCCGGCATCGGCGCAGATGCCCGCAACGAAGTCTCCTTCCGCGGCCGCACCAGCGAGGTATTGGTAGCCTGGCAAATTTTTGTTGATCATCCCATTTTGGGGGTAGGGCTGAACAACTATAAATATTACTATCAGCAGTATGCCAAACCGCTGGGCTGGGACAATCGCCGGGAGGAGCGCTCGGCCCATAACCTCTACCTGGAAACAGCGGCGGAAACCGGGTTGATTGGTCTGGCCGCGTTTGTGGCGGTTGTGGGTGTGGCCTTTTGGCGGGCATACCAGGCCCAAAAAATGTTTATGCGCGCCGGCAAATATGACGAAGCCGCTGTTACTTTTGCGCTGATGGTAGCTCTGGTAGGCTATCTGGTGGCTTCGCAGTTTTTGCACGGAGCATACCCGCGGTATTTCTGGTTATTAATTGGCATTCTATTGGCGCTGCCCCAGGTAGCCACCACGCTGAGCGCCGCGGCCGCAGCACGGCGACAGCAGCCATTGCCTGCCCCGGTCGCAGCCCCGGCAAGGGGATCCTATGCTCCATAAACGGCTCATCTTTTCTCTTTGATAAAGCGCTATGCAAAACCAAAACCTGAAACATGCAATGGTCCGCGGCGCATTTTGGGCCTATACCTCTAATTACAGTGGTAAGTTGCTGGTGTTTATCAGCACGGCCGTTCTGGCCCGCCTGCTCCTCAAAGAAGATTTTGGCATTGCCGGTTATGCCCTGGTAGTCATGAGCTTTATGGAGGTGCTGGAAGGGTTGGGCATTGGTCCGGCCATTATCTATCATCAAAACGACCCCAAGCGGCTGAATACTGCTTTCTGGATGGGTCTGGGGATAGGGGTGGTGCTTTTTGGCCTGACATGGTTTGTGGCCGCGCCTCTCGCCGGTTCATTTTTCCGTGACGCCAATGCCGTGCCCGTGACTCGTGCTTTAGGGCTGGAGTTTATTATTGGCGCTTTTTCCCTGGTTCATGCCGCTACCCTCACCAAGAAACTGGCTTTTGGCCGCAAATTCGTGCCGGATGTTTCCCGCTCTGCCAGCAAAGGCATTGCTTCTATTGTCCTGGCTTTGCTGGGCTTTGGGGCGTGGAGCCTCATCCTGGGCCATCTGGTCGGGGTGCTGGTGCAGACAGTTGTCTATTGGATCGTCGTTCCCTGGCGGCCTGCCTGGCAGTTTCAACGGAAGGCGGCGCAAACGTTACTCGCTTACGGCAGCAACATCGTTTCCATAGATGCCCTGGGCATCCTGATGCTCAACATGGACTACCTGGTAATCGGCCGTTACATGGGGGCGGCGGCGTTGGGGGTTTATACGCTGGCGTTTCGGGTGCCGGAACTTTTGGTGAAGCAGGTTTGCCAGATCGTGAGCAACGTGACCTTTCCCGTGTATTCGCAGATGCGCGATGACCCGCAAGCGCTGCGGCGCGCCTTCCTGTTAACGACACGTTATTTAGCCATGATCGTCATCCCTCTGGGCCTGGGCCTGGCTTTGGTAGCCGAACCATTTGTATTAACCTTTTTTACGGAGAAGTGGGCCGAAGCCATTCCGGTGATGGCTGCTATCTCCATTTACACCCTGCTGCGTTCGTTGGTTTTTAATGCGGGCAGCGTCTACAAGGCAACCGGGCAGCCAGGGCTGCTTTCCCGGCAAAGTATGGTTCAGGCCATCGTCACTGTGCCGGCCTTGTGGTGGGTGGCGGTTACTTACAACACGATTATGGCCGTGGCCTGGATGCAGGTGCTGTTGGCGCTGAGCACCGGCATTGTCAAGATGGTGATAGCCGCCCGGCTGGTGAATATTCCGTTATGGGAAATGGCTAAAACGTTTTTTCCCAGCCTGCTCGCCGGGAGTTTGATGGCTCTGGCGGTGTTGGTGGCCAGCCAGTTTTTGAATGATGTTATCCCGGTGGTGGAACTGGTGTTGGAAACGGCCGTTGGCGCCCTTGTCTATGGCAGCGCCATTTTCCTGATGCAGCCAGACGATATGCGGAAAGTGATCAAGATGCTGCGTACAACATTTTTACGCAAAGCCAAAACAGTCGTGGCTGATTAAAAATTAGTGTCATGAGAATTGATATGAGCAAATCACCTTTACGTATTTTACAACTGGTATCTTCCCTAACCATTGGCGGTGCGGAACAAATTGTGTTGAGCCTGGCCGAACGAGTAGACCCACACCGCTTCGAGACCCATGTCTGTAGTCTGAGCGTTATTG
The DNA here is from genome assembly GCA_046496595.1 of Chloroflexota bacterium. Taxonomy (GTDB): domain Bacteria; phylum Chloroflexota; class Anaerolineae; order Promineifilales; family Promineifilaceae. Next base: position 7,597 of record JAWOGU010000201.1, read on the forward strand.
GCGATAATTCGTTACAGCCTGAATTCGAGCGGCTGAATATTCCCTTGCTCCCGCTAAATGCCCGGCGCTTTTATGACCCGGCAGTGCTGCGAGCCGTGTACCAATACGCCCGCCAGCAGCAGATCGATCTCATCCACACCCACCTGACGGACGCCGACGTGGTTGGCCGGTTGGTGGGCCGCGCTTTGCGTATCCCTGTTCTGTCCACCATGCACAACATGCCCCACAACTACGTTCGCCAGCGCCGGGATCGTTACTGGCTGGAACGGTTTACGGCGCGTTACCTGACCACCCATCTGGTGGGCGTCTCACCCAGGATTCGAGCGTTGTACATCAGTCAATGGCGCATTCCACACGGCCGAATCAGCGCCATCTATAACTCGGTACGGATGGAGCCTTTTCTGGCCGTTCCGGCCGGCGTTCCTCAGACTCGCTGGTATCCCGGCCCCGTCATTACCAACGTGGCCCGCTTGAACCCGCAAAAGGCGCAGTGCCTGCTGCTGGAAGCTGCGCCATCCGTGCTGCAAAGGTATCCACAGGCCACTTTCCTGCTGGTGGGCAAAGGACATCTGGAGCAGGATCTGCGGCAGCAGGCGCAAGCGTTGGGTATTAGCCAGCATGTGGTCTTTACCGGGGTGCGCCATGATATTCCCGACATCTTGGCCCAGACAGACCTGTTTGTGCTGCCGTCGCGCTGGGAAGGGCTGCCGTTGTCGGCCATTGAGGCGATGGCTGCGGCGCGGGCGGTGCTGGTGACGGATGTGGGAGGCAACAGCGAACTGGTGGAATCCGGACGCTCTGGTCTGGTCATTCCGGCAGGTGATGTGGGGGCGCTGGCCGATGGCTTGTTGGGTTTGTTGGCGGATGAAGCCGAACGGCTGGTGTTGGGGGCGACGGCACGGCAGCGGGTGCAGCTTCTCTTCAGCACGGAACGGTTTATCCAGCAGTATGAGACGGTGTATACCCAATTGGGGCTTCGTCTGCCTATTTCTCCATCTCAATTGTTACAGAAGGTTACGGCATGAGCCAGCAGCGTTTACACGTAGCGATGATTATTCAGGCGTATTTGCCCCTTCTGGGTGGGGCGGAGCGGCAACTGGCGGCTTTGGCGCCACTGCTAGAAGATCAGGGTGTGGATGTATCTGTGATTACGCGGCGGTATCCGGGATTAAAAAAGTTTGAGTGGGTAGACGGTGTGCCGGTTTACCGGCTCCCGGTACCGGGGCCGAAGCCGGTGGCTTCGCTCGCATTTAGTCTGGCAGCGCTGCCCTTGTTACAGCGGCTGCGGCCTGATGTGATTCATGCCCATGAGTTGTTATCTCCCACGACAACGGCCGTTACCGCCAAGCGCCGTTTCCATATTCCCGTAGTCGCCAAGGTGCTGCGCGGTGGGACTTTGGGCGACCTGGCAAAACTGGAACACAAACCATTCGGACGAAAACGAATGCAGACGTTCAAACGGCAGGTGGATAGTTTCATCGTCATCAGTCAGGAGATTGACGCTGAATTGACGGCGTGGGGTGTGACGCCAGAGAAGCGAGTTTTCATTCCCAACGGGGTAGATACGGAACGGTTTGCTCCAGTATCGCCGCCAGAGAAAGCGCGGCTGCGCCAGGAATTGAGGTTGGGGGAGGGGGAAACGGCCGTTTACGCCGGTCGTCTTGTGCCGGAGAAGTGCGTGGATCAACTCATCGAGCTGTGGCCGCGGGTGCGAGAAATTTACTCCCGCGCCCAATTGCTGGTATTAGGCACAGGCCCAGAGGAAGGACGATTAACTCAACTGGCCGGGGAAAGCGTCCATTTCCTGGGCAATGTAGCGGATGTGGCTCCTTATCTGCAAGCGGCCGACCTCTTTATTTTGCCGTCGGCCACGGAAGGCTTATCCAACGCTATGCTGGAGGCGCTGGCGAGCGGGCTGCCGGTGATTGCCACCCATGTTGGCGGCGCGCCGGACATCATCACCCACCAAAAAAGCGGCTGGCTGGTGGCGCCTCATCAGCCGGATGAATGGCTGGAAGCGATCTTAACATTGTGCGCACAGGCCGATGAGCGACATTCCCTGGGCAGGCAAGGGCGACAAAAGGTGGCAGCAGAGTATGGGTTGGTGGCAACAGCGGCGAGATTAAGGGACTTGTACGGTCGTGTCACCACGTCCACCATCCGATCTTTACCTGAAATGGTAATCAGGTAAGGAGTATTTCATGGCAGTTATCATTTTTTGGTTATCAGTCGGCATGATTTTTTATACCTACATCGGTTATCCGGTGCTGTTGGCGGTCTTGGCTCGCCTGCGGCCTCGGCCAGTGGTAACGGCCGTTCACACCCCATCCGTTACCCTTTTAATTGCCGCCTATAACGAAGAAGAAACGATTGCCCAGAAGCTGGAAAACAGTCTGGCGCTCGACTATCCGCCGGAATGCCTGCAAATTTTGGTGGCGGCGGACGGCTCATCCGACCGCACGGCGCAAATTGTGGCTGCTTATGCCAGCAGCCGCGTAGGTCCACCAAGCGTGGACCTGAACTATGAACCGGCGCGGCGCGGCAAGATGGCGGCTATTAATCGGGCCATGCCGCGCGCCGCCGGAGAAATTGTGGTCTTTTCGGACGCCAACAATTTTTACCAGGCGGAGACGCTGCGGGAACTGGTGAAACCGTTTGCGGATGCCAGCGTGGGCGCCGCCAGTGGGGCCAAAGTGATTGCTAAAGGGGATGGCGTGTTGGGGGAGTCTGAGGGGCTTTATTGGCGCTATGAAGCGTTCATCAAGGAAAAGGAAACTGCCGTTCATTCTTCCGTTGGCGTGGCTGGTGAAATGCTTGCCATTCGCCGCCGCCTGTTTGAACCGCCGCCAGATGACATCATTAACGACGATTTTTATATCGCGATGCGGCTGCTGCATCGTGGTTATCGGGTTGTGTATGTGCCAACAGCGCGCTCTACGGAAAGGATTTCGCCCACGGCGCAGGACGAAATGGCGCGGCGCACGCGCATCGTGGCCGGTCGTTACCAGGCCATCTGGCGCGGACAAGAACTATTGCCCTGGAAACGGCCGTTGCTTGTCTGGCAGATAGTGTCCCATAAGTTTTTACGGCCGCTGGTCCCTCTGGCGATGATTGCCGCCTTGGGCGCCAACCTGACGCTGGCTTTGCGAAAACGGCCGTTGTCCCGGCTGCTGTTGCTGTGTCAGATGGGGTTTTATGGAACGGCCGTACTCGGTTCTTACTTCCATCCCGGCGGCAAACTGGGCAAGCTCCTCTACCTGCCCACCTACCTGGTGAACAGCAATCTGGCTGCCTTGCTCGGCCTCGGCCGCTTTTTGGCCGGTAAACAAACCACTCGTTGGCAGCGCGTTCCCCGCCGACAGCCAACGAGTCCGGGCGAGGAAACATGATCATGGCCCGCAAAATAGCCTTCATACAAAAAGGAAATGTGCCGCTGGCCAGCACCCACGTCGCTCACGCGCTGCAAGCCAGCTTCCCTGAATTTGAAGTCGAGGTCATTGACATCAAGGAAATGCTGGCGCATGGCAAAAAACTGGCGCTGCTCAATGACTGGCATACCATGAAAGAGTACGGAGCAGAAATTTTGACGGGCAAAAAACAGGCCAAAGAGTGCTACTTCCGCACACCCTATTTGTTTCACCAGATAAAACGCTTAATGGCCGAGAAGCTGGCTGACCCTGATTATGCTTTTTCCTTTCAGATGCAATCCTTGTATGATGCCAGCGGAAACCATTTGCCCCATTTTGTCTACACCGACCATACCAATCTGGCAAACCTGCTCTACCCCATTCAAGACAACAACAGGTTGTTCTCCCAGACCTGGCGGCAGTTGGAGGTCTCCATTTACCAGAACGCCAGCCATATTTTTACCCGCAGCCGCCATGTTACCCATTCCATCGTGGAGCAATATGGCTGCCCTCCGGACAAGGTCACCTGTGTTTATGCCGGCAGTAACATCCAGGCTGATGCTGAACCATTAGACAATGAAGGGTACAGCAACAAAAACATCTTATTTGTCGGGGTGGATTGGGAACGGAAAGGCGGTCCGGAATTGGTGCAGGCGTTTCGCCTGGTGCTAGAGGTACACCCCGACGCTCACCTCACCATTGTGGGCTGTAAGCCGCAGGTAGACGCGCCCAATTGTGACGTGATAGGACGGCTGCCACCGGCGGAAGTAAAAGATTATTACCGCCGCGCTTCGGTGTTCTGCCTGCCCACCAAACTGGAACCCTTCGGCATTGTTTTTATTGAGGCGTTTTCTCACAAGCTGCCGGTCGTCGCTACCCGTGTGGGCGCGATTCCTGATTTTGTGATCCCTGGCGAAAATGGCTACCTGGCGGAATCGGGCGACATTAACTGTCTGGCGCAGCATCTGATCCACCTGCTGGCTGATCCGGAAAAGTGCCGGGCGTTTGGCGAGCAGGGCTGCCGCCTTGTCCAAGAAAATTACAACTGGGAAGCCGTGGGCCGGCGCATGAAAGAAAAGATTACAGCCGCCCTACCGCTTGCATCCCGGCTTGCAGCCTAAAATGGAGTTTCCTGACCTTTGATGAATGTGTGCAAACCTCGTATTGCTGGCGCGTTGGTGGGTGATGTTCACCGCGATCCGGCGGCGCAAATTAAGTATGGCTTCTTCTTTGCGGCCCTGGCAGAGCATTTTCCGCTGGTGGAAGTTTATGACGCCAGTTTGCGCGGCGTGCACCGTTACTTGAATGCGCTGCAAGCCTTTCACCCCGACCAGCAGCGTTGGCGCGAAAGGTTCTACAAAAATGCGAACGCTTTTCATCAACGTTCACGACTGGCAAGCGCGCATTTTCAGACCATGCACGAGGAGATTGATTTGATCGTACAGGTGGGCGTGTTGTTTGATGCCCGTTGGCCGACAACGCGGCTGCCAAGTCTTATTTATACGGATTACACGGCGCATCTGGCGGCACAACGGCCGTCGGCCGGTCGTTCTCCTTTCTCGGCAGCGCAGCGCCAGGAATGGCTGGCCCTGGAACGCACCGCCTTTGCCAGAGCCAGCCACATTTGCACCCGCAGTGAACTGGTGCGCACCTCAATCATTCAGGATTATGGCATGGCCCCGGAAAAGGTAACGGCCGTTGGCGGAGGCGTCAATTTTGCCAAACTGCCTCAGCCGGTGCGGCGACGGGAAACAGACACGCCCACCGTGCTGTTTATTGGCAAGGAGTTTTATCGGAAGGGGGGCGATGTGCTGCTGGAAGCGTTTGCTCTGGCGCG
>JAWOGU010000304.1:0-5175 GCA_046496595.1 Chloroflexota bacterium
AAGGCAGCCCGCGACATCATCGTCACCCTGGGCAATCGCCTGGAGATGGGGCGCTTTCAGCGTCTCCTGCCCGCCGATGTCGCCGCAGACGCCACTCTCCAACAACTCAATCTAACCCGCTTTCACCAGCTTTATCACCAGGCAGTCATCGGCCCCCGCCTTGAAACTGATGAAAAACTACACTTGTTAGCACAGTGAAAAATGGGGAAGTTCGGGGGTAGCTGATATTTTGAAGCGTGAGGCGTGATTCGTAAAAACCCTTACGCCTCACGCTTCACGCCTGCCGTTTCCTACAAATAATAATCCGGTTCCGGCACCAAACTGGGGTCGATTTGCGCCGCCTTTTCCAACTGCGCCAGGCGCAGCCGGATGTTGCGCAGGTGGTTCTCCACCACGTCGGGCAGGTCGTCGTGGCGCAAGTCAGGGTGTGGGTGATTCGGGTCGGAGCGCACGATAGCGCGTCCTGGTATGCCCACGACTACCCGTTCCTGTTCCACGTCCTTCACGACTACGGCATTGGCGCCAATGCGGCTGCCTGTGCCAATGCAAATTGCGCCCAACACCTTGGCCCCCGCCCCAATGACCACGTCATCCTCGACGGTGGGGTGGCGTTTGCCCTTGTGGGAACGAACGCCGCCCAGCGTTACGCCGTGATAAATGGTGACGTCCGCGCCGATAACGGCCGTTTCCCCAATCACCACGCCCATGCCATGATCAATAAAAAAGCGCGGGCCAATCTCTGCCCCCGGATGGATTTCCACGCCGGTCACGGTGCGGCTGACATAGGCGATGATGTGGGCCATAAACCGCCAGCCGCGCCGCCAGAAGCGGTGGGCCAGCCGGTACGCCCAAATAGCGTGCAGCCCCGGCCAAAACAGAAACACGTGCAGCCGGTTCACCGCCGCCGGATCGCTGACCAACACCCGGTCTATATCTTCACGCAAACTGGAAAACATAATTACTCCTCTAACTGGTGCCGAGGATTCCAATCCTCGCCTGTTCCAGCGCAGTAAGGATACCGCGGCTACTACCCCTCTAAATGCGCGTACAAAGCGGTAGACAAATAGCGTTCGCCAAAAGACGGGATGATGACTACGATGAGTTTACCCTTATTCTCCGGCCGCGCCGCCACGTGCAGCGCCGCCCACGCCGCCGCCCCAGACGAGATGCCCACCAGCAGCCCTTCATGGGTTGCCAGACGGCGGGCGGTGTCGATGGCGTCATCGCCGCTCACCGTGACTACTTCGTCGTAAACGGCCGTGTTCAGAATGCCTGGCACAAAACCGGCGCCAATGCCCTGGATGGGATGCGGCCCTTTCTGTCCGCCGGACAGCACCGGTGAGGCCGCCGGTTCCACCGCCACGATCTGCACCCCTGGCTTACGCGCCTTCAGCACTTCGCCCACGCCGGTAATGGTGCCGCCGGTGCCAATACCCGCCACCAAAATATCAATCTGCCCGTCGGTGTCGCCCCAGATTTCTTCGGCGGTGGTAAGGCGGTGGATCTGCGGATTGCTCGCATTCTCGAACTGCTGCGGAATCCAGACGTTGGGGTCGGCGGCGGCCATTTCTTCCGCTTTGGCGATGGCCGCGCCCATGCCGCCGGCGGCGGGCGTCAGGATCAGTTCCGCGCCATAAGCGCGCAGCAGTTTGCGCCGTTCCTGGCTCATGGATTCCGGCATGATCAGGGTGAGGCGGTAGCCGCGCTGGGCGCAGACCATCGCCAGGGCAATGCCGGTATTGCCGCTGGTCGGTTCCACGATGACGGTGTCGGGACCAATCAGACCGGCCTGCTCGGCGGCTTCGATCATCGACACGCCGATGCGGTCTTTGACGCTGTGCGCCGGATTGAAATATTCCAGTTTCGCCACAACCTGGGCGTCAAGCCCTTCGGTGAGACGGTTCAGGCGCACGAGCGGGGTGTTGCCTATTAATTGGGTGATGTTGTTTGCAATTTTCACGTTTAATCTCCTATTTTTTGCGGCAAAAAAAACGAGCCACTTTTGATTTTGTGGCTCGCGTGTGAACTTTAGTTTTTAGGGGGTGGGTTAACGATTATGGAACAGGGGCGCGACGCCATTTATTGTCATGATAGAGACAACAACAGATGCAGGTGGAGGAACGGCCGTTTCTTTTCATCATCATCTTTTCTCGCACCCAATCATAACATGCTTTCGCTGATGCCCAAATAAGAAAATCCATAGACGTAAGCGTTCAGTTCCTCTGAAGACTTTTGAAGTTTTGATCACCAAATGACAAGATTTTCAGAGGTGCAAACTTCAAAAGTCTGAATGGTTACTTTTTTTCTACTCTCGTGACTGTTACCGAAGTCTCGTTCCGCAGCGCTGCCTCATCAACGGCCGTTTCCAAGATAGCCGCCAACTCCAGCACGTGAGGCTGCTCCAGCATGGTGCGGTGTTCGCCCGGCACCGTATGGTCAGCCAGGCCGCCCGTCACATAATGATCCCAGCCTAAATGGGGGGCATAGTCGTATGCCGGGTGTTGTTCTTCCGCCTGGGCCAGCACCACATTGCCGGCATAAGGTTTCACCTGATACTGCGTTTCTGCTTGCAGATTGATGAAATCAAAATTGCGTAAAGCCTCAGGCAGACAGCGATCTTGCGCCATGTAACGCTTCTGCATTTTGCCCCAAAGCGGATGCCAAACGTCCAGTTTAAAGCGATCGGTCGTGCGGTTGACGATGTGCTGCACTTCCGCCACGATGCCTTCTTCTTGCAAAATCAGCACACTGTTGTTGACTTTGTCGCGCAGAGTATGCTTCTTTTGCGTTACGGCGCCGGGGACGGCGGCGTCGATCATGGCTACCAGGGCCACCTCTTTGCCTTGCGCCGTGAGCTGCTGCGCCATTTCGTACGCCAGCAGCCCGCCGAAGCAGTAGCCGCCCAGCAGGTAAGGCTCGCGGCTGTCCTGCTCGAGAATCTGCCGCACAAAATAGGCCGCCATTTCTTCGACGGTCATGATGGGCGGCTCGCCATTGACGCCGTATTGCAGGCCAATAAACGGCCGTTTCTCCCCCATCGCCTGCGCCAACGCATGAAAAACCAGCAGTTCGTCTCCGGGAGGAATGGCACAGTAAAACGGCCGTTTCGCCGTCTCATCCTGTCCGGTCAGCGAAACCAGGGACGAAACAGCCAATTCTGGTGCATCATCACGCACAAACGCCGCCAGATCGGCAATCGTCGCCGCCCGGAAAAGCAGCGACAGCGGCAGTTTGACGCCGGTCACAGCCTCAATGCGGTCGAACAAGCGGATGGCTAACAGCGAATGGCCGCCCACGTCAAAAAAGTTGTCATAGACGCTCACCGGCTCATAGGCCAGCATCTCGCCCCAAATAGCCGCCAGTTCTGTCTCGGCGGCGTCACGCGGGGCAGTAAACGGCCGTTTGCCACTGGCCGCCGCCTCCACAACCACCGGCAGTTCAAAACGAGGCAGCGCCGATAACGGCCGTTCCGGATGCGCCGTCACCGCCCCCAATACTGCCAGATAATTTTCCACAAACTGCGCCATGTGGTCGGCCTCAAACAACGCCGACTTAAACCACATCATGCCGCTGAATGCGCCATTCTCTTCCGTCAGCTCCAGCGACATATCCGCATAATCATACCCATGCTGCACCGGCACAGGTGTGATCTGAAGGCCCGGCAAGGCCGGCGGCGGTTTGAGATGGGTTTGCAGCACAAACATGGCCCGCATCAAGGGCACGTTGCGCACCGCCGGCAGTTCGGCCAGATGTTGGAAAGGAGTCGCCTGATGTTCATTGGCAGACAAAACAGCCTGTTTCTCCCGCTTCAACAGCTCTATAAACGTGGGATCCTGGCCCAGATTAGAACGAAACACCAAAATATTGTTGAAATAACCAACCTGCGACTCCAAAACGGCCGTTGTCCGTCCCACGCTGGGCGTACACACAATCATATCTTCCTGACCGGTGTAGGCATGGAGCGTCGTCTTGTAAGCCGCCAGCAAAACCATAAATGGCGTCGCTTTATTCTGCTGCGCCAACGTTTTAACCTGCGCCGCCAGCGCCGGCGGCACAACCACCGGCTGCTGCTGTGCTTCGTAGGGCAGCAGATGGCCGCTTGCCTGGCGGGAAACAGGCAGCGCCAGCGCCTCAACCGACTCTTGCAGCGTGTCCCGCCAGAAGGCCAGTTCCTTTTCGGCGGCAGGGCTTTGCAGCCAGTCACGCTGCCAGGCGGCATAATCGACATATTGAATACCCAGCGACGGCCGAATTGTGTCCGGATCAGGCGTCTGGTAAGCAAACATCAGGTCGTCCCAAAAAACGTCAGCCGACCAGCCATCAAATATGATGTGATGCACCAGGAATAAAAAGACGTGCTCCTCCGGCGCCAGCCTGAATAACACCGCCCGAAACAAAGGCCCGGTGGACAGATCAAACGACATCTGATCATACTCGCGCAGCCTGTTTTGCAGCGTGTCTTCCCGTTCAGCCTCGGCCACGTCATCCAGAGATAAAAGCGGCAAGGAAGCCACAAAATCATCCATGATGACGCCCACCGGACTGCCATCCATCACGTCGAAACGCATGTGGAGCGATTCGTGCCGGTTTACCACCCACTTCAGGCCAGCTTCAAAAGCAGCCACGTTCAAAGGACCGCGCAAACGGTAAGCGTGCAGCAGGTTATGAACGGGAATGCCCGAGAACATCTGCTCCAGCCACCACAGGCGTTCTTGCGCCAAAGAGATGGGCACAAAGCGCCCGCGATCCACCGGCGTAATGGGCGGAAAGGCAGCCAGCGCTTCCTGCGCCGCGCTGACTGCCAAAAAAGCAACAATACTTTGCTTGTTTTCTTTGATTTGCCGGGCTATGTCGGCCGTCATCACGCCTTTGGGCGCGGTGACAGCCAGGTCGCCATTTTCACCGAGGCGAACGACAATTCCTGAACTTTTTAGCTGCGTTAATAATTCCTGAACTAACATACTACTCTGTTCTTTTCACGGTTAATCTAAAAAATAAAACTCTCCTGGTCGTCATTGTCTACGGCGTCCAGCAATGTATCACTTTCCAATACGTATTGTTTGGCGGCGACAGCCTGCGCCAGGTCGGCCACTGTGGGCATTTGGAACAGGCTGCCTAAGGGCAAATCGATGTCCAGGGTTTGATTGAGGCGCACAATGATCTGAATGGCGAGCA
>JAWOGU010000367.1:0-5558 GCA_046496595.1 Chloroflexota bacterium
GGTATAGATACCGACCGATCTGTCGGCGGGCGTCCGCGCATTCCTTGTGGTGAAAGACAAACCTCCTCTTCGCCGATTACCGCCAGCGCCGCGCCCCCAAGACGATTCGCACGCAAACGGCCGCCTTGCTGCTCTGGGTACAATACCTTGTCGAAGTGGGCGCGGCGGGCGATTTATTGGCCGAGGCGGAGCTGTGGGCCGACGCTCATTTTAGTGACAAAGAACAGGATGAACTGCTCACTTATGCGCAGGCGCAGCGCGCCTCTCTTCCTATTATATATGGCGCCTATTTTTGCCAGCATGTACCGGCCGCCTGGCAGGGCGTCACCTGGGGGTTGGTGGAAGGTTTTGTTAAATGGCTGCTTAATCAGGGGTACAGCCTGGCCAGCATCAACAACCGGCTGTCGGCCATTAAGGTCTATGCCCGACTGGCAGCCAAAGCGGGCATGATCTCCCCCACCGAGCAGGCTTTAATTCGGGAAGTGCGCGGCTACGGCCGTACTGAAGGCAAACGGGTAGATGAAGGGCGCGAGCAAACGCGCGTTGGTCACAAAAAAGCGGAAGCCCTGGTCCTCACCGCCAGCCAGGCCCGGCTGCTGAAAAGCAAACACCCCCCCACCCCACAGGGCATCCGCGACCGACTGCTGTTGTGCCTCTTACTGGATTTGGGACTGCGGGCCAGCGAAGTGGCGGCGCTGACGGTTGAAAATTTGACCGAACCGGGGTACGTGACGGTTTACCGACAGAAGACGGACACGACTGACCGGATGGAATTGACGGCCGACCTGTTGGCTGCCCTGACCGATTACCAACTATTCCAGCGGTCAGGCGGCCCGCTGCTGCGCGGCAGCCGCAAGAATGGCAAGCTGACCAACCAGGTCATGTCGGTACGGGCCGTTGGGGCGCGGGTAAAAATATTGGGGCGGGACATCCTGGGCGTCTGGGAGTTAAGCCCCCACGACCTGCGCCACACCTGGGCCACGTGGGCGGCGAAGGGAAGCAACCCCTTTGTACTGCGCGACGCCGGGGGCTGGACGAATATGCAGACGCCCAGCCGCTATGTGGAGCGGTCGAAGGTGGTCAATGAGGGAATTAAGCTGGGCTATTAGGCGATAATTGCCTGTGAGACGCGGCTATGATGAAGGTGATTGTTTGCCAAATTTCTTTACGGGAATGGGAACGGCCGTTGGCCAGTAAATCGATCAGAGCGGCGCGTATGGCGGTGATAAGCGCATGTGGACAGCCATTGCCGCCAGGCGCAGAGACGATTCAGGCAATTGTTGCTGGCGCCTATCCAGGGTGGTGAAGAAAGTTATAACTACTTCCGAAACCACCACATCACAACTTTGAAACTCCGTGAACGTAAAAGCCCGGAGCTTGGCAAACTGTCTGTTCAAATCGTATAATCAAACTATGATACATCGGCATCTTACCCACCATCAATTCACCCTCGCCGCTATCGATGACGTCATCGCACGCGGCAAACGTCGAGATTGGAGCGAACTACGCAGCGCCGCGCTCAATGACCGGACAATCATGGAAAAAATATTGCGGGTATGTCTGGCGCACACCAGCGATCCATTTGCGCAACGTTACCATTTCTGGAAACAATATGCCCAACGACACCTTGCCTGATTGGGAACAGGTATTGGCTTCTGCAGCCCACTTACAACGTATTTTGCCAGATGCTGTGCTAGTTGGTGGTAGCGCAGCAGTTGTGTACGCCGCACATCGTCTATCTACCGACGCCGACCATGTTTTAACCAATCTGAAACTGCGTTTCGATCAAGTTTTAGTCGATTTGGAATCAGTTGCCGGTTGGCAAACATCTCGTATCAATCGTCCCGTTTTGATTCTTGGCAGCTTAGATGGTATCGAAACTGGTGTGCGCCAGTTGATCCGGAACGAACCTCTTGAAACCTCTCAGATTGATTATCAGGGCGAAAAAATCACCGTCCCAACAGAAGCTGAAATTCTGCGGATTAAGGGTATCCTGATTCTCAAGCGCAATGCAACCCGCGATTATCTTGATTTCGTTGCTCTGGCTGAGCATATGGGTTCTGAGAAGATGATCGAGGCCCTGTATCCATTTGACCGTCTCTATCCGCAGCCAAACGATGAATCTGCCTTGCAGCAGTTACAAATTCAACTGGCGCAGCCGCTTCCTTACGATCTTGAAGAACACAGCCTGGCTGAATACAAACGCCTTGATCCTCGCTGGCATAATTGGCAAAACGTCAAAATCGCCTGTGCTGATTACGCCACCTTAATCTTTGACCGTATTGTTGGTTTAATAGATTAAACCGCAGGCGGGCGACCGTCACAAGTGTTTTTATCGATTGGTGAAAAGATTCGGGGTTAGACAAAGTGTCTATGTTGAGACACAATTGTTTTCACTTCATTTGCTCTATAAACACTCAGCATCCATCTGGGACAACATAACAGCTAAAGTGTTGTAGTGCTTCTGCACCGACATCCGTAAAATCATCGCGGGCGTAAAAAGCGTAATGCAGCCTCCAATTCTAGGTATCTCCCATTTTCGTTCGTAAATAAGCCCATTCTCGCGGATGCTAAAAGTACTTAACTGGGCATTTGAAACGGGTAAACCCTCTGCATCCAGAGCGCGAAAACGCAGCACAACCTGGGGAAATTCGTCTACGTCCCACCTCAGTGACAATCAACTCTTGAATAGATGACTGAGCTGAAACTTCGAGCGAGCCAATAATCACAATGGAGAATAACAATATGATTGTCAACAGGATGTTTCGAGGGCGAATGGCTCTCCTCCAAAAGTAAGATTTCATAGTAATGTGTTTGCTTAGGCGTGTTTAGTTGATGAGAAAATGTTATTAGACGGTAGGCGGTTCAGGTGTTAACGGCCATTCCCCCAACCATCCCTCTATTCCCTTCCGTGAAAAACGCCAGGCTCCGCCAACTTTTCGCCCCGGTAGCTTCCCCTCCTGGGCCAACTTGTACACCGTGGACTCGGCCAGTCTTAAATAGGCCGAGACCTCCTTAACCGTCATGACGGCGTCTTCGTCTGTCATATGGCGCTCCTTTCACAGCAATCATCTTCATCTGTGCCTATAAATAAAACCCTGTCTCCTTTATCCTTTTTCTTCCCCGATTTCTTACTTCCTCTATCAAGAAGTTTTGAAAATTGGTACTATCCTCCTATCTTTGCTGTTTTTCCTCTTCATTTATCATTTTTTGCTTTACGCTAACGGCCGTTCTTCCTATAATCCCTACTAGTCGAAGCGTTTCCAATCTAGCCAAGGAGTTCGACAATGCACCAGGGAGAAAACGATCCACATTTACTAGAGCAGGCCTTAGAGCAGCTGCGGTCGGAGTTAGGGGAAACTCTGACCAACGCCTTAATGCCCATCTTGCGCCTCAACAGCCAGCGCTGTCGCCCGGGAAAATATCTACATCTCAATCAAGAAGGTACGATACAAACGTATATCCTCCATGTAGCCGGCTGTTATCAGGCAGATCATGCCTACCTAGACCAGATTCAGCAGCAAAAAAATGTTGATTCGTGGGAACCGCTACTTGAAAAAATCCGAAAGTGGACCTACCGCTTTTTAGGGCGTTGGCAGTTGGATGAGCCAACGAGGATCATAAACACGCAGGAAATCACACAAGAAGCTGCCATACAAATCCTTCATGCCCACTATCCCTATGATTGCGTATTTGACGCCTGGGCATGCATTATTAGCCAACACGCCTGTTCCAAATATATGCAACGTCATGGAACTCTGCCCGTAATAGATGCTATGGATTTGTCGGAAGCAGATGAGTGGTTTGGCGCTTTGGATGGATCCAATCCGGAAACTGAGTTAGCGGCTAAACAGCTTTTGCTAAATGCTGTCGCGCAGCTAACGGAAAAACAAAAGAAGGTTGTGTGGTATTTTTATTTTGAAGGATGGCCCCTGCCGCAAATTGCCACCCATTTGCAGGTGAACGTCAATACGATTTACAAACGCCATTTCGACGCCTTAAAACAACTGCGTAAGATTTTTGAGGAAAACCAGCATAAAGATGAGTGAAGACACAAATAACCACTTTTTACCGGAACCGCTCAAGTCGGCCTCGGAAATAGACGCCCTCATCGCCGCCTTACGCCAACAACTAGCCACCGACGACGCAGCCTGGCCGCCAACGGCCGTTTCCCTGTTCTCTGACTTAAGCGCTTCATCAGATGAAATGGAAAATGACGCCATGTTGACCATACTTGTTCAAGATGCGCTGCGCGGGGTTGACATACCGCGCAAATATCCCCAATCTTACCGCACCTTGCTCAGCAACGGCCGTTTACGCCAAAGGTTTCTAGATCTGCTGGCGGCGCTGGAACCCAATCAGGCCGAGGATATGCCGCCTATGCCCAAGCCAGATCTCAGCTTTCTGCAAACGGACGTTTCTCCCCACCCCACCATCCACCACTCGCCAACCGGTTGGCAGGCTGCCTGGCAGCTTCTCGGCGATTACCTGGCAAACTGTTTTTCCACGCTTCCAACACAGTCTACAGCCCAGGTCTATCGTTCCAGCTACGACGATTTACTGGAAGAGCAGTATGGCGTCTTACTGGAAGATGTGTTTTCTGTGGCCAACAAACAGTTCAACATCTTGCTGGCAGCAGAGATCGATGCCGAAAACCCCGAGGTGACGACCCTCTCTCTAACGGTGTCCGCGGTTAGCGGCCATCAGCCGCCCCTGCAAGCTACGCTCACGTGGGGCAGTTACCAGGCAGCGCTCCCACTCGACGGTTATGGACAGGCTGTGTTCCCCCCGCTGGTTATCGCCGCCATCCTCGATGAAGCCGGGCAAGCCATCAGCGCCGATCTGCATCTGGTGTTAGAACCGGTACATTCTTGATCTTCTGCGGTGGGTGCATTACCATTCTGGTAGAATGGTCACACCCACCGCCTCTCACCCCACCACCCCTCCCTTTCTTCAGGTTGCCGAAAATCTATTTCAGCGCCGCTTCCCGGAAAGCGACCTGCCTTTGGTGGTCAGCCAGCTTCCTATCTTAGGCCAGGCGCTGTTTGCTGAATTGGTCCAACAGGCGGAAACGGCCGTTCTCAGCCAGCCAGCCTATGCCTACAATCTCATGCTCGTGGTCGACGCCGCCGCCCAGCGCAGCAGCGACCCGTTTTTACGCGCCCTTGCTGCCTGGCAATTAGGCCGCATCGCCAACGGCTGGGTGCAGCCCCGTCTGGCAGAAACTGCCGTTTCCCGCGCCCGCACCCTCTTCACCCAATTACAAGAACCCGGCTGGCTCGCCGCCTGCACCTGGCAGTTAAACGCCCTCCCCTGGACCCGCCCCAACTTTACGCAGGCCACCGCCGAACTGGAACTGGCGCTGGCCGGCCTGCTGGCTGCCGGCTTCGACGACTTTGCGCCCTGGTGCCATCTCTCCCTGGCTTACGCCTACCTGCTCACAGGCCACTTTGATGACTGCGAACGAGAAACGGCCGTTGCCCAACAAAATTTCCAACAAACCAGCAATCAGCTCGGCCTGGCGCACTGCCACTATAACCGCGCCAGCGCCCTGCGCC
>JAWOGU010000594.1:0-5248 GCA_046496595.1 Chloroflexota bacterium
TTCATACTCAATCGTGAGCAGTCCAATGGCAGGTGTGCGTGCCGGAATAAGCGTGCTTGTTTTGGTCACCCAGAATTGCTGGCTGCCTTCCTGCCAGATAGCAATGGGTGAATCCTCGATAATTTCGATGTATACCTCGTTGGGCCAGGCCAGTTTGACCTTGCTGGAAACCACGCCGGGCAGCTCGGCAATGCGGGCCGCCGCTTCGTGCGGGTCGGCGGCAAATATATGCGCGCCGGCCAGACCGCTGACCGAGACGATTTCTGATGGGGGAATGGTGATGGCGCCGTCAACCGGAATGGTAGTCAGGTAGAAGTTTTGTTGGGTGGCGGCGACGTAAATGGCAAAAACGGTGAAGAACAGCAGTCCTAAACTAACCCAACGGGCGGAGAAGACAAAACCTTTGATGGCGTTGGTGGGAATGGCGGCTTGCCGCCGGTTGCGCTGACGCCGTTTTTTGGCCGTTTTAGGGACTTCCGGTGTGACCAAGTGCGGCGCGCGCAGGGTGTGGGCGTTTTGCACACGGCGCATGGTTGGCTGTTTGCGTAAACGGCGGTTTGGGGTGTGTGGTTTGCGGTTTGGTTGTTGGGCCATGGTTTGTCTTTTAGTCTGGTAGTCTTTTAGTCTGGTAGTCTTTTAGTCTGGTAGTCTGGTAGTCTGTTTGCCTAATCGACTATTTAACTATGGGACTATTCGACTATGAGACTATCCGACTGCTTTATAATTCGGTTTTCAGGTTTGATTTTTCATCATAACGGTCCAGGGCTAAATCAATGAGCCGATCCAGCAGTTCTGAGTAGGGAATGCCGGTTGCTTCCCACAGTTTGGGATACATGGAAATGCGGGTGAAGCCGGGAATGGTGTTGATTTCGTTGAGGTAGAGTTTGCCGGAATCGGTGTCCAGCAGCAGGTCTACGCGCCCTAGTCCGGCGCAGTCGATGGCTTTGTAGGCTTGCAGGGCAAGCTGGCGCACGGTTTCGGCGGCGGCGTTGTCGAGATTGGCCGGGATGAGCAGCTCGGAATATTCGTCTGAGGTCGGTTCGGCCAGGTATTTGGCGGTGTAATCGTAGAAGTCGCGCCGGGGGCGGATTTCGCCGACGACGCTGGCGATGGGCGCTTCGTTGCCCATGACGGCGACTTCCAGTTCGCGCACGTTGACGCCCTGCTCCACGACGATGCGCCGGTCGAAGCGGGCGGCTTCGTCGATACCTGCTTTGAGTTCGGCGCGGCTGCGGCATTTGCTGATACCAACGCTGGAGCCGAGGTTGGCCGGTTTGGTGAAGACGGGGTAGCTGAGGGCGGTTTCGATCTGGTCGAGAACGGCCGTTTCATTTCTCTGCCACTCACGCTTTATCACCAACTGCCAGGGCAGCACGGGCAGCCCGTTGGCTGCCATGACATGCTTGAAGATGGCCTTGTCCATGCCTACCGCCGAGCCGACGACGCCCGCGCCCACGTAGGGCAGTCCCGCCAGTTCCAGCAGCCCTTGCACCGTGCCGTCTTCGCCATAGGTGCCGTGCAAGATGGGCAGAAGGACGTCGAGATGGACAGATGTTGGGCCGCCAACGGCCGTTAAACCGCTGTTCGCCGCGTCCTCATTCAAGCGCATTAAACTGGACGCCTGCGGGTCGGGCAGCAGCGCGGCGTGGAACGCCTGTTTACCTTCTGTTAATGCCGCCACCACGTCCCCGGTCAGCCAACGGCCGTTTTTGGTGATGCCAATCGGTATCACGTCATATTTCTCGCGGTCCAGCGCTTCCATCACGGATTGCGCCGACAGCAAAGAAACCTCATGCTCGCCGGAGCGCCCGCCAAAAATGACGCCGACTTTGATTTTACGAGGTTGGTTTTGTATGTTTTCTTGATTCATAACATTCAAAAGATTAAAGAGAGAAGATTGAAGATTGGGACGTGCACCCCATTAAATCTTTAATCTTTAATTCTCAATCGTTACTGTTCAAACTGCCAGTTTCCCACCAATTCCACTTCCAACTCCATTTCCACGCCAAACTGTTCGCGCACGGCGTTCCAGGCTTCGGCGATGAGCGAACGGATGTCCTCGGCGGTGGCGTCGCCGTCACTGACAAAAAAGTTGGCGTGTTTGTCTGAGATGCGCACCTTGCCCACCTGAAAGCCTTTCAGTCCGGCGGTATCAATTAAATAACCCGCGTAATAATTAGGCGGATTTTTGAACATGGAACCCATGCTGGCGCCGCCAGGCTGGGTTTGCTTGCGGTAGGCCGTAAAACCGGCGGCGCGGCCTGATAAAATGTCCACCGGTTCCGGCGTTAGTTTTAATTCCACCGATAAGACCACGCGGCGGGCCAGATTGCGTCCTTGCTCTTGTTTGAGTACGCTGGTGCGGTAGGCGTATTTCAACTGTTCGTTGGTGTAGAGGCGGACGCCGCGCCCTGGTTCCCAAATGGTGGCGGCCAATACAAGGTCGGCCATGTCGCCGCCATGTGCGCCGGCGTTGCCCACCACGGCGCCGCCAATGGTGCCGGGAATGCCGACGGCCCATTCCAGGCCGCCCAGCCCTTTGCCAATGCACTGCCGCGCCAGGGAGGAGAAGTTCATGCCGGACTCCACCACACACACGACGTGCGCCCCGGTATTGCGGAAGGCGGCGTGGTTGGCGCGGTTCATAATCACCAGACCGCGAATGCCTTTGTCTGAGATTAAAATATTGGAACCGCCACCCAGAATGAAGTAAGGGAGATGACAGGAATAGGCCAGATCAACGGCCGTTTCCAGTTCCGCCGCATTTTCAACCACCAAAAACATCTCAGCCGGACCGCCCACGCGCGCCGAAGTATATTTTGCCAGCGGTACCTCCAGTTGGAACTGGTCGCCAAAAATAGACTGGTATTGGGTTTGTATCGTTTCTAATACGGTTGTTTTTGAATTCATTCCCTCACTCTTTTTCGTGCACAAACTTGAGCCGCCGATCTTGTCTGGCGTGATTAAGGCCGTTACCTGAGCTTGTCGAAGGTAACATGGGCTTCGACAGGCTCAGCCTTCGACAAGCTTTGTTTACCTTACTCTTTTTTGTAATCCTTCCAGTACCCATTTGCCTACTACATCGCCATCACCCGCGCCCAGGGTGAGAATAACGTCATCCGGGCGCACCCGGTCCAGCAGGTAGTCAGCCGCTTCACGGTTGCTGGCAATATGCACGGCGTTCGGGTGTTCCATCACGTCCAGCACGATGGAAGTGTCCATGCCCAGCGTATCCTGCTCCCGGCTGCGGTAAATATCCAGGGCGATCACCCGATCCGCGTCGTTGAAGCTCTGGGCAAATTCTTTCAGGAGCAGTTTGGTGCGGCTGTAGGTGTGGGGCTGCCACACCGCCCAGATGCGGCGGCCCGGAAACTGCTGCCGCGCCGCAGCCAGCGTCACTTTGATTTCGGTGGGGTGATGCGCGTAGTCATCAATAACAGTCACGCCGCCGATTTCGCCCAAAATCTGGAAGCGGCGGCTCATGCCGCCAAATTCGGCCAGCGATTGGCGAATCACGGGAAAATCAACGCCCAGGTCCAGGGCGACGATGATGGCGGCGAGGGCGTTGCGCACGTTGTGTTCACCGGGGATGCGCAGCCGCGCCAGGCCGATCAGTTCGCCGTGATCTTCCACCACAAAATCCATGCCGCCCAGCGGGTTGGGGCGGCAGTCTACGGCGATGATGTCAGCGGAAACGGCCGTTTCCTTACCCGCCGCCGCATCTACCACCGCGTAGGTGGTAATCTCCACATTGGTCAGGCGTATCTCTCTGAGCAGTTTTTGCACACCGGCGTCTTCGGCGCACACAATCAAACGGCCGCCAGATGGCAGCAAGTTCACAAATTCGCGGAACGCTTCCAGGTAGTCGGCTTCGGTACGGAACAGGTCAGGGTGATCGTGTTCGATACTGGTGATCACGGCCACTTCCGGGTGCAGACCCAGGAACATGTAGTCGTATTCATCGGCTTCTATCACAAAATAATCGCCGCGTCCGAAACGGCCGTTGCTCTCCATGCTGGGCAGCGTACCGCCCACAATTACCGTCGGGTCCAGTTCAGCCTGGATGAGAATATGGGCAATCATGCCTGTCGTCGTCGTTTTGCCATGCGAACCGGCTACGGCAATGCCAATGTTATCCACCATAAGCTGGTCTAAAATATTGGCCCGCTTGAGTACCGGCAGATTCAGGGAGCGGGCGGCGGCTACTTCCGGGTTGTCCGGCGGCACTGCGGATGAAATGACTAAGGCGTCTGCGCCGGACATATTTTCCGCTTTGTGTCCCTCAAAAATAGTAGCGCCTTCTGCGGCTAAAGCGGCCGTAAAAGCATTGCTGTGCATATCAGAGCCAGACACGACACAGCCGCGTCCCAGCAGCACCCGGGCAATCGCCGACATACCCGCGCCGCCAATGCCGACGACGTGGATATGCATTCCGCTGCGTAACTTAAAACCAGAAACCATCATATATATTCTCAGACCTTATAGGTTTCCTACAACCTGTCAGGTCTCTGCATCATTAAATCATCACAACAATCACAAACAAGAATACAACCACTAATAAAATAGGCAGGTAAGGCGCCAGAAACGGCATGGGCAGAATGTTCATCAGCGGCAAAATATCTACCCGGGTTATGGTTTCTGGGGAGAAGGGATAGGGTATGCCGGCCGGAATCCGCACCCATTCGCCTGCTTGCAGGATATATTCAAGGTACGAAAGCGTTGCGCCGATTAAAAGATAGCCGTTGATTGAGCCGATAACCAATCCCATGAATTTGTCCTGAAAACTGTCGCGGACGCGCAGGCGAGCAGCCACTTTACTGCCAGCCAGGGCAGGTCCCTGATAGCTGAAGAAAGCAATAAGCCAGGTGATACTCGAAAAAATATAAAAAATTTGGCGCTTGGCATCATCGGTATTTATCGTTGGATCGGCGGCGCCGCCGATCCAATTCATAATAACACTGCCAAATTGATTGACAAAAAATAAAGCTAAAATCAGGCCGGAAGTGGCAATGACTTCTTTTGTCCAACCACGCATAGCGCCAATAATGGCAAAAAACACCACCATCAACCAGAACATGGTGCCAATATTTATCACGCGGCTCCTCCTTGATACTGCCCTGTTTGTGCGATTATCCGTGCCAGTTGAGCCGATGCATCCGGTTTATCCAGAGATTTGGCAGCTTGCTGCATTTTGATAAAACGCTCCTCGTCGTTGAACAGGTCCAGCACCAACGAGAGTATGTCGTGG
>JAWOGU010000606.1:0-3752 GCA_046496595.1 Chloroflexota bacterium
CTCAATGCCGGTGACGGCGCGGGGGAGCATCCCACCCAGGCGCTGCTGGACCTGTTCACCATCCGTGAAGAACTGGGCCGCATTGACGGCCTGAAGATCGCCATGGTGGGCGATTTGCGCTACGGCCGTACCGTGCAGTCGCTGACCAAACTGCTGCTGCATTTTGACGTCAGTCTGCGTTACGTATCGCCGGAAATCCTGCGCCTGCCATTAACGACCATGAACCACGTCATCGACGCCGGTCTGGACGTACGCGAAACCCACGATGTGGCTGACGTGATCGAAAACGCCGATGTATTGTATGTGACGCGCGTACAGAAAGAGCGCTTCTCGGATTTGTCGCAGTATGAAGAGGTGAAAAATTATTACGAAATCACGACGGATCTGATGGAGAAAGCGAAAGACAAGATGATTGTGATGCATCCACTGCCCCGTGTGGGCGAAATTCATTACAACGTGGATAAGGATCCGCGGGCGGCCTATTTCCGCCAGGTGCAGAATGGTATGTATATCCGCATGGCGCTGCTGGCGGCCGTTTTAGGCCGGGCATAGTAGAGGCTCGCAGACAAATTGGCAGCTTGAGATTGGTCCAATCTTAAAGATTGGACCAATCTCGCCAGGTTAAAAACGAACGACCGCTAAGGGTTTTTGTTGATTGCTGGCAAGAATGCCACACCAAAAGGCGGCGGTGTGTAAAAAATGCGGAACCCGCACAATTGCATGGTTGTCCCGGTCACGACAGGACGCCAGTTCAGCAGGTAGGAGTAAAGCGAATAGTCAATCGTGTGGTTGATAGAAACCGAGTCGTTAAAACTATTGCCAGAATTGCCGCTTGAACTGACATTCCACTCCTGAACAATTGCTCCATACAGATCATACACGGTGAACCAGGCGCTGGTATTGCTGCCACTGGTATCGTTATAGTACATGCGCAGCGTATCCACGACCGCGCCCTGAGGCAGGCTGGGCGCCATATTCCATACCGTGAAGGCATCACCAGCGGTTACGTAAGTGCAACTACCATTGCTGTTAACCGTGTATGAGACGTCATTTTCGCGCGGTTTCAAGGCCGCTCCAGTGACGCGCCACGAAATCAGGGCGTTTACCTCATCAGGAGATTCCACCTGGTTAATCGTTGATGGCTCATCCGCCAGAGAAAAACGCTCGAGCGATGTTCCAGCCGGAGCTTCGGCGCTGGTGGTCCAGAGGTCAGCAGTTTCCTGGGCCGTAACGTTGGACAAACGGCCGTTCATCAACAAAATCACGGTCAGGCTGAAAATAACAACGGCTCCCCAAATCAAAACCAGTCGAAATTTTTGACGTTTCATATTCATCACTCCTTATGAGCAGATATTCGGTTTGATGTTGATGACTTGGGTGACCTACGCTGTGGAACATCTTGCGTATATAGGTCAAGTTGTCAGGATCGAGGCTAACAATGAGGCTTTAAAAACAGATGCTCTATTTCTACATTATAAAAGAGCATCTGTTTTTAGCAAGAGAGGGTAACAGTAATTTTCAATGCGGCAGCATATGTGCAAAACGGCCGTTATCCACTCCAAAATTTACAATTCACGATTGCGTACCGCTCTGAAAGCCGGATAGACGCCATCTTTCCGCCCGCCATCCGTCTTAACCACGCCGGAATTCCGCATCCAGTCTGACCAGGCAAACCAGATCAGGGTTTCCACCAGATCCGTGCTGCGTTCGCCCACGTATTTGTACACGTCCTTCATATAATCGCCGATTTCCGCGTAATACTGCGGTCCGATTTCGTTATCGTCGGCCACGCCAATCTCCGTTATCCAGAACTTATAGCCCGGCATTTCGCGCCGGTAGACGGCAAACGCCTGCTCCAGGGTGCCATACTGCCCGCCCCAGTCAAAAGGCGCTTTGGTGGCCCAACGGGTGTAGGGATGAATGCCGATGGCATCCACCGGAATGCTGCCGCCCAACGCGGCTTCCACTTTCTTCAGGTAAGCGCAGGTCTCTTCAGGGCCGGTTGCCATGCCGTTGAAAATGAGGGGGGACTGCGGCGATACGGAGCGGATGGCTGCCGCCACGCCGCCAACAATCAAGGCCATCTGGTCCGGCTCCAGATAGACCGACGCCGGATTGTTTTTCTTGTCGCCCTCGTTCCAAATCTGGTAGGCTACCTGCGCCTCGTAGCTCTTATAGCGGTTGGCGATCTCCTTGGCGGCGGCGGCCAGATCGCGGGCGTAACCCTGCCAGTCGTTGTTGCCGGTCCAGGGCGTCTTGCCCCAGATGGTCTCCTGGTTAATGATGATCAGCGACTTGACGCCCATGCGATTATAGGCGCGCACGATGGGATCGTATTGGCCGAATGCTTTACCCAGGCTGCCACGCTCCGACTCGATAGTACGCGCATCCAGTTTGAAGACAAAGCGCACCCAGTCCAGACCCTTGAAGTCGTCGGTGTCCATGGGGTTGCTGCTGGGAGCATCGGGATTGATGTTCATGCCGGTTTGCAGGACGACAGGTTTGTCATCGACTGGTTTGGAGACCTGTTTGGTGGAGCGGTATAAAACGGCGGAGAGAATGGCTTCCCATAACGGCCGTCCTGTACGCCCATAGCGCTGTTTCAACGACGCTTCTTGAGCAGGCAGCAGCCAGGGATCATTGATGCGGTAATCGTCGCCATCTTTGCCCACAATCAACACCCAGTGCTGGTCGTTGTCGGTGTAGGGTGTGCTGCTCGTAAAATCAACCTGCACCGCTACCGGGCGGCCTTCCAGCAGACTGGCGTCAATGTGGTTAATGACCTCCGGGCTGGAACCCAACTTGCCGCCATAGACGATGTCGCTGTACACCGTTGAAAGCGCGTTCCACTTAGTCACATTTACGTCCATAAAACCGCCGCGCCGCACCATGTGGTCGTTCAACTGCGCCGGTGTGTCTTGATAGCCGAAGGTATTGGCGATCATGGCATAGCAGGTGAGCAGGCAGCCCCACTGGCCGATAGTCAGGTTGGAACCGGGCTGCCCCAGGCGCTTATCTGCCCAGCGCGGATCACGCTGGGAGACGGGCGACACCAGCGAGTTACCGGGCAGCCACGGCACCTCAATGCGCACGTAAATGATTTCGCCAAAGATCTCTCCCTGGTCGTCGTGGAAACGCCAGTCAGCGTAGTGGATGCCGGGATTATCCGGCGCTGTCATGGCAATGGAGATATCCACCTTCTGGCCCGGTTGGGCGGCGGGCAGGGCATGGCTGTTTTTGCCGGACATGTTCACGCCGCCGGCAAACTTCATGGTAAAGCCCTGTCCCCAGGCGCGAGTCCCGCTGTTCTATACACACCACGTTTTGGTAAACTTTGCGCCGGGCTGGATGACCGTGTCGTCGGGAATGGTGACGTCGGCGACAAACTTGCCGTTGCTGACGCCTCCGGGCTGCACAAAAGGCGGTTCGGCGATGATGCGTGTGTAGATGATGTCGCCAAACTGATTGCCTTTGTCGTCTTGCAGACGCCAATCGCTGAAGTGGGTGCCGGGCGTATTGGGCGCCACCAGGTTAACGGACAGATCCACTTGATCGCCGGGCCTGGCTTCGGGCATGGTCTGACTGGTGGTATTTGTCATAGGATGCCCGCCTACGTTGACAACGCGATAATTTTGGTTCCAGGTGGTGTCGCCGGTATTTTCTACAGACCAGGTTTTGATAAAGGGTGCGTTGGTGGTGATAAGGGAATCATCGGGGATAGTGACGTCTCGCAGGAAACGGCCGTTTGGCGT
>JAWOGU010000615.1:0-3156 GCA_046496595.1 Chloroflexota bacterium
CTCGGAGAATACGCCCAGGTCATGGCGATTTTTTTGCCTTTCAGGTTTTCCAGGGATCCAAAATGGTTTTTCAGGTGCAAAAGATCGGCCAGGCTTTGTGTGGGGTGGTCAAGATCGCACTGCAGGTTTACAATGCCAGGCCGTTGGGACAAAACACCATTTTTAAATCCATCTTCAAGGGCATCCCCCACTTCTCTCATGTACCGGTTGCCTTCGCCCAGGATAATCGCCCGGTTCCGCTGAAATTCGGGAACAGTTGGCGACTATGCAGGCCGAAATAGCGCCTGACGCCGTGGAATTGTCCAAAGCCAAGGCGGCTGCGGCGAAAACTGCGGCTGCGCCCATGGACAGTGAGCCGGCTGACCTGGCAGGTGATGTGTTGGCGGAAATGGCGCGGTCGTCTTCAGCCGGCGCCCTGCCGGAGAAAAAGACGCCTCAAGCGAGCGGCTCCGGGCCAATTTGGGCCTGGATTTTGGTGGGGGTACTGATCATTTCCTGCCTGGGCTTGTGTGGGGTGGCGGCTTTTTCTGTCAGCCAGATGGAGGAGGTGGCGCAGTTTGCTCTTTTTGGGGAAACGGCCGTTTCCACCGAAACAACCGCGCTGCCCACTCACACTTCTACCCCCGCTGCTTTCCCCCTGCTCGACCCGGCCGAAGCGGCTGCCGCCACGGAAGCCGCCAACCTGGAAGCCACCCGTGACCAACTGGCTTTGGCGGCGACGAGGGGAGGGGAAACGGCCGTTGCCACAACCATCCCCGAATCCGACCCGGGTAATTCCCTCGCTGCTACCCGCGAAAGCCTCATCGCCACGCGTAACGCCGCCGTCCAAGAGGAAGCGCCAACAGTAACAGATGGTACCCGCGCCAGCCTGGAAGCTACCCGCGCCAGCGCCGCCGCCTCAGCCTCAATTCTTTCCCCTGTCTTTGGTCCTATAACCAGCGAACTGCCCCACGAACTGGACAATATCATTGAGATGGACTATGCCGGCGTCAACCTGAGCAACTTTGCCGCGAGAGCCACCGTCAGTAACCCCTTCCCCACCACAGTTGGTCCCTGGGATTTTGGCCTCGTTTTCCGCCAGCAAGAGGCTGATGATGAACTGCGCCTGGTGGTGCGTTCTGACGGCTTGTGGAACCTGAACAACCGGCAGGACAACGCAGATAACATCATCCAGGAAGGCTCCGTTTCCCAGTATTTGAACCTCAACGCGAATGACAGTAACGAGATCATGCTGGTGGCAAATGGTGAAACCGGGCTTTTCATTTTGAACGGTCAATTGATAACCGTGTTGGATTTGTCTGAAAAGGATAATTTTGGCGATATTGCCCTGGGAACCGGTTTCTATTCCAGTGATGAACAGGAAGGCGCCGTTACCCGTTACACAGATTTTACTGTCTGGCCCTTTGTGCCTGCATTTGGACCGCGCAGCGGCGAATTGGAACACATTGACGATGGTTTTGTGAAAATGCGCGGCGCCGACGTGACCCTACTCAACTTTATGGCTTCCGCCACGTTCGCCAATCCATACGGCGAAGAAGTTGGCTCCTGGGATTGGGGCTTTGCCTTCCGCGAAGTCGATACCGAATACTGGTTGATAGTCGAAGCGGATGGCAGTTGGACGCTGATTGACCGCCGCGCGGATGGTGACTCGTATATCGATGAAGGCCGGGTGGGCGACAGCCTGCAAACGAGTGGCGGCGATACCAACGACATGCTCCTGGTGGCTCTGGGTGACCTCGGTTACTTTTTCTTGGATGGCGAACTGGTGGCTGAACTGAACCTGTCTGACCGCCTGACAGCCGGTGACGTGGAAGTGGTGACCGCTTTCTTTGAGGGCAATGAAGTGGAAGGTTATGCAACGGAATACGAAGGGTTTACTGTGTGGTCCCTGCCTTAGAGTTTACCCTGGTCGGATTAGTTCAATCCTGAAGATTAGACGAATCTAATGAGAGTTTTGTGATTCTGCCCGCTAAAGACCAGTCTCTCAGCGCATTGTCGCTAAAATTCGGCGTTATGCAATTTACTAGAATTTGGAAGCAAACGGCCGTTCTCGCGGCCGTTTTGTCTGTGCTGCTGTTGAGCGCCTGCGCCCGGCCGTTGCCGGTAGAGGTGGCGGCAGTAGAGCCTGTGGTTCTGGTGACAGTGACACCCACCCTGGTGTCAACCACACAGCCTTCGGCGACGCCTGCGATAACCGTGATCCAACCGTCGCCCACAACGGAAGCGCCCACTGCCATACCGCCGGCAGCCTCCCCCACACCCACGCCATTCTACAGCGGCCCGCTTTCGCCAGCTTGCGGGCAAATCCTGCCTGTTTTGCCGCAAACGGATGTTTCCCACCTCACCACCGCCCTCAATCCGGACCCCGCCGCCCTGGCGCGGGTAGACAGCCTGATACCGGCTGCCGCGCGCGACGCCTGGAACCACATCCTGGATTCGCCGGAAACGGTGGGCCTGGCTGCTTACCGGATAGGGCAGGAAGCCGACGGCGTCTACCTTAACGCCGACGCGCCCATGCCGCTGGGTTCCATCGTCAAAGTAGTACATCTGGTGGCGTATGCGGAAGCGGCGGCTGCCGGTGAACTGGACCCTGCCAGCCTGCTGCCGGTAACTGAACTGGAAAAGTATTACCAGCCCGGTCTTGATTTGGGCGCTCACAACCGGGCGCTGGCCGAGTTGGAAACACTGGGCAGGGTAGTGGGCAATCCGCCCCAGGTGCGCCTGGAAGACGTGGTCTGGATGATGATGCGCTTCAGTTCCAACGCCGCTATGGATTATCTACACCTGCTGCTGGGTCAGGAGCGCATTGAGCAAACGGCCGTTTCCCTCGGCCTCACCACGCAAACCGCCCCCTGCCCTTTTCTGGCGCAGTTCCTGGCCATGGGCAACATCACCCGCGGTTTTGCCAGCGACACGGCGGCTGTCCAAAGCTATCTGGAAGACCCGGCTAAGTATGGCCAGGAGGCGATGTTGTTGGCCGACGCCTTTATCCAGGACCCTGATTTTCGTGCGGCGCAAAATGAGTGGCGGCGCGAAATGCGGCGGCCTTCGGTCAGCACGCAGCGTTTTTTCACTGAAAATCTCAATCCGCAGGGGACTGCCGGGGAATATGCGGCGCTGATGGCGCGCCTGGCGCAAAATGGTTTGAGCAGCGCG
>JAWOGU010000638.1:0-20696 GCA_046496595.1 Chloroflexota bacterium
AAGATGAGCGCCAGTTCTTCGATGGTGGCATCGGTGGCAAAATCGTTCTCCGAGCTAACAACAACGGCCAAAGCGTCTGTGCCTACACGGAACTCAATCGGCTCACGGCCAATGGCCTGGCAGGATTCGATTTCGCTGTCTTTGATGGGACGGCTGGCGTTGGCAATGTCAGACTCGCCAGCCACGCAGAAGCGTTCCAGGCCAGCGCCGGAGCCGATGCTGTCTACGGTGATGTTCCCGGTGTAACCTTCGCTCTGGAAGCGTTCAGCCATGCGTTCGCTCAACGGGAATACGGTGGAACTGCCGGCAGTGACGATGTCGCCGGTGACGGCTAGGGCGTCTACGGGGGGCAGAGCCACAACTTCTACGGTTTGTGTTTCGACGACGGTTTCGACGACCGTTTCGACGACGGTTTCGACAACTGTTTCAGTCTCGACGCGGGTCACTTCTACGGTGACGGTTTCTGTAATGACCTGGGGTTCGGCAGTTGACCCACCACAGGCAGCCAGAAGGATGATCAATATCAATGTTGTTGCGGTGAATATCTTGAATCGCATTTTTCTAGTCTTCTCCTAAAATATTTTGTCTTTGGGCAAAAATAGTGCGCATTCCAAACGATGGATGCGCACACGGTATGCCCTTTTTAATTGATGAACTTTAGGAGTTTAGCGCCGATACGTTAACAATTGGCAGAGGCTTGGTTAACAGTTGGCTATGGTTTTGTTAACAGCTTGTTATGAACAAAACTAGACTGATAGTGAATGGAGAAGTATGCTATGGGGAAAAGAATGGGGCTGCTGATACAGTCTTAAAGGGAGAATAACCGATATGAGCATGATACCAGTGGATAAAAACGATCCCCAGGCAAGGTCTGATGAATTCCTGAAATGGTTGTATGAAAAGACGGTGAATGATCCGGATTTCAAGTTTATGGGGTTTGATGAGACGTGGACTGAGAAGTTTGGTCAAGATGCGTTAAGACTTTTCAACGGGTTGAAACAACGGCAATTTTTCATATATGCGAAAAGCGGAGAGAATAGCGCCGGTGGGTATGGGCTTGCAAAAATCGAACTGCCAGTTGGGTTGAATCATAAGGCTATCGCCTATCTTGAAAAGTTATCAGAGCCTTCGCCGGAGGAGCAGCCAAAATACGAAGAACCACCAGCCACGGAGAGCGAACCCGGAAGGGAACAAGATTTAGCAAAAGATGTGGCCTGGTTTATTTACAACACCACAGGCAACATGCGCACAGCTTTGAATTATTTAGAGGATGCCCGCGTTTATCTTCAAAAAGAACCCCTGGTCGATAGAAAAAAGGCAGAGCAAGAGATAGTAGCAAGGGGAGAACTGGAATTGCAAATTGTGACCAAGGAAGAATTAGGGGAATAATATTCCCTCCCTTTCGTTTTAATTTTTGTTCCGGTGAGCTGGCTTTGTAAAAATGTTTCTTTGGGATCTTATGGAGTTTTGCGTGGCGAGCAACAGGCGGGGTGTCTAGAGGTCATACCCGCGACTTGCGGTGGGCGCACTATCTATCCCCTTTCTTCTTCTACCCTATCTCTCATATTGTTAACAGATTGTTAACAATATCCCCGCCAAAACAGCTTTTGTTAACAAATCATTAACAGGATAAGCATGTTAACAAACTGTTAACGATGTAAAATTGCCTACGCTTTTTGAATGGAAAGGATACTTTTCTGCCCCAAAACAGGAAAAACAAAGTGAATCACAAACAAACAGTCTACATTCCCCTTGCCTGGATTTTGCTCGTTCTATTGTCAACGAGTCTGTTATTGACGGGTTGCAGCGGAGGCCAAACGGCCGTTGCCGCTGAAGAAGTACCCGGCGAAACCCAAACAACCATCCAAAACAAAGGCTCAGACACCATGGTCAATATAGCCCTCTCCTGGGCTGAAACTTACCGGGACGTCGAGCCTAATGTCTCTATCGCCGTCACCGGCGGCGGGTCCGGCACCGGCATCGCCGCCCTCATCAACGGCACCGTTGATATGGCGAACGCCTCGCGGGCCATGAAAGAAAACGAATACGCGGATGCCGCCGCCAACGGCGTTGAAGCGGTCGAACACGTCGTCGCCATTGACGCTCTGGCTGTCATCGTGCATCCTGACAATCCGGTGGACCAACTCACCATCGACCAACTGGCCGACATGTACACCGGGCGCGTTACAAACTGGCAGGAGGTCGGCGGCATCGACGCTCCCATCGTGCTGCTTTCCCGCGAGACCAATTCCGGCACCCACGTTTACTTTTTGGAAGAGGTGGTGCGGCGCGGCGAATCAGACAACAAAGACATTTTTGCGCCGCAAACCCTGCTGATGACTTCCTCCGTAGGCATCACCAGTGAGCTGCGCCGCAATCCCAGAGCTATCGGGTATGACGGATTAGGCTACGTAGACCCGGAACATGAAAAAATAATTGCCATTGCCCAGGATAATGATTCGCCTTACGTCATGCCTACTATCGCCTCCGCGTTATCGGGCGAATATCCGCTTGCCAGAAACCTGTTCCTGTATACAGCCGGGCAGCCTAGCGGCGTCATTGGCGAATACCTGAACTGGATTTTAGGCCCCGCCGGGCAGCAAATTGTAGAAAATCTTGGTTTTGTGCCCTTGACAAACTAACCACACAGCCATGACAAAAATCCTCAATCCCTCCCCCAAAGGGAGAGGGAACAGGCGCCCTCGCCCACTGGGAGGGGGATGGGGAGAGGGCCACACCCCACACCATTGATGGAGAAAAGGATATGACCACACCAGAAATTAGCGCGCCCTCTTTGGAGGATGCGCCGCCGCGTCCCAAGAGAGAAATCATCATGGAAGGCATCATTCGCATTGCTGGTGTTTCCACGATTGGCATCATCATCTTGATATTTGTCTTTCTGCTGAAGGAAGGGATTCCGGCTCTCTTCCACATCTCGATTAACGAATTTGCCAGCCGCCGCTGGTATCCCATTGAAGACATGTATGGGCTGGCGCCGCTGCTCATCGGCTCCCTGCTGGTGACGCTGGGAGCGGTGGTGATGGCAGTGCCGCTGGGGTTGACAACGGCCGTTTTCCTGGGAGAACTGGCCCCACCCTGGCTGCGCGAAATTTTGAAGCCCCTCATTGAAGTCTTGGCCGGGATTCCTTCCATCGTGCTGGGTTTCCTGGGCTGGGTCTTGCTGGCGCCGGCCATCCAAAACATGGGCGCCCCCACCGGCCTCACCGCTTTCACCGGCTCCCTGATTCTGGCCTACATGGCGCTGCCCACCATCATCAGCATCACCGAAGACGCCCTGTACGCCGTGCCCAAAGAGTACCGTGACGGTTCGCTGGCGCTGGGCGCCACCCAATGGCAGACCATCTGGCGCGTGGTGCTGCCCGCCGCTCGTTCGGGCATTGTCATCGCCGTCATGCTGGGCATTGGCCGCGCCATCGGCGAGACCATGGCCGTGATGCTGGTGACGGGCAACGCCGCCAACATTCCCAGCCTGAGCAGCGGCCTCTACTTCCAGCCCATCCGCACCATGACAGCCACCATCGCCGCCGAAATGGGCGAAGTCGCCAGCGGCAGCGTGCATTACAGCGTGTTGTTTGCCATTGGTATCGTCCTGTTCCTGATCACCTTTTTGATCAACTCGTTGGCAACCAAACTCATTGGCGGCAATGGTATCCGCCGCCGCGGGAGCCAGATATGAACCGACAACAAACACAACGAGTGGCAAATGGGCTGATAACGGCCGTTTCCGCCATCGTCGTCATCCCCATTATTCTAGTCGTGGTCTACACCATCGTCCGCGGCATCGGCGTCATCAATTGGCAGTTTATCACCCAGTTCCCCACCAACGGCATGACAGAAGGCGGCATCTTCCCCGCTATCGTCGGTACCATCCTGCTCACCTTCGGTACCGCCATCGCCGCCATCCCCCTGGGTATCTGCGCCGCCATCTACCTGGCCGAATACGCCAAAGAAAACCGCCTCACACGCACCATCCGCCTGGCAATCGTCAACCTGGCGGGCATTCCCTCCATCGTCTACGGCTTGTTTGGACTGGGCGTCTTCGTGCTGTTCCTCAACATGGGCACCTCCATCATCGCCGGTTCCCTCACCCTGGGCTTAATGACCCTGCCCGTCGTCATTTCCACCGCCGAAGAAGCCATCAACACCGTGCCCCAGGAATTTCGCATGGTCAGTTACAGCGTCGGCGCGACCCGCTGGCAAACCGTGCGCTACCAGATTTTACCGCAAGCCACGCCGGGTATTATCACCGGAGTCATTTTGGGCCTGGGCCGCGCCGCTGGCGAAACAGCGCCCATCCTGTTCACCGCCGCCGCTTTTTACCTGCCCAGACTGCCCGAATCCATGTTCGACCAGACCATGGCGCTGCCCTACCACCTGTATGTCATCGCCACGCAAGTGCCCGGTATGCCCCTGGATATCCAGTTCGCCACGGCGCTCGTCCTGCTCTTCATCGTCCTCTCCATGATTCTGGTAGCCACGTTAATCCGCACCACCATGCGGCGGCGGCGGGAATGGTAGACAAGGAAACTACACATGACTGAACCTATCATCAACATCCAAAACGTCTCCTACACCTACGGTGATGGCGCACAGGCGCTCAAAAACGTCAGTGTAGACATTAAACCCAATGAGTTGTTTGTTTTATTTGGTCCCTCTAGGTCCGGCAAAACAACGCTGATGCGCTTATTAAACCGCTTATCTGATCTACAAGACAATACCGTCTTCGAAGGCGCGATCACCTTTACCGGGCAAAACATTTTTGCCCCCGGCATCGACGTTATCACCCTGCGCCGGCGGATCGGCATGGTATTTGCCGTGCCCGTGCCCCTGCCCGGTACGATTTACGAAAACCTGACCTATGGTCTGAAAATGGCAGGCATCCGCGACAAAACGACCCTTGATGAACGGGTGGAACGCTCTTTGCGCCAATCGGCTCTGTGGGACGAAGTGAAAGACCGGTTGGACGATTCCGCCTTTGCCCTGTCTGGCGGGCAAAAACAGCGCTTGTGTCTGGCCCGTAGTCTGGCACTGGAGCCAGATGTCATCCTGCTGGATAATCCGACCTCCGGCCTGGATCCCATTTCCACGGCTATCGTGGAACAATCGCTCACCGAACTGAAGAAAAAATATACCATCATTATGGCGCCCCACAGCGTGCAGCAGGCCTCCCGTCTGGCAGATCGAGCCGCTTTTTTGCTGGATGGCGAGGTCATCGAGATTGGCGACCAGACACAAATATTTGTACACCCCCAGCAAAAGCGCACAGAAGATTATGTGACGGGCAGGTTTGGTTAAGAAATTAGTATCTATACATACAGGTGCAGCCTGAGCTTGTCGAAGGCGGAACCGGGCTTCGACAGGCAGGTAGGTTCCCTGAGCCTGTCGAAGGGAACCGGGCTTCGACAGGCTCAGCCCTCGACTGGTTGTATAGTTACAGAAATTATACAAACACGAAACTATGAACAACAAAATCGAAGTGAATCATTTCAACTTTTTTTACGGGAATTTCCAGGCGCTCATTGACCTGAACTTGCCCATTCGCCGCAACCAGATTACAGCCCTGATTGGGCCGTCTGGCTGCGGCAAATCTACTTTTTTGCGCGCTCTGAACCGCATGAACGACACCATTCGTAATGCCCGCGCTGAAGGTGAAATCTTGCTGGACGGCAAAAATATTTACGATCTCGACGTGGATGTAACCGAACTGCGGCAGCGGGTGGGCATGGTGTTTCAACGGCCGAATCCCTTCCCCCAGTCCGTTTACGATAACGTGGCCTATGGTCCGCGCATTTTGGGCATGGCAAAAAATCGGGATCTGGAAGAAATTATCGTCACCAGTTTGCAAAGGGCCGCTCTGTGGGATGAGGTAAAGGACAAGTTGAAAGGCTCGGCGCTGGATTTAAATCCGGGGCAGCAGCAGCGCTTGTGTATTGCCCGCGCCATTGCAGTAGAGCCGGAAGTCATTCTGATGGATGAGCCGTGTTCGGCGTTGGATCCCATTGCCACGCTGCATGTTGAGGATTTGATGCGGGAGTTGTCTCATGACTACACGATTGTGATTGTGACTCACAGTATGCAGCAAGCAGCGCGAGCTTCGGATTGGACGGGGTTTTTCTGGCTGGGTAAGTTGATAGAATTTGGCGGCACGGATGATTTGTTTACGAAGCCGAAAGAAGAGTTGACGGAGTCTTATATTACGGGGCGGCAGGGGTGATTAATTGCCAATTGTCAATTGTCAATTGGCAATTGACAATTGTTAACGGAGGAAGATCCAACCGAGGAGAGCGCCAGCGAGGACGAGCCAGATGGAGCTGATATTGAAGCGGAGGGTCAGAACGGCCGTTATCCCAAATATCAACCACGCCCACCAACTGGTGAGGGTATGGCTGCCTAAGCGGAAGAGAACGGCCGTCATGAGACCGATAGCACTGACGTTGATGGCGTCCAAAAAAGCGCCTGTCCAGGCGTTCTGGCGCAGGCGGGGCACCAGCGGGTTCAGAATGGCGACGAAGATAAACGAAGGCAAAAAGATACCCAACGTCGCCGCCAGCGCCCCCGCCAGCCCGTTCAGTTGATAACCGATGAAGGTGGCAGTGGTCAATACCGGTCCGGGCGTAAACTGCCCCACGGCTACCGCGTCCAAAAGCTGCTGCTGCGTCAGCCAGCCAAAGTCGTTCACCAGCCAGCCTTCAAGGAAAGCGACCAGGACATAGCCAGAGCCGTACAAGACACTGCCAATCATCAGGAAGAAGAAGAATATCTGCCACAGGCCCGGCGCAACGGCCGTTGTCTGCGCAAAAAATCCAGCCTGCTGCCAAAACGACTGCGCCATCGGCAGTAAAAACAAGGGTAAACTGCTGCCCTGCTCACGGCGCTTCGTCCAGACCAGCCAAAACATGCCCAGAATACCAATGGCGAATAACGCCAGAACTTCGTTGACGCCCAAAAGTACAGCCGCCATCGCGGCCAGACCAATCGTCAAAAGCTGCCAGTTTTTCGCCGCCTTCCGCCCCAGCCGCCACACCGCCCCCAAAATCACCGCAATGATCACCGGTTGAACGCCGGCCAGAAACGGCCGTACCTGCGGCAGGCTGCCATACTCGGCATACAACCAGGCAAACCCCAGCGTAATCAGCACCGCCGGCAAGATAAACGCCACACCCGCCACCATCATGCCCGCAAACCCGGCGTGCACGTAGCCGATGTGCATCGTCATTTCTGTGGAATTAGGACCGGGAATGAGATTGGTGGCGCCCACGAAGTCGAGGAAATCTTCACGGGTGAGCCATTTCCGCTGGCGCACCGCCTCATCGTCCATCATGGCGATGTGGGCGGCCGGACCGCCAAAACCGAGGATACCAAGTTTGAGAAAAAGGGAAGCCGTTTCAATCAGGGGGTGAGACATAGGATACCTCAGGCGTAATTTGCATAAGCCACTCGTCATAAGGTAACTCTATTATCTCGCCCGTCACCAGAAAAACAACCCGTTCGCAAATATTGCCAATGCGGTCCCCCGCTCGTTCGTAATTGTGGGCCGCCCACATCAATTTTGTGGCGTTTTCCATCACTTCCACATGAGTCATGAGGTAAGCCAGGAGTTCTCGCTGAATTTGCTGGTAGAGAATGTCAATGGCCTGGTCCGCCGCGTGAATCGCACAAGCCTGAGGTACGTCGCGTTCAATGAAGGCGTCAATGGCGCCGGTCAACATGCCTTGCAGTTGGTCGCCCATTTCACGCAAGATAGCGACTTCGCTGCCCAATCCTATCGGGGTAAAAGAGAGGCTGATTTTGGCGATGCCTTTGGCGTAGTCGTTGATGCGTTCCAGTTCACTGGCGATGGCGGAAACGGCCGTTATCAAACGCAAATCAGTGGCTCTCGGCTGCTGGGTGGCAATTAACGCCAGACACATCTGCTCAATCTGCACCTGCGCCTGGTTGATCGCCTCATCCGCCGCAATCAAACGGTGCGCTTCCTGGGCATCGGCGCGGTACAAGATATTAGCCGCCAACGTCAGGTTGCCTGTCACCTTACTGCTCAAAATGAGCAGTTTTTCTTGCAATTGGTGTAACTGCTGTTCAAAATTTCCCCGCGCCATAGTATGGGCGAGCATAACACGTCCCAATTAAGGTTTAACTAATATTATGTTAACAAATGGTTAACAGTATCCCCAAAAAGATGGGACCCGTCACAAAGATTGGTCCCCTCCCACCAGCTAAAAAACCGAAAACTAAATGCCGGTTTCTCAAGCAGTCCGCAAGGAGAAGTAGAAAGTGCTGCCTTTACCCTCTTTGCTCTCGGCCCACAAACGGCCGTTATGCGCCTGCACAATATGGCGCGCAATCGCCAAACCCAGCCCGGTTCCCCCGCGGCCTCTGGTACGCGCCCGGTCAGACTTGTAAAATCGTTCAAAAATGCGCGCCAAATCCTCAGCCGGAATGCCCACGCCTGTATCCTGAACGCAAATGACAACAGCGGGCGGCAGCCCTTCGATGACTTGTTTGATGTGCTTGGGCGCCTGTTCGACAGCAAATGCCGTCACCGTGATGCTGCCTTTGGACGTAAATTTGAGGGCGTTGTGTAACAAATTGTTGATCACTTGCTGCACGCGATTGGCGTCGGCAAAGACGAGGGGCAGATTATCCGGCAAATCCAAAATGAGTTCGATATTGTCCCGTTCCGCCTGCGCTTTGAAGCGCTCCAAAGGGATGGCAACCAGGTCGATAACGGCCGTTGGCGACAGGCGAATCGGCACTCGCCCGGACTCAATGCGAGACAATTCCAACAACTCCTCCACCATCTGCGTCAGCGTGTCCACTTCATGCTCGGCGCGGCCCAAAAAACGCTGCGCCGCCGGCGGGTCTGCCAACGCACCATCTTGCAGCGTCTCCACCACCGCCCGCAAAGAAGCCAGCGGCGTGCGTAATTCATGCGAAATATTGCTGATGAAATCGCGCCGCACCGTTTCCAGGCGACGAATGGTGGTTAAATCTTGCAGGATAACCAGATATGCCTGCGAATCTTCATGCCGGTAAGGCGTCATGATTGCCTGTAGAAACAAGTGCTGACCCACTTCCACCGCTGCAAACTGCTCCGCCTGCTCACGTTGACAGCGCTGCCACAAGTCAATCAATTCATGATGGCGCAGCACTTCCGCCAGCGTATGACCTGTCGCTTTTTCCGCCGTGGTAGCCAACAAGCGGCAGCCGGCCGGGTTAATCTGACGCACGCGGCCAATCTGATCGGCAATGATGACGCCATCGGCCATGTAAACCAACACCCGTGACAACTGGTCGCGTTCTTCCTGAACGTGGGAAATGATGTCATTGTCCTGATCGATGAGGGCGCTGTACAACCGTGACAATTCGCCCAATTCGCCAAACCCCTGTCGGGGCAGCGGCGTATGACGGTCGCCTTGCAGCAGACGCTGTGTGGTGGTAATCAATTGGTTGATTTGTTTTTCAGGGAGGCGTATCAGTGCCAGCCCCACAGCCAGGACGCCGAAAATCAGGAGGACAGATGTGAACAGAACGGCCGTTTGCACACAAGCGGGGTCACCAGCACAAGCCGGACGGGAAACAACAATCAGCAGCCCGCCCATCAAGACAAAACTTAAGAGCAAAAAAGGGAGAGTGATGCGCCAGCGCATCTTCGCAAACATAGCCAGTTATCCGTCGAAACGGTAACCAATGCCCCGTACCGTCACAATGCGGCTGGCATTTTGCGGGTCCGGCTCAATTTTCTCGCGCAGCCAGCGCACGTGCACATCCACCGTGCGGCTGTTACCGTCATAAGACCAGCCCCAAACCCGCTCCAGAATCAAATCGCGTGACAAGGCCATGCCCTGATTACGCGCTAAAAACAGCAGCAAATCAAATTCTTTGGGTTTCAACCGCACCGCTTTGCCATCCAAACGCACTTCGCGCCGATTCTGGTCAATCACCATATTGTCAAATTTGAGGGCCGTAATAGGTTTAGGATCCGTTGATTCGGCGCCATTCGCCACTTGTTCAGTAGCCATTTGTTCTCGAATCAGTTCCACGCGCCGCAAAAGCGCCTTAACGCGCGCCAGCAATTCCCTCATGCTAAACGGCTTGGTCAGGTAATCGTCGGCGCCCATTTCCAGGCCCACAATTTTATCCACCTCTTCACTGCGGGCAGTCAGCATGATGATGGGTACGCTTAATTCCCGGCGTAAAATGCGGCAGACTTCAAAGCCATCGATGCCGGGCAGCATCACGTCGAGCACAATCAAATCTGGGACTTCTGAACGCGCTAAATCCACGGCGTCACGGCCGTTTTCAGCCGTATATACCTGGTAACCTTGATGCGTCAAGTTATACTCCAGGGTTTCCAGGAGCGTTCTTTCATCCTCAACGACTAAAACTTTATATTCCATAAATCTTTTGTAACAATGTTATACAGAACTGTCAATATGAATCTGAATGCGGAGCGTGCGGGACTTTAGTTGACACTCCAGATTACAAAAGTCTGGCAGACTTTTGTAATCTCTTACCAGCATCCACCAAAACTCCCCGCACACCTGAATACAGAGTGTAGACCGCACAAAAAAAGTCCCCGGCATTTGAGTAAATACCGGGGACTTTGCACCACGCTCTAAAAGCGTCTCCTATTTTAGTTCATAATTAAACGGGAACAGCGCCACCGGAATGAGCTTGAGGTGCTGCACGGCAAAGGGGATACCCACGATGGTAATCGCCATAATACCGGCGCTGATCAGGTGGGCAATGGCAATTTCCCAACCAAACAACACCACCCAAATGATGTCAAAAGCCAGACCCAGGCAGCCGCCGGTGCGATTGGCGTCCACAATCTCTTTGCCAAATGGGGCAAAGTTAGCCACGCCAATGCGGATAGATTGCAGCCCAAAGGGAATGCCGATAATTGTCAGGCAGAGCAGCAGCCCCCCAATGATGTAACCCATGCCGGCCAGAAAACCACCAAAAATCAACCACAGAATGTTACCAAGTAAACTCATTTTCTCTCCTCATTTGGCACAAACCAAAATGTAATATTTTAAGATTAAGAAATGCGACGCACTTTTTGCAAGTGCGTCGCAACTGTCAGGATTTGTAACTCATTACACCATTGTATACGTAAGCTGATATCCCTGGTTGCAGCTGCGCCGGCAAGCTCTCAGATTTCATTTATCTGCGGGTAACTACTAAGTCCGTTGCCTGAGCTTATCGCAGGCAACACGGGCTTCGACAGGCTCAGCCCTCGAGAGGCTTAGTAATCACATCTGCGGGCATTATTCAACCAGATGCTGCGCCAGCCAGTCCAAAATAAGCGCAGTCAGGTCAGGCTGCGGCGCAAACATTTCAGTGCCGTGTCCGGCGGCTTCGTAGATTTTGACCTCAGTTTCGCCCACGGCCGTTTCCGCCAGTTTGTTCGCGCTGTCCATTGAGTAATAATCATCTTCGCTGGCGACGATGAACAGGGGACGGCCGCCATAATCGGGCAGCCGTTCCGCCGGGGCGACGCCGCGAAAGTTTAGGCCGGGCGAAAGCAAGATGGCAGTGCGTATGGTTGGCTCGTTGGCTGCGGCGATGAGCGCCATGTTGGAACCGATGCTGGCTCCAAGAACGGCCGTTTTCTCCCCATCTACCTCTGGCCTGCCCACAAAATATTGCCACACTCGCTGGATGTCATCTTCCGCCTGCGCCCAGTCCTGGCTGCCGCCCGTCTCGCCGTGACCGCGCATGTCCAACGCCAGCACGGCGTAGCCATTGGCTGCCAATACATCAGCCAGACCCACCGTTTCCCAAATGGTGCGGCTGCTGCCCAGCATGTGGAGCAAGATCACGCCCGGCGCCTTCTCCAACCCTTCCGCCGCGTAAAAGGTGGCGTCCAGTTCCAGCCCATCCGCCGCCTCAATGACAACCGCTTCACTTAAAATCGGCCCCAAAATAGACGCATTGTCTGCGGCGCTTTCCGCCACAGGCGTTTCCGTCGGCTCCGGCTCGGCGGTGGGTTCCGGAGTGTTGGTCGGCGGCGCCGGGGTGTTGGTGGGAACGGCCGTTTGAACAACTACCGCTTCTGCTTCCTGAACTGGGGCGGGAACGGCCGTGGCCGTCGGCGGCTGGGCGGCAGGAGCGCAGGCTGTCGCCAACAGCCAGACGCCCATCATCAACACAATCAAACGCTTCATCAGGCTTCCTCCAAAAAAAGCGAGAGCGAGAGGAAAACACTCTGGCTCTTGTTTGATAAAGGCCGCATTATAACCAAATCCCATTGCTTGTTATAATCTCCTCTCACAAGCCAACAAAACTATCCGCAGCTTTCGCAGCTTACGCAGCTTTTCCCTGAGCTTGCCGAAGGATCTTCTCCGCACCTCCGCGTTCTCTGCGGTTAATCTGAGGAGAACCAATGACTAACAAAACTGAAATGAAAAACGGCCGTTCCCACAACAACGGCCGTGCCCATATCGCCGCCGCTTTTGCCCGCGCCCAACAAACCCAAACCGCCGCCCTCATGCCCTACTTTACCCTGGGCTTCCCCGACCGCGCCACCTCGCTGGACGTGGTCGAAGCCATCGCGCCCTACAGCGATCTCATCGAGTTGGGCGTGCCCTTCAGTGACCCGCTGGCAGACGGCCCCACCATCCAGCGCAGCACCCAAATCGCCCTGGAAAACGGGGCCACCACCGCCGACTGTCTGGCGATGGTGCGCGAACTGCGCCAGCGCGGCGTAGACAGGCCCTTTATGCTCATGGGCTACTACAACCCCATCCTGGCCTACGGCATCGAGAACTATGTGCGCGACGCCGCCACCGCCGGGGCAGACGGCTTCATCGTGCCGGATCTGCCGCCCGAAGAAGCAGACGAACTGGAAAAGGCAGCCAGTCAGGCAGGATTGGTCCTGGTCCACTTCCTGGCGGCCACCAGCAATCCGCAGCGTATCGCCCATGTGGCGGCGCGGGCGCAGGGTTTCATCTACCTGGTGAGTCTGACGGGCGTCACCGGCGCACGCTCCCAGGTGCAGGCTGACTTGGGCGAGTTTGTGGCGCGGGTGCGGGCGCAGACATCGGCGCCGTTGGCCGTAGGTTTTGGCATCGGCACGCCGGAACAGGCCGCCAAAGTAGGCGCCCTGGCCGATGGCGTCATCGTAGGCAGCGCCTTGATCCATGTGGCCGACAAAGCCAGGTCGAAAGCGGAAGCGGCAGGTGAGTTTGTGGCGTCACTGCAAGCCGGACTGCGGAAAGAGTGATGCGGTGTAGAGGTGATGGGGTGTTTGAGCTTGTGATATACTTGACAATATGGGCATGAGTGAACAGTGGTACAAATTCAAGCCTTTACCGGCAAACATCAAAGAAAGAATCTGGCAAAAACTGCCAGATTTTCTAGCCCAGAATGGCGTCGAACTGGCCTATCTGTTTGGCTCGCTTGCTCAAGATGGTCCTGCGAACGATGTGGACATTGCCCTGCTTATGCCCGCCGAACAACCGGCTTTTCCAATGCGTCAATTGATTGCTGAGTGGTTGGATGTTGAACGTATAGATGTGGTAGATTTGCGGTTAGCCCACCCTGTGTTGCGTTTTGAAATCATCAGCAATGGTAAATTATTGTATGGCGTCAGCGAAGAAAATCGACGCCAGTTTGAAATGTCTGTGCTGCGCGAGTACAAAGACACAGCTTATCTCCGCCGCAGCCAGGAACAGATGCTGCGTGCCAGAAGTGCTTCATGGTTGTCAAACGAGAAAGCATAACAGAACGCCTCAAAGAATTGGATCGGATCCTGAATGAACTGCATCGGCACGATAATTTAACCCTGGTCGATTTACAGCAGGATATGAGCCAGCGCTGGATCATCGAACGGGGTTTAATCGCCGGGGCAGCCTTGATTTTGGATATTGCAGATCACATTTTAACCAGCGAGTTCGGCTTGTATGCTCACAGTTACGAAGAAAGTCTGCAATTCTTGCACGACAAACAAGTGATTTCCGATGAACTTTACAGTCAAATCAGAGGGCTTGGTGGTTTTCGTAACGTATTAGTGCATTTGTATCACGATATCGACGTGCAACAGGTTTGGGTAGGATGGGAGAAAGCACGAACGACCTTCCCCTTGTTTATCGCAGAAGTTTTGGCGTGGTTAGAGAAGTAGTCAGGTTATCATTCCCCCATCACAAAACGCGGATTGCCCCAGTAAACCGTGCCGCCGGGCGCAACGGCCGTTTCCAACCTCAACACCACCGTCTGTCCCGCATATTCCGCCATCGATTCCGTTAAATCCAGCCATTCGCCTGTGACCCGGCCCTCATACAGTGTGACGGGGTCGCCCGGAGCAGGGTCCAGGCGCACGCGCACCGGCGCGCCAGACGGCGCATCCGTGCGTATGCCCAGGCGCAGGTCGCTGCCCGCCGGAACCTCCGGGATTACGTAAGCCAGCGAAAGCCAGCCATCGACCACAGCCACAGGCGCCAGCTTCACGGCGAAGCGCCGGTCATCCGGTGGTCCGACCACCGCCAGACCCTGTTCCCCGCGCTCCGTGGCGCTTTCCACCACTGCGCCGTCTCCGGCGACCGCGTCCAATCGCGGTTCGCGGCTCCAAATGAACTCCGTCTCGTCGGCCCATTGCAGTTCCGGCATCAGGTTATAGAGCCTGCCCGCCTCATAATCGAAGACGTAGTAATCCGGGGTGGCTTTGCCATGCAGCCGCAGCTGCGCCAGACTGCCGGATGGCATGGGCAGCGGCGCCCCCAATTCATACCAGACTTCGGTGACAGCGCGTAAAAATTTGGGGGTGACGGGGAAACGATGGGCAAACAAGCGCGTGTCTGCTCCGATTTCGGGCAAAAGGGCCTGCATCTGCGCTCTGGCCGAGTTGTCTCTTTCGGCGCGGGCCAGCCAGGCTTGCTGAGTTGTGAGGGCGCTGGAAATGTGGCTGAGCAGAACGGCCGTTACCACTGCCACCAGCGCCACCGCCATCACCGATACCCGCCATCGACCCAGCCGCAGCCGCCGCTCCGACAGCGCCAGCAGTTGGTCCATGCTGCCACCCAACGCCAGCGCCATGCCAATCGACGCCTGATAAAAATGCCGCCCTGCCAGCAGGTTCGGCCTCGCCTGGTACAACGTGGCGTAAATCAACCCCACGTGCAGCAGTACCCAAATCAAACCCAGGCGCACGGTCCAGTTTCCCCACAAAAACCAGGCGCCCAGCAGCAGAAAAATGGCAAGCGCCAACAAAATCGGCGCAATCTGCTGCGCTGCATCCCAGTTAAAGGTCAGCGTATAACGCAGTGACAAATCCTTGACAAACTGGGCGGCTTTCACCGGCGAAACCAGTTCCCACCACTGCGCCGCCGGCGTTTCGCCAAGGTCGATGGTGAGATTGGGCCGGGTGAACTGGATGAGGATAAAAACGGCCGTTACCACTAACATACCGGCCAGGAGGTAGAGGTGATAGGGTGTAGAGGGGATGGGGTGTGGAGGTGATGGGGTGTGGTCTCTGCTTTTTGCCTTTTGCCTTTTGCCTCCTGCCTTTTGCCTCCTGCTCTGTACCAGCGTCAAAACGACCAGAAACAGCGGCAGCAAAACCGCCTCTTCATGCGCCAGCAGCGCCAGCACAAAAAATTGAAACGCCAATAACAAATCTTTGCTTTTCTTTGCGTTCTTTGCGTTAAAAAATTCCAAATAGCAGCTCAACGACGCCAGCGAAAACACCCCCGCCATCACAATCGCCACGCTGCTGTTCCAGCCCACCACGTCCACGTAATGGCCGTGCAGGGCAAACAACGCCGTCGCCAGCGCCGCCGCCAACGAGCTAACGCCAAACTGGCGCAGCACCCGATACATCAGCGCGGCCGCCAGAGCGTGCCACAACACCATCTGCCAGTAAAACGCCGCCGGATTCAGGCCAAAAACCAGCCGGTTGACCAAAAACCACCCGTTTTGCAGCGGGCGGTAGTACCAGGGTAAGGAATAGGGGTTGAAAAGTTGGATAGCAGTAAACGGCCGTTCCAAGAACCCCAACACGTATCC
Organism: Chloroflexota bacterium; assembly: GCA_046496595.1. GTDB lineage: Bacteria > Chloroflexota > Anaerolineae > Promineifilales > Promineifilaceae. The sequence continues at coordinate 16,027 of JAWOGU010000638.1, forward strand.
CAACTGCACGTAATCATCCCCCACCCAGGCCCAGGCATACGGCGGAAAATACAACAGCGCTGCCGTCAAAATCAGCCCCACCACAAACATTTGCGCTGCCTTAATTTCGTTTCGCTTTCTCATCATTTCCGGTACTATTATCCTCAAGACACCACCATTCACAATTCACAATTCACAATTCACAATTTCCGGAGGCCCCATGCCCAACCGTCTAATACACGAATCCAGCCCCTACCTGCGCCAGCACGCCGACAACCCCGTCGACTGGTATCCCTGGGGCGAAGAAGCTCTCGCCCGCGCCCGCGCCGAAGACAAACCCATCCTGCTCAGCATCGGCTACGCCGCCTGCCATTGGTGCCACGTCATGGCCCACGAATCCTTTGAAGATGAAGAAATCGCCGCCACTATGAACGCCCACTTCATCAACATCAAAGTAGACCGCGAAGAACGCCCCGACCTGGACAGCATCTACATGAACGCCGTCGTCGCCCTTACCGGGCAGGGCGGTTGGCCCATGACCGTCTTTCTCACGCCGGAAGGACGGCCGTTTTTCGGCGGCACCTACTTCCCACCCACCCCGCGTTACAACATGCCCAGCTTTCCCCAGTTGTTAGCCAGCCTCCAGCGCGCCTGGCGCGAACAACGCGCCGACATCGACGAAAACGCCGCCCATCTCACCGACCGCCTCAACCAGATTATCACCCAGGGCGACCAGGAGCATCTGCTCGACGAAAGCCTGTTTGACGCCGCCCTGGATGGCCTGCGGCGCACTTTCGACGAAGACCAGGGCGGTTTTGGCCGCGCGCCTAAGTTCCCGCCCTCCATGACCCTGGAATTTCTGCTGCGCCTCGACAACCGCCAGGGCAATCCAACCGCGTTCCACATGGCCGAACACACCCTTAAAATGATGGCCAACGGCGGCATGTACGACCAGATCGGCGGCGGCTTCGCCCGCTATTCAACCGACGACCGCTGGCTGGTGCCTCACTTCGAGAAAATGCTCTACGACAACGCCCTGCTGGCCCGCGTCTACCTGCACGCCTACCAGGTAACAGGCGACTTCTTCTACCGCCGCGTCGCCGCCGAAACGCTCGACTTCGTGCTGCGCGAAATGCGCCACGAACAAGGCGGCTTCTACTCCAGCTACGACGCCGACAGCGAAGGCGAAGAAGGCAAATTCTACGTCTGGCAGCCGGCCGAAATCCGCGCAGCCCTGGGCGAAGACGCCGACCTCTTCATGCACTATTACGACGTGTCCGCACGCGGCAACTGGGAAGGCAAAAACATCCTCCACGTCTCGCGCCCGCCGGAAGCAGTGGCCGCACACTTCCAGATTGGCGTAGACGAGTTGAAGGCGCGGCTGGCGAATTCGCGCCAAAAGCTCTACGAAGTACGCGCCGGTCGGGTCTGGCCTGGACTGGACGACAAGGTGCTGACTGCCTGGAACGGCCTGATGCTGGCGGCCTTCGCCGAAGCCGGGCGCATCCTGCCCCGTCCCGATTACGTGCAGGCGGCCAAAGCCAACGCCGAGTTTTTGTACCAGACCATGCGCCAGCCCAACGGCTCCGGGCGTTTGCTGCGCACCTGGAAAGCGGGAGCCGAGGCCAAATACAACGCCTACCTGGAAGACTACGCCTACCTCGCCGACGGCCTGCTGGCGCTCTACCAGACCACCTTCGAGGAGCGCTGGTTTGCCTGGGCGCAAGAACTGGCAGACATCATGCTGGTCCACTTCAAAGACCCCGACGGCATCGGCTTTTTCGACACCTCCGACGACCACGAAGCCCTCATCCAGCGTCCCAAGGACATGCAGGACAACGCCACGCCCAGCGGCAATGCCATGGCGGCGCAGGTGCTGCTTAAGCTTGGATTGTATGCGGGAAACGGCCGTTACTGGGACGCCGCCGAACAGGCCGTACAGGGCATGATCAGCCGCATGGCCCACTTCCCCACCGGGTTCGCCCACTGGCTCTGCGCCGCCGATTTTATCCTGGGCGAGCCGCAGGAGCTGGCAATCGCGGGCGAGTTCGGCAAAACGGGCACGATGAAGCTGCTGGACGTGGCTGACAAACAGTACCGGCCAAATCTGATAACGGCCGTTGGCCTCAATGGTGACGTGGTGCCCCTGCTCGCCGGCCGCCCGCAAAGCGACGGGCAGGCCACTGCCTACCTCTGCCGCCGCTTCGTCTGCCAGCAGCCGGTGACGGACCCCGGCGAACTGGCGCTGCAATTGGACAGGTAATCCATAGGTGACAGTCACCTCAGAGGTGACTGTCACCTGAACCACGAGACCTATGACTATTACTATCAGACTCGCCAATTTCGAAGATGCGCCCCAACTGGCCTCCCTTCTGCACGAAATCGGCTGGTTCTCGGCAGTGCAAAACGAAACGGAAGCAAAAACAACTGCCCGCCTGCAAACGCAACTGGCCCAGGCCAACCCCCAAAGCTACACCGTACTCATCGCCCAAAACGAAACCGGCCAGGTAGTGGGTTACACGGCCGTTCACTGGCTGCCCTATCTCATTCTGCCCGGACCGGAGGGATACGTGTCTGAGCTGTTTTTGGCGGAAGCGGCGCGGGGGCAGGGCGTGGGGACGGAATTGTTAACGGCCGTTATCCAACAAGCCAAACAACGTGGCTGCTGTCGTTTGCAATTGCTCAACATGCGTAACAGGGAATCCTACCAGCGCGGCTTCTACGCCAAACTCGGCTGGCAAGAACGCGAGAACGCCGCCAACTTTGTTCTTCCGCTTGATTGAAAAAACAGTTGCGTGATGCGTGATGCGTAAGGTTTTTTCACGCATCACGCATCACGCTTTACGCCTCACGCCCCAATTCTCTGCGTTCTCCACGCCCCCGCGGTAAAATACGTTTTTCATTCATCCACGGAGACGCCCATGACCTCAACCTACATCCTGGCCCACGACGTGGGTACCACCAGCAATAAATCCTGCCTCTACCAACTCGGCGACAACCAGATCACAATGATTGACGCCGCCATTGAAGAATACCCGCTCTACACCCTGCCCAACGGCGGCGTGGAGCAGAGCGCCGACGACTGGTGGGCCGCCATCAGCCGCGCCACGCGCACCGTCATGGGACGCGCCAGCGTCAACCCGACCGACATCAAAGGCATGGCCTTCTGCGCCCAGATGCAGGGCTTTGTGTCTGTGGCTGAAACGGGCCAGGTCCTGCGCCGCCCCATGAGCTACATGGACCACCGCGCCACCGCCCAAATCGAACGCGGCCTTTACCACGGCTTTCCGCGCATCGAAGGCTGGAACGCCCGCAAAACCCTGCGTTCCCTGCAAATCACCGGCGGCCTATCCGCCAGCGTCAAAGACCCTGTGTGGAAATATCAATGGATGCGTGAGAACGAGCCGGACCTGTTTGCCCGCCTGTACAAGTGGCTGGACGTGAACGATTATCTGGCGCTGCGGGCCACCGGCGCATTCAGCATGGGCGTCGATTCCGCCCACGCCACCTTCATGTGCGACACGCGCCCCGGCAAAGTGGGCTGGGGGGACGTCATGATCCCAAATCCGCCCTGACCCGCCACCCAGAAGACACCCTCCAGATCGGGATCCCAGCCGACCACCGGACGCCGGTCGGCCACGAAGGAGCGGAGGCCCGCCCAGGTTGAGGAAACGTGGCGAATCTGCATACTGGTGGCTGTTTCGATTCTCTCGATCGCCAGAGCAACGTCAATCTCGTCGGGACGAACGTCGTGCGGGTCCATCGGAGTCTCCTCCGCCAGCGAACCCATCAGCTGTTTTGCCTCCGGCTTGAAGTAGAACGCCTCGTCGACATCGCAGACTACGGGCCACGATCCCGGGTCGGCGCTCCGCGGAGGAGAGAAGGTGAAAGCCGTGCGACGCATCGGCACCAGACCGATAGGTTGGCCTCCGGCCAACGCTCCCACCCGATCAGCCCACGCCCCGGCCGCGTTCACGACCACCCCGGTCGAGGTTTGCTCCGTTCCGGTCGTCACCAGCCACCGGCCGCCTGCCCGGTCTATCGAGGTGACCGGTCTCTCCAATCTCACAACTCCTCCCGCCGCCCGCACGCCCCGGAGGTAACCCTGGAGGAGGGCATCGACATCGATGGTCATGGCCCCCGCTTCGTACACGCCCCCGGCGGCGTATCCCGGCCGCACGGCCGGGCAGAGCGTGCGTACGTCTTCCGGACCCACCCATCCGACGTGCGGAATATCCCGGCCGGTCTCGAATGCGGCGGTCAGCGAATCGAGCTGATCTTCCCGCCCGATGAAAAGGAACGGCAGAGGAGCCAGCAGGGACAGGTCGGCGAAGCCCGCCGGCGGACTTTCCAAAAAGGAACGACTGGCCATCACCAGTTCGCGCACGATCCCGATCTCGAAGCTTTCGGTGAATAGGGCCGCCGACCTTCCGGTGGTGTGATAACCGGCGGCGGCTTCGGTCTCGAGTACAACCACCTTGCCGTGCCGGGCCAGGCGATAGGCGGCCGAGGCGCCGGCAATCCCCGCCCCGATCACGATGAAGTCGGCGTGTTCCATCCCACCATGCTGCCAGAGGCGGCCTCGACTTCAGCGCAACTCAGAGGAATCTCGACCCGGAGCCGGTCTCGTGAGATAGGTGATTTGACCCCTTGACGAACGGGCCACGGAGCGGTACCCATGGGCCAACAGG
>JAWOGU010000646.1:0-3279 GCA_046496595.1 Chloroflexota bacterium
GCTTGCGGTGCCGGGCTTCGACAGGCTCAGCCTTCGACTTGCTCAGCTCTCTAGTACCTCAACTTTGTGATTTTGAGGGGTGCTGAGTGTGGTAAGCCCTCGTGCCACACGTTCGCACGTGGGCGTGCGAACTCCTCATTTTTAGAAAGTTACGGTACTAGTTAAGCGGGAATCAGGGTGGTGATGGCGAAGTAGTGGCAGATGCTGCCACCCAGCACAAACAAGTGCCAGATGGCGTGATTGTAGGGCAGTTTTTCCCAGGCGTAGAAAATAACGCCCAGCGTATACACGATGCCGCCGGTCACCAGCATGGTAATGCCCAAGGGGGGCACATAGGCCAGCATGTCTTTGAAAGCAAAGACGCACATCCACCCCATCAAAATGTAGATAATGGTTGCCAGCACTTCCAGTTTGCCCAGAAAAAACATCTTCCACACAATTCCGGCGGCAGCCATGCCCCACACCAGCGCAAAAAAGGTCCAACCTATGGAGCCGCGCAGGCTGACCAGCAGAAACGGCGTGTAAGTACCGGCGATAAGGATGTAAATGGCGGCATGATCAAATTTGCGCAGGATGCGTTTGACTCTGGGCTGCGGTAAGCTGTGATAAAGCGTAGAAGCCAGGTAAAGCATTATCAGACTGCCGCCGTAGATGCTAAAACTAACCACGCGCCAGATATCGCCATAGATGACTGCCAGAACGACTAACAAGATCAAGCCGATGACGCTTAAAACGGCGCCAATGCCGTGAGTGATACTGTTGGCAATCTCTTCGCTTCGGGTGTAAAACGGGTTTTTCCAGGTTGGTTTTTCTTTAAATAACCACATAGGACCTCTATTTTGAGCGGGGATTTGGGGATTTACGGGATTGCTAAGGGGTGCGTTTCGTGATCGCCAAATCGCTAAACTTTATTTTTTGTTGATGCTGTTGTATCTTCTCAATAACTCGCGGCGGAGTTGGTTGAGCCTGTCGAAACCAACGGCTTTGGCCGAACCAACGGCCTTCGACAGGCTCAGGCCTCGTTTCCCGCGAAATTTTGAAAAGACACATGCTGCTAAACGTAAGCGACGACGCCGAAAGCTTGCGGGTAGGGTGTGATCCGTTGGAAGCCGGCGTCTTGCAAACGGCGGATGACGCCGCGGGTGACGCTGCTCCCGGATTTGCTTTTGGGATCGCCGATGTAGTGGAATAAACGGCCGTTTCCCTTCAGCACCCGTCGCAGTTCCCGGTAAAAATCAGCGGCATAGAGTTCGCCCGCCAGGCTGAACATGGGCGGGTCGTGGATGATGCGTGAGAAGCGCCCGCTTTCCAGTTCTTCTACCACGTCCCAGGCATGGCCGATGGTGCGCGTGATGGTTGGATTGTTAAACAACCCCTGTGACCAGGGATTACAACGGCAAATTTCAACAACGGTGGGGTCGAGTTCGATGGTGGTGACGTGCGCGGCGGTTTTGGCTGCCTGTATGGCAGTGTAACCCAGGCCCATCGTTGTGTCCAGCACTTCACCGCCCATGGGAGTCACTGCCTTGATTTTACTCAGCGTATCCTTATGCGGGTCTGTGTCTTTGATGCGGTGCATGGGAATGCCGGAAATGAGCATGGTGGGGGCGGCAGTGGTGGGCATCAGGCTGTAGTAGCGGTTGAAGGCTTCGGAGAAGAACTGAATTTTTTCGATATGGTTGTCTTGCACCAGATAGCAGCTTAGTTCGCTGTCATTGACGTTGGCGACCCGTTCCCAGGAGAGCGTTTGCCCGTCGGGCAGGGAGATATGATCGGCGTGCAGGCTAATTTCGGTGGTGGAGAGGTTGAGGTCCAGGGAGATAACGGCCGTTTCCGCCCCTCGCTCTCTGGCTGCCCATAACGGCCGTGTCTGAACGTGCGATAAAACAATCATGCCGCAATTGTCGAGCGTTCACTGCCAATTGTCAATTTCAAACAGCAGGTCAGGTAAAGAAGGCGGATAGCGAAGGGGGGCATGGTAACGGCCGTTTCCTTCCCCCACGTCACCTTCCCTGTATCCGACCTGATCAGCTAATTGGCCTACGAAATATAGCGCAGCGCCGTTTGCGGCCGGCTGAGATACTCCACGCCAGACTCCGTTACCAGCACGTCTTCCTCCAGGCTCATCACCCCCCGTTCCGGCACGTTCACATGCAGTTCCAGCGTAAAAATATTACCCACTTCCACCGGCAGTTCACAGATACGGGCATAGCGCTCCCACTGCGGACCCAGCACCGTCGCGCCGTCATGGGCCACGCGGCCCAGCAGATGACCGAAGGCGTGCATATACTCCGGGTAGCCGTTATCCACGATGTGCTGCCGGGCGGCGGCGTCCACCTGCCAGCCAGGCGCGCCCGGTTTGAGAGCAGCCTCTCCGGCGCGAATAGCGCCCAGCACCACGTCGAAGGCGCGCTGCACCTCCGGCGGCGCTTCCGTTTCGCCGTCGTCCAGCACATACCACATGCGCTGCAAGTCTGAGCAGTAGTCGTTTTGTTTGACGCCCAGGTCCATTTGCAAGGTGTGGCCTTTTTGCAATACCACGTCCCCCGGCGCGGCGTGGCCCACTGCCGATTCCGGCCCGCAGGTGACGATGGGATTAAAGGGCTTCGGCCAGGCGTAATCCAGCCCCATGTCGTCGATGCGCCCGCGCACAAAGTCGGCGATTTCACGCTGGGTCATGCCCGGTTTGGCAAACTGTTCTACCTTGTCGAAAAGCTGCTCGGTGGTGAGAACGGCCGTTTTCACCCTCTCAATCTCCGCCGCACTCTTTCTCCCGCGCAGCGCCGCAATAATCCTTTCCGCCGAAATCAGCCGGTCGGCATATGGCGTACCTGCCAGGATAGACAGCAAGCTCTGGTACATGCCCAGGCTGAGACCGTCGGCGGCCACGTCGCTCTCCGAATAGTTGATGGCAATTGAGGCGGGATTTAACCGTGTCAACATCTCGCGCAAAGGCTGGCTGATGCCTTCATGATAGCCGATCACTTCGGCGTACAGGCCCAGAGTGCGCACGTTTTCCGCGTCAAAATGGCCCAGAATGGCGCTGTGCTGCCCGCTGCGCGTGAGCAGAAACGCCGATTTCCAGGTGACATCCACGTCGGCAATGAGTTCCAGCGCCGGATCAGGAGACAAAGTGGTTTCGCGGACAAAGGTGAGCCACACGTCCACGTTAAATTCGTGCAAAATAGCGGTGGCCTGCGCCAGTTTTTCTTGAATGAGTTGTGTATTGTTCATAAGCGTCATTGTACAGCAGAGAGGGGGATGGGGAAACGGCCGTTT
>JAWOGU010000648.1:0-3920 GCA_046496595.1 Chloroflexota bacterium
TGAAGGAAGCGCAGGCGGCCGTTAAGGATATTTACCTGGATGGTAAGGTGAAGGAATATATTGTGGACCTGGTGCGCCAGACGCGGGAACACCCTGAGGTGTATTTGGGGTCGAGTTCGCGCGGGGCGCTGGCGATTTATCGCTTGAGTCAGGCGCGGGCGGCGTTGTTTGGCCGGGATTATGTGCTGCCGGATGACGTGAAGGCGCTGGCGGTGGCGGCGTTGAGCCATCGTATTATTGTGGGGCCGGCGGCGCGAATTAAGGATGTGGAGCCGGATGCCATTGTGCAGGAGATTTTGGATAAAACGGCCGTTCCTGGCGCGCAGGTTGTGAAGTAGCCTTGATGTTATACCAACTCAGACAACGGCGAACGGCCGTTTTTGTGCTGGCGCTGCTGGCATTGGTTGGCGGTCTGATCACAGGCAGAGACTTGTGGTTTAACCTGGCATATTTGCTGGGTCTGCTGCTGATTATTTCTTTTGTATGGGCGTGGATCAACATCAATGGTGTGCATCTTTCCCGGTCGACGCGGGTGCGGCGCACGCAGGTGGGCAAACCTTTGGAGGAGCGCTTCACCGTGCGCAATACCAGTTTTTTGCCCAAATTGTGGCTTGAGGTGCGTGATAGTTCCAATGTGCCCGGTCATCACACCAGTTATGTGGTCAATAATCTGGGTTCCAGACGCAGTTATACCTGGCGCACCATCACGATTTGCCGGGAGCGCGGCCGTTACCAGTTAGGCCCCATTCTGCTGCGTTCCAGTGATCCGTTTGGCTTGTTTACAATGGAGCGGGCGCTGACGCCGACTTCTAACGTGGTGATTTATCCCCAAACGTTTGAGATTGAGCAGTTTGCTTTGCCTGTGGGCATTTTGCCCGGCGGTGATGCGCTGCGCCGCCGCACGCATTATGTGACGACCAATGCCGCTGGCGTGCGCGATTATGCGCCTGGCGACAGCTTCAGCCGGATTCATTGGCGCAGCACCGCCCGCCGTGATCGCTTGATCGTGAAGGAATTTGAACTGGATCCGTTGGCCGATATTTGGATTGTGCCGGATATGGCGGTCTTTGGTCATGTTTCGGCAAGGCCGCCAACACCGGCGGCGGCAACGAACAGCGGAGATTTGCTGGAATGGCTGTGGGTTGAGCAGTTTATGCTGCCGGATACGACAGAGGAGTATACGGTTTCGGTGGCGGCTTCGCTGGCGCAATATTTTCTGCGGTATGACCGGGCGGTGGGCATGTTGGCCTATGGGCAGTCGAATGAGATTGTGCAGCCAGACCGTGGGCCACGCCAGTTGACGCGCATTTTGGAAACGTTGTCTGTGCTGCGGGCGCAGGGACAGATACCGGTGGAGGATATGCTTCAGGCGGAGTCCCATCTCTTCCCACGAGGCACGACGGTGATTGTGGTGACACCGACGAATCAGGAAAAATGGGTGGTGTCGGCGCGCCAACTGGTGCGCCGCGGGCTGCGAGTGGTGACAGTGCTGGTGGACCCGGCTTCTTTTGGCGGTCGTCATACGAGCGCGGGGCTGGCTTCTTTGCTGCAAGGGTATGGCATGGCGGTGTACACGGTGCGCTGCGGGGATGATTTAACGGCCGTTCTCAGCCAGGGCCGGTCGCGTTCTGGGTATTTTCTAACATAGGCCGGCTAGAACAAAGTGCGCATGCCCATGCCAGCATCCTGGCTACTCAGAGCCTGTGCTGAGCTTGCCGAAGTATCCAGAAGGTTTGCGGGTCCAGGCGGGTGACGCCTTCAATCTGGTCGAAATGTTTGTCGGTAGAGATGATGTGGGTGATCTGATGGTTTTGCATAACGGCTGTATGTAACAAATCTCGTGCTTTTACACCTTGGGGCGCATAGTGGGCGAAAAGGGAAACGGCCGTTTTCATCGTCTCAACCGTAACCGGCAGTACGATCGGAACCAAATCCAGCAAGTTTTCGGCCATTTGCACACCAATTTGCCACTGTTGAATCGCCCCGTAGCGGTACAGCGCCTCTTGAATAATTTCGGTATCGATGACGACGTCTAAACGGCCGTTAGCAATCTCAGTCAACACCCACACACACGATTCTTTATACGGATGGTCTTTGCCCGCCGCGTACATCGGCACATTCACGTCTAAAAAATAAGGGGCCTCACTCATCCAGCGCCCCCTGCTCAATCTCCGCTTCGATTTGGGGCCAATCCGTCACCGGCGCATTCAACGTTAATAAACGCGCCAACGCCTGCTGGCGTTTCTGCTCGTCAATCGGCGCAAAATAGCATTCCGTCACCGCCTCCCGGATCAACACGCTCAGCGGCTTTTGCTCTTTCTCCGCCAGCGCCATCAATCGTTCATATTGCTCTTTGCTCAGGATCGTTTGCACTCGTTCGGTATATATTGCCATCTTCACACTCCGAGATAGATACTATATAGATAGTAGTATGAAAAAGATACTATAGAACATGGTGGCTGTCAATGGCAGCAACTCTCCCACCCTCCGCACCTGTTTTGACAGACCTTCCATCTAATGCTAATGTTCATTTACCCCTGTAAGCTGCTCTGGTGGAACAGGTGATTTGCCACATTTGGCACTGAGGAACAAGCATGAAACCTCGAATTGTTGTATTTATTTCCGGCTCCGGCACGAATTTACAGGCTTTAATTGACAGCGCGGCGGTTGGCGGGTTGAACGCCGAAATTTGTCTGGTAGTTTCCAATCGCAAGCAGGCTTATGGCCTGACTCGCGCCGCACAGGCCGGGATTCCCACCCTTTATTTCCCGCTTAAACCGTATACCGAAGTCGGTAAAAGCCGGGAATTGTATGACGCGGACCTGGCAGCGCGGATTTTGGCCGCAGCGCCGAATCTGATTGTGCTGGCGGGCTGGATGCACGTGTTAAGCCCGGCTTTTTTGCAGCACTTTCCGGGAAAAGTACTCAATCTGCATCCGGCGCTGCCCGGTCAGTTTGCCGGAACCCATGCCATTGAGCGGGCGTATGAAGCGTTTCAGCGCGGTGAAATAACACACAGCGGCTGCATGGTACACGTGGTCGTGCCGGAGGTGGATGCCGGGCCGGTGATGGGCGCGGCGGAGGTGGCTTTTTTACCAGGGGAGCCGCTTGCCGATTTTGAGGCGCGGATGCATGAGGCGGAACACCGCCTGATTGTGCAGGCCGTGCGGCGGGTTTTGGGACAGAGGGATGAGGGTGTGGTAACGGCCGTTTAGCTTAAGCCGCCTGTGTCTTTTCCGTATAACAGGTCACAAATTCATCCGCCGCGGCGTGAGATTCCAGCACTGCCTTGCCCCCTAACTGCTCAATCCGCTGTGCTGCCTCGGGTTCAAAAAGAGTGATCAGCACCTTCGTCTGCGGTACGTAGCCCAAAAAATCGTCGCTGTTTGCCAATCGCTTAATCGTGGAAACGATCACCCTGGCCTGCTGCGCGCCGGCTGCTTCCAGCACATGGGCATTGGCAGCGTCGCCATAAACGGCCGTTATCCCCCTCTGTTGCAACTTTGCCACAATCGCCGCGTCATCATCCACCACCACCACCGGCTCCCCTTGCGCCAGCAGCCATTCCAGCAAGGGACGACCCCGCTCGCCACAGCCCAGCAGCAAAACGTGGTTCGGCGGCAGCGCGGGCGCTGCGAACGGCCTTAAATGCGCCAGCCAGTGGAGCAGCCGAATAGTCACCCGGTCCGCAGACAGCATGGGCGTAGCGATCATCGTCAGGACGGTGGTAATTGTCAGAACACTCAGCAGTTCCGCGCTGATATGCCCCTGCTGGATGCCAATCAGAGCTACAACTAGCGAAAATTCACTGGTTTGCGCCAGCAAAAAGCCGCTTTCCAGCGCGGAACGGGTGGTGACGCCGGCGCGGCGGGCAATCAGGGTGACCAGTACCGGCGTTAATAGCAGCACCGCCGAAGCCA
>JAWOGU010000651.1:0-2583 GCA_046496595.1 Chloroflexota bacterium
CGCCTTTGGCTTTGGCAACGGCCGTTTCCAAACTCTCTCGTCCAAAAGCAGCCCGAACCCCGGACAGAAAATAACCACAGCGCCCACAAGGCGCAAAATAAGCTATCACGTCGTCCGCCGTCAGCAGCCGCCGCTGCGTTTGCGACCGCCTGACCACCGGCTTTGTTTTGCTTCCTTTTCCCGTCATTTCCAGATCAACTTTTTCGTTTTCTGTAGACATGCAGATAAAATCCAATTTCATAAATGAGATAAACGGATTCTAAACAGCTTACCGTTTCTGTCAACTTATCAACAGTTAATCGGTGGCGAGTGGTGGGTGGCAGGTTGCGGGTATATTCCGGACCCGCCGCTCGCCACCCGCCACCCACAACCCACAACCCAATGGATATTCGCTCAATCACCCTCTTCACCGACTGGTCGCAGCGACCGGCAAACCTGGCCTCCTTTCTTGCCGCGGCGCGACACGCCTTTCCCTTTCCCGTGCAGTCCCTGCGCGCCGCCACGCCGCCTTTCCCGGGCTGGTTCCCGGCGCGGCAGCCAGACGCCGCCGCTGACTTCAGCCGGGAGCTAAGCATACAGGCGCAGGCCGCCGGCATCGACTACCTCAGCCTGGGACCGGTGCAGCTCACCCATGACGAGACCTGGCTGTCTCTCATTCCCGCCATCATCAACAGCGCCGACAACCTGTTTGTCACCGCTGAAATCGCGGATGTGAACGGCCGTTTAGCCACCCACCGCGCCTTCCAACTTGCCCACGTCATCCAACAGGTCAGCCTCCTGCAAGCCAACGGTTTTGGCAACCTCTACCTGGCAGCCCTGGCCCACTGTCCGCCCGGTTCGCCCTTCTTCCCCGTCGCCTACCATCGCGGTGGACCCGCCCACTTCGCCATCGCCGTGGAATCGGCCGATCTGGCGTTAACGGCCGTTCAACAAAGCCGCACCCTGGCCGAAGCCCGCGCCAATCTGGTCGCCGCCATCGAAGAAGCCGCCCGCGCCATCAGCGGTCCCGCCTCAGCTCTGGCCCAACAGTTCGGCGTCCCCTTCAGCGGCATCGACTTCTCCCTGGCCCCCTTTCCCACCGCCGATAAAAGCCTGGGCGGCGCGCTGGAAGCGCTGGGACTGCCCCACCTGGGCAGCGCCGGCAGCCTGTTCGCCGCCGGTTTCATCACCGAAGCCATCGACCGCGCCCAATTCGCCCGCTGCGGCTTCTCCGGCCTGATGCTGCCCGTTTTGGAAGACAGCGTGCTCGCCGCCCGCGCCGCCCAGGGCGTGTTGACGGTGCAGGACTTGCTCAGCTACGCCGCCGTCTGCGGCGTGGGTCTGGACACCATTCCCCTGCCTGGCGACGTCGGCGCAGACGTGCTGGCGGGGATTTTGTTGGACGTGGCGATGCTCGCCAGCCGCCTGCGCAAGCCGCTCACCGCCCGGCTCATGCCGCTGCCCGGTCTGGCCGCCGGCGACCCCGTGACCTTTGACTTTCCTTACTTCGCCGACAGCCGGGTAATGGCTGCCGGCGACGCCGGACCAAACGGTTTGCTGGCTCAACCCGCGCTGCTGGACATCCAGGCCAAAAATCGTTAAATTTAGCCTCATGCCAAACGATACCCAATCCACCCACTCGCTCAAACAACTGCTGGCAGACTGGCAAACGGCCGTTGCCGACACTACCCTGCCCCAACCACCCGCCTACACCGGGCCAGACGTCCGCCTGAGCCATCTCACCGAGAACAGCCAGGAAGTGCAGCCCGGCGCCTGCTTTGTAGCCCGCATCCGCGAAACCAGCGACGGGCACCCCTACATCGGTCAGGCCATCGAACGCGGCGCAGCCCTGATCCTGGGGCAGCGCCCCCTATCCAACCTGGACTGCGCCATACCCGCCCACGTCGTCTACCTGCGAGTGGACAACACCGCCGCCGCGCTGGCCTGGCTGGCCGCCGCCTGGGAAGGCTTTCCCAGCCGCCAGCTTGTGATGATCGGCGTCACCGGCACCGACGGCAAAACCACCACCAGCAACATCTTGCACCATCTGCTCAAAACCGCCGGTTACAAAACCGGCCTGCTCAGCACCCTCAAAGCCGTCATCGGCGAAAAGGAAGAACCGCTGGCGCTGCACGTCACTACGCCGGAAGCGCCGGTGGTGCAGCGCACTCTGCGGCGCATGGTCGACGCCGGCGTCACGCACTGCATCCTGGAATCTACTTCTCACGGGCTGGCCCAACACCGCGTTGACGCCGTCGATTTCGACGTCGCCATCGTCACCAACATCACTCATGAGCATCTGGATTATCATGGTAGTTACGCCGCTTATTTTGCCGCCAAAGCGCGCCTGTTCACCGCCTTAAACGAGGATGAATGGCGTCTGCCGACAACGAATCCGCACAAGACAAAGCTGCTGAAAACGGCCGTTCTCAACCAGGACGACGCCTCTTACCAAACCCTGGCCCAGCTCGGCGCGCCGCGCCAAATCAGCTACGGCCTCAGTTCCGCTGCCGACGTCAATGCCGCCAACATCGCCTACGCCGCCGATAAAACCTGGTTCGACGTGCAGTTTGCGGAGCCGCTGGGATTGGTAAACGGCCGTTC
>JAWOGU010000679.1:0-3196 GCA_046496595.1 Chloroflexota bacterium
CCTCAATTTGTATCTTCTCAATATCCAGGGGAGACGAGGTCTGAGCCTGTCGAAACCAACGGTCTTCGACAGGCTCAACCAACTCTGCCGCGCTTTTTTGAGAAGATACTCAATTTGAACGAAAGGGCTGATACTTGCAACTATTGTAACATATCTTGAAACGGCCGTTTTCCTTCCTAATCATCTGCCAACTGCGCCACAACCTCCTGCCGCGCCATTTTGCCTGAAGCGGTGAGTGGTAATTCCGATACAAACTTCAGCAATCGTGGCTGTTTGTAACGGGCTAACCGGTCACGACAAAAAGCCAACAACTCTGATTCTGTCAGGGACGCTTCTGGCAGTAACTGCACCATCGCCGCCACTTTTTGCCCCCATTCCGCATCCGGCAGGCCCACCACGCAGGCGTTGGCGACCGCCGGATGGCGCTTGAGTGCTGCTTCCACCTCTGACGGATACACGTTCTCCCCGCCGGATACGATCAAATCGCTGCGCCGCTGCACCAGCCACAGATCGCCGTCGTCGTCCAGGCAGCCGATGTCGCCGGTGTGGAAGGATGAAGGATGAGGGTTGAAGGATGAATCATTATCCGTTATTCGTTGAGCGTTAAAATAGCCAACCATCACGGTTGGCCCTGTGACCACGATTTCGCCGTAGGCGTTGGGGGGGAGAGAACGGCCGTTTTCATCCACAATTTCCACACTGGTAAACAACAACGGTTTGCCCACACTGCCCGGCTTCTTCGCCGCATCGGCCGGAGTCATCGTCGCCACTTGCGATGAAGCTTCAGTCAATCCGTAGGTGGGCGCCACGAGAGGCGAATTGACAATTGACAATTGACAATTGACAATTGTCAATTCTGCTCGCGGTAATTCATTTGCGCGGCTTACCAACTCCGGCGCGGCTGCCGCGCCGCCCAACAGGATGAGCCGCAGGGAGGCGGGCCAATGGCGGCGCCTTTCCAGCAGGCGGTGGAGCATGGTCGGTACCAGGGAGATGAGGGTGATGGGCAGGCTGTCGAGCGCCTGGTTGATGTCTTCTACAATGAAACGGGGATGCAGATTAACGGCCGTTCCATACAAACAACTGCGCCAAATCACCGCCAACCCGCCCACGTGGTAAAGGGGTAAACAGCTCAACCAAACATCGTTTGGTTCCACGCCCAGCCGGTAGCCTGAGGCCAGGGCGCTGTAAAAGTGATTGTTGAAGGTGAGCGGCACACCTTTGGGCTTGCCGGACGTGCCGGAAGTGAAAACGACAGCCTGTAAATTGTCAATTGACAATTGACAATTGTTAATTGTTAATGATAGGTCTCCGTCAAGCCAACTTTCGTTGACCATTGACCATTGACTATTAACAATTGACAATTCATCTACTAATTCTTCCGCATATAAAACCAGTTCGCAGCCGACATGCTCAATCTGCCATTGCAGCTCTGCCGCCGTCAGGCGTGTGTTCAGTGGTACTAAAATTGCGCCCAGCCGGGCCAGGGCATGAATGAGGCACACATATTCCAGGCAGTTGGGCATCAACACGCCCACAAAATCGTCAGACTCCACACCAGCATCCACCAGTCGCGCACAGACGCGGTTAACCCTCTGGTCCAATTCAGCATACGTCCACTGCTGTTCACCAATGATCAGCGCAGTTTTCTGCGGAGATGCCTGCACGCGGCTGGTAAGCCAATCTGATGTCATCATCATTGCAAGACCAAAAGACAACTCGATTAATCGACTAATCCCCTGTATTCAAACCAATCGAAGTCGGCCACGTTGGTGCTGGAACGGCCGTTACCACTGGCATACATGCCCACATACGCACCAATAAAACCACCGGCTACCGGGGTGCTCAAGATGCGCCCATCCACATTTTCGGCGATAGGCTGCCATGTTTCCGGATCGGCGCCGAAATAAAAATTATAGGACTGCCCTTTGGCGCTGGCTTTGAGATAAATGGAGCCAGCCGGTGCAGGGTGTACGCCCAGCACCGTTTCGATGCCGGCCTGCCGCTTGATGAGTTTGATAACGGCCGTTCCCGCATCCCCTAGCGTATACATCAGCCGGAAATGGAAATCGTTGTTTTGCAGCAGCACCATGCCCGCCGCTTCATGAACGGTCTGCGGCGCAAACTCCATTTTGGCCGCTGCCTCAAAATCGATGTCCTGCTGGCGCCGTCCCACAAAACTGGGATTGACCAGTTCCGACAACTTTTCCGGGCGCAAACGCAGGCGCAAATGACCCGGGCGTTCGCTCAGACTCCAAAAGTCTGTGCGCGGGGTGCGCAAAAAGTTCCAGCAGGAGGCCAGCGAACCGGCGTCAAAATCGTCGCGGGCCGGTTCCTGGGGCCAGGGATGTGGCGACAAAGCGGGGCGCGTGTGGCTAAATTCCACCCTGCCCAGGCCCGGACTGACAATCGGCCAGCCGTCTTCCCAGATCAGCGGAACCAGGAAGGTTTCGCGTCCCAGGTTATAAAAATAGCCGTCGTATGGCCGCATCGCCAGCAGCACCATCCACCATTCCCCAGCCTGCGTTTGCACGATGTCGGAGTGGCCCGTGCCTACGATGGGGTAAGCCTGCCCCAAATGGCGGTGGGTGAGGATGGGGTTGCGCGGGTTGTTTTCATAAGGACCGGTGATAGTTTGACTGCGGGCGACGGTGACGGCATGGTTATGCTCTGTTCCGGCTTCCGCCACCAGCAGGTAGTACATGCCGTCAATCTTGTAGAGGTGGGGCGCCTCCGCGTGCACGTTGCCCTTGACAGCGCCATCCCACAGCGAATATTTCTCGCCGGTTAGCTGCATGGCGTCCAGGTCCAGTTCTTGCAGCCAGATTTCGCGGTGTCCGTGGTAGCTTTCGCCTGCCGGGGGGATGCGATTGCCGGTGTACCAACAACGGCCGTTCTCATCAAAAAACAACGACGGATCAATGCCGGGCGCATCGTCCAGCCAATAAGGTTCCGACCAGGGTCCGGCCGGATGAACGGCCGTTACGATAAAGTTGCGGCAGGAGTCGTCGTTTTCGGCATTGCCTGTTTCGCCGGAAACATGGGTATTGATCACGTAAAACGTGCCGTCATAATGGCGAATGGTGGGAGCATACAAGCCGCGAGAAGGCAAAGCGCCATCTAAATTCAATTGAGACGGCCGTTCCAGCACATGGCCGATCTGCCGCCAGTTCACCAGATCCTTGCTGTGAAAAAC
>JAWOGU010000697.1:0-13024 GCA_046496595.1 Chloroflexota bacterium
CGGGCGATGCCGATGCGCTGCCGCTGGCCGCCGGAAAATTCGTGGGGGAAGCGGTTGCGGTAACGGCCGTTTAGCCCCACCAACTCCAGCAGCTCCATCACCCGCTCAATGCGCGCCTCTTCATTAGGCAGCAGATCATGCACCCGCAGCGGCTCGCTGATGATAGCGTTCACCGTCCAGCGCGGATTGAGCGAGGCAAACGGATCCTGGAAGATAATCTGCGCCCGGCGGCGCAGCAAACGCCATTCATCCTTGCCGGCGTTCACCACGTCCAGGCCGTCAATCGTGATTTCCCCTTCTGTGGCCGGATACAGCCCCAGCAGCGTGCGCCCCACCGTGCTTTTACCGCAGCCGCTTTCCCCTACCAGCCCCAGCGTTTCACCGGCGGCAATCTCAAAGCTGACGCCGTCAACCGCCTTCACTGCCCCCGCTGCCTTTTGAAAAACAAGGCCCTTGAAGATGGGGAAATGTTTTTTCAGATTTTTAACGATGACCAGGCTGTTTTGCCCGTTGTCGTTGGCGTTCATCGCGGCTCTCCTGTGTTGAGGTTGACCCAACAAGCCGCTTTGTGCTCTAGTCCCACCGGAATCAGCGGCGGCATCTCGGCCAGGCAGCGTTCAATCGCCAGTGGGCAGCGCGGCGCAAAGGGGCAGCCATGCGGCTCCACCAGCAGGTTGGGCGGCGCGCCGGGAATGGATTGCAGGCGCTGTTCCCGCCGCCGATCCACGCGGGGCAAAGCCGCCAGCAGGGCGACGGTGTAGGGGTGCTGCGGCCGTTCATACAAATCATCCACCACCGCCTCCTCGATGATGTACCCGGCGTACATGACGATCACCCGGTCGGCCATGCCTGCCACCACGCCCAGGTCGTGGGTAATCCAGATCATCGCCATGCCCCACTTTTCGCGCATCCGAACCGCCAGATCCACGATTTGGGCCTGGATAGTGACATCCAGGGCGGTCGTGGGTTCGTCGGCGATGAGCAGGCTGGGGTTGCAGGCCAGCATCATGGCGATCATGACGCGCTGCCTCATGCCGCCGGAGAATTGGTGCGGGTATTGGCGCAGGCGTTTGGCGGCGTCGGGGATGCCTACCAGTTCCATCAGTTCAACGCCGCGAGCGCGGGCCGTTTCTTTGTCCAGGTCGTAATGTTTGCGCAGGGCTTCGGTAAGCTGCCGCTCGATAGTCAAAACAGGATTGAGCGAGGTCATGGGGTCCTGGAAGATCATGCCGATCTGGCTGCCCCGGATTTGCTCCAGCGCTTCTTCGGACAGGGTGAGCAGGTCTTGTCCTTGCCAGGCGGCACGGCCGTTTACGATTTCGCCGGGTGGTTTGGGAATCAGCCCCAGGATTGCCATCATGCTCACTGATTTGCCGCAGCCGCTTTCGCCGACGACCGCCACCACTTCACCCTGGCGGATGGAGTAGGAGATGCCGTTGACCGCGTAGACCGTACCCTCCGGCGTGTGAAACTGCACCTGGAGGTCGGTAACTTCGAGTAGGGGTGGCTGCGTATCGTTCATAGTGCCCGACTGCGAGGGTCTAACGCATCCCGCAGGCCGTCGCCGACAAAGTTGATGGAGAGCACGGTGAGCAGGATGAGCAGGCCGGGAAAAATCCACAGCCAGGGCGCGGTTTCGATGTAGTTGTAGGAGCCGTCGAGCATGTTGCCCCAGGTGGCGGTGGGCGGCTGCACGCCGAGGCCGAGAAAGCTGATGTAGGCTTCGGCCAGGATGGCGTTGGCGACGCCCAGGGTGGCGGAGACGACGATGGGCGCGACGCAATTGGGCAGAATGTGCTTGAAGATGATTTCTCGATGGGAAGTGCCCACGGCTCTGGCTGCCAGGACGAATTCGTTTTCTTTGAGGGAGAGGAATTCGGCGCGCACGATGCGGGCCAGATACATCCAGCTTGTGAGGCCGATGATGAGGATGATGGTGATCACGCTGCCGCTGAAAGTGCGGCCCAGGATGTGAATGTCGGGGACCTGACCGCCGAAGAATTTTGCCATGACGATGAGCAAAAAGAGCTGGGGGATGATGAGCATGGCTTCGGTGATACGCATGAGCACGCTGTCGACTTTGCCGCCGTAGTAGCCGGCCGCGGAGCCGACGAGGATACCGATGACAGTTTCCAGGGTAACGGCCGTTAACGCAATAAACAACGAAATCTGCCCGCCATAAATGGTGCGCGCCAGCACATCCCGTCCCACAGTATCGGTGCCAAAAAGGTGTTCACGGGATGGCCCCTGCAGGCGTATTCCGGTATCGGTGGCGTTGGCCTGCGCTTCGGAAAAAGCCAGCATTCCGGCGAAGGAGTAGAGAAACAAAAAAATGATAATGCCGGCGCTGACCATCGCCATTTTGTGGCGGCGAAAACGGCGCCAGGCCATCTGTCCCGGCGACAGCGGCGGCGCTTCCAACTCATCTGCGCCAATCTTGGGCAACGTGACGACGGGCGGTTCGGCAGTGCTCATGAAAATCCTTTTTAGCTCTAGTACCCGTATTCGGTAATCCGTGTGACGTAATCCGAAGGCTCCACCTCTGGAAAATCCGTCTGATAACGGCATACGGACTTCGGGTTACGGATAGTAGCTTCTCAGTCGTAACGGATGCGCGGATCGAGCCAGGCATACGTGATGTCGGTAATGATTTGGAAAACGATGACCGTGATGGAGAGCAGCATCAGGATGCCCATGACCACCGGCACGTCGGCGCGGGAAACGTGGTCCAAAAAGAGGCGGCCCATGCCCGGCCAGGCAAAGATGCGCTCGGTGACGACAGCCCCGCTCAACAGGAAGGCGATGTCCAGCCCGACCACGGTGACGATGGGCAGGGAGGCGTTTTTGAGGGCGTGGACGATGATGACATTGCGCCCTTTTAACCCTTTGGCCCGCGCCGTGCGGATGTAGTCCTGATTCATCACTTCCAGCATGGTGCTGCGAATGTAGCGGCTGTAGGCCGCCAGGCTGATGAAGGCGATGCTAAAGACCGGCAGGATCATGTGTTTGGCGACCTGCGCCGGCGTTTTGCCTACCTCCGGATCAAACATGCCGCCTGAGGGCAGGTAGGGCAGCCCCCAGCGCTGGAAGTTGACGGAGAAAATGTAGATGGAGAGCAGGGCGATGAAGAAGATGGGCATGGAGTAGCCGATGAAGGAAACGGCCGTTATCACATTATCCGCCAATGAATACTGGTGCAGCGCTGAATAGACGCCGATCAGCACTGAAAACACGATGATCACCACCTCCGCCGCCACCATCAGCAGCAGCGTGTTGGGCACCCGTTCCCAAATCACCTCCCATACCGGCTTGCCCCGGTTCACCATCGACGTGCCAAAATCGCCGCGCAGCACCCCTTGCCGGGTGCCGGGCGCTTCCGGTTCGCCATCCCCATCTGCGTCGAAAAGCGCCCAGTCATTGCCGATGAGCCAGTAAAGGTACTGCGTATAAATCGGCCGGTCCAGGCCAAGCTGGCGCGTCAGCCGCGCCCGGTCTTCAGGCCGGGTCGCCCGCCGCCCGCCCATGGTGGCGATGGGATCGCCCATGTTTTGCATGAGCACAAAAATGATCAGGCTGATGATGAACAACAAGGGAATGGCCTGTAGAAGCCGCCGGATGATGTAGCGGGTCATAAAAACGTTCCTGTAGAAAGGACTCGAATCTGGCGAAAATCCTCGCACAGTCCAGTTGTAGGGGCGGTTCGCGAACCGCCCCTACATTGGATGCCGGGCATCTGATGAATTTTTAAGAAACCTGGTTAGTTCTGCAAATCCCACTCGGCGACGCTGTAGAAGGGACTGGCGCCGGACATGTTGACGTTTTGCAGGCGGCTGCTGATGGCCCACAAATCGGGGTCTTGCCACAGACCCAGCCAGATGACGTTGTCGAACATATAGCGGGTGATCTCGTGAAAAGTTTGTTGGCGTTCGTCAAAATCGGTTTGCGTGGTTTGCAGCGTGAACAGGCTGTCCAGCGTTTCGTCGCAGAGGCGCTGCCAGTTGCCGCCGTCCGGATAATCCTCGGTGGGAATTTCGCTGCAATACCAGTAGTAGTGGTCGGGATCAGGGTAAACAGAAGGTCCGTCTGCCCATTGGGCGATGTCCAGTTCGCCGGAAGCCACTGGCCCGCCGTCGCTCAGGCCGCCAAAGAAGATGTCGGCGTCATAGCTTTGGATGTCCAGGCCGATGCCTACTGCGGCTAACTGCTGCTGCGCCACGGCCTGCGCATCCTGGCGGATCTCACGGATGGTGGTGCCGTGCGAGAGCACCAGTTCTACGCCGTCTTTATCGCGCGTGCCGTCTTCGTTACTGTCTACCCAGCCAGCCTCATCCAGCAGCCGGTTGGCTTCTTCCGGGTCGTAGGGCCAGGGTTCCAGGCTGGGATCGTTGTAGGGCATATTGTCCCACATGGTAGAGGCAGGTTGGGTCAACCCCAGCAGTAAATCTTCACTGAGGGCGGCGCGGTCAAAGGCCAGGGCGATGGCTTTACGCACGTTAAGGTCTTGCAGGGCAGGATGGCCGTTCTCGCCAAAGTAGAAGTACCAGCCTTCATTGTAACCGGAAGGTACGCTGAGAACCGTAACCCCGGCGTCTTCCAGGGTGGGGATGTCGGAGTAGGGCAGGAAGGTGCCTAAGTCGCCGTCGCCGGTGACCAAAGCGGCTGTTTGGGAGGCGTCGTCGGGCACGAAGCGGAAGAAGATTTCATCTATCATGGGGGGATCATCGTAGTAGTTTTCGTTGCGCACAAAACGGGCGTAGCTGCCGGATTCCCATTCATCAAAGACGTAGGGACCGGCGCCAACGGTGGGCGCCAGGTTCCAGGCGGCGGCGTCCAGAGTGCCTTCCGCTTCAAAGACGGGGCGCAGGATGTGTTCCGGCAGCACGTAGCGCCACAAAGTCATCCAGGGGGCAAAGGGTTCGGCGAAGGTCATGACGACGGTCTGGTCGTCGGCGGCGGTAACGCTGGCGACGTTGTCGTAGGGGTAGGTGGACTGCACGATGTTGGCCGGGTCCATGATCATGTCGAAGGTGAAGGCGAAGTCACTGGCGGTGAGAGGCGCGCCGTCGGACCATTTGAGGTCGTCGCGCAGGTTGAGGGTGATGGTGCGGCCTTCGTCGGTGATGCCGCCGTTTTCTTCGGAGGGCATTTCGGTGACCAGGCGCGGCACGGGCAGGTCGTCTTTGTCAAAAATCCAGGCGGCGGCGTTCCAGATGTCGAAGGTGACGGTGACAAACCACATGCCGGTGTATAACGGGCTGAGTGTGTCGAATTCTTGGGTCCAGATAAAGGTGGTGACTTTGCGCTCGGCGGGCGCTTCTGCGGCAGTGGGTTCTTCAGCGGTGGGGGCGGTGTCGCCGGTGGCGTCACTGAGGTTGTCGTCGGCCGGCGAGGGTTGGGTGGTCCCGCCGCAGGCAACCAGAGACAGGGCGGCGATGAGTAAGATGATTAACCAGGTTAAACGCTTTTTGAGATTCATGTTCTCCTCCATTCTGTGGCGCCTACCAGGGGAAGGCGCTTTTGTTGAAACAAATGCAGTCAGCTCTCTTGCTTTTTTCGCAGGAACCTCCTTTGATGATAATGGGGAGATTGGGGAATGAAAAACGGCCGTTTTCCCCTCATTCTGCTTTCCCCACCCACGCTCCACACTTTTTTAGAGCGCAAACTTACTGTAAGAACAGCCGTTACAGTTCAAATAAATATGATGTTCGCTTTGGTGTTTGGGTTATCGCAATGCTTGTCAGGCTAACAGGTGAAAAGGCGTCGAACTGCCCTGGGGCAAATCCGGTCTTATTTGGGAAATAGAATGGCCTCTCCGGTTCATTCATGCTGTTAACTATTTCACCTGCCAGTCTTGATGAAACGAAATATCACAATATAAACATTTGTAACTATACACGTAGGTTCCCTGAGCCTGTCGAAGGGAACCGGGCTTCGACAAGCTCAGCCCTCGACAGCGCTGTATAGTTACAAACATTTTACTTAGACCCAGGGGTGCTGTCAAAGAAAATGATCCTACTGCGCAGGTCTGTCATCTTTTCACTCTCCTGTTGCCGGTTTTTGCGCTTGTTTGTAACATCTAAGAGGCCCCAAGGCATTTATGATGCCCCAAGACATTAAGGAGAATATCATGCGAGCCAGATTACGCGACCTAGGTATTATCATCGGTGATTATCCGACCGGCCCTCATAATGCCATTACGGATGTTCCCGGCGTTTTAGTCGGCCACAGCACCCTCATTTACGACAAACCGCGCATTGCCCGCACGGGCGTAACCATCATTTTGCCGCGCGGCGATCACATTTGGGATAACTACGCCTTTGCCGGTTACCACGCCTTCAATGGCAACGGTGAAATGACCGGGTTGCCCTGGCTGGCTGAATCCGGCATGTTAGGCTCGGCTATTGGCCTGACGAATACCTTCCAGGTGGGCGTGGTGCGCGATGCGCTGGTCTCTTATGTGGTGGAACAAAACTACAAGGAAGGGTTCTGGCTGCCGGTGGTGGCGGAAACGTTTGATGGCTGGTTAAACGACATCAATGGGTTTCACGTTACCAAAGAACGGGTTTATAAAGCCTTAGCCAATGCCACGGATGGACCGGTGGGCGAAGGCAGCGTCGGCGGCGGGTCGGGCATGATTTGCCATGACTTTAAAGGGGGCATCGGCACCGCCTCTCGCATCTTGGAAAGCGAACACAGGCGTTATACTGTAGGCGTACTGGTGCAGAGCAATTACGGCGACCGGCATATGCTGCGCGTGGATGGCGTGCCGGTGGGGCGCGTCTTGACCCATGAACACACGCCGATTCCACCCTGGCCTGATCCGCTGCAAAGCAGTTCGATCATTGTCGTGATTGCCACCGACGCGCCGCTGCTGCCGGTGCAGTGCAAACGGCTGGCGCAGCGGGCTACAGTGGGTCTCGGCCGGGTAGGGGGCGTAGGTCACAACGGCAGCGGCGACATATTTCTGGCGTTTGCCACCGGCAACCAACTTCCGGCGAAAATGGGTCTGGTGCGTGATTTGCAAATGGTGCCGCACAATCACTTGAATCCGTTTTTTGAAGCAGTGGCGGAGGCTGTGGAAGAAGCGATCCTGAATTCGATGACGACCGCGGAGACGATGGTGGGCTATGAAGGGCGCATTGTTTATGAACTGCCGCTGGATGATTTGCAGAAGATCATGGCGGATTATCAGGCGGTGTCCAAACGCTGGAGTCTTGGCCCTGGCAGCTCTGGGTGAAAATATGCTGACTGTTCTCAGTTCGACTATTGGGCGACGACCTGCACCCCTAAGCGCGACAGAATGGCGTGAACGGCCGTTACCTCTTCTTCCGCCACCACCGCCAGCGCCCGATTTCCGGCGGCGAAGGGTTGCAGCAGTTCTCTTAGCTCCGGCAAGTCACGCAGTTCGGCCAGCGTCTCCTGGTCGCGGAATTCAAACAGGGTCAGCGTGCCCACGGCAGCGGATCCGTAATAGCCGCCCCAGGCGCGTATCTGCTCTACCAGATGTTTAGGCAGCCGCCCCCGGTTCAATTTTTTCAACTCATCCACGATACTTTGGGTGCTTTCTTTGTTACCCCCGGCGCGGCTCACACTTTGCGCGGTAAGCTGCCAACCGCCCTCAGATTCTATGGCAAAATGGGACAACCGCCCGCTCAGGTGCAGGCTGGGCACGGCATGGATAGGTTGGATACGGCCGTTTTCATCCACCACCACGCTCTTATTGGCTGCTTCCGGGTTGGCCCCGGAGACAGCCGGCAGGAGACCGTCCTTGCGCAGGGCGCTGACTAGTTTGTCTTGTTGTTTGCTTTTGACCAGAGCCACCTGATTGCCCACCGGACGCGCCAGCAGCTTGCCGGTTTCCGCTCCGTTCAACAGCCGCTCCAGCAGCGCCTCGTCGGCGGCTTGCAGCAGGGTAACGTCGCGCCGAAAGACAATGCGGTCGTGGTGGGCGGCCCATTCAGCCAGCGAGCGGCGGATGTTTTGCGGCAGGTCGTGGGGTGTGGCGGTTTCCAGGAAGCGCTGTACCTCTTCCACAGCGTACCCCATCTGCTGCGCGGCGTAGACAGATTGACGAGAAAGGTGGTATTCAAACGCACTCCGGTCTACCTTTTGCCGTTCGGCGAACAGATCAAGCTGCGCCAGCACGTTCATTGGCACCGGTCCCATCGCCAAAATTTGAAAATTGGGCTGGATGATGACCTGCCCGGTTACGGCCTCGCTTTGATAGGGTTTGTTGTGCAAAACGGCCGTTCCCAGCGGCGTCAGCCGGTAAGCGTACCAGTCGGCAGGATTGGTGGGCGGGTTGTTGAAGCCCAGTTCCACCACGCCAAGTTGCAGCAAAAAATTGGCAGTTACTTGCCCGACAAACGCCTGCTCCAGCTTGTCCATATCGGCCAAAGCCTGGGCGCGATTACCGTAATAATAACTGTGCCGTCCTTCAAACTGTTTGCGCAGCGCGAAAAGAAAACCGCTGTTTCGCTCTTGCAGCCGCTCTAACACCTCATCTGGTTCAATCCAGGCGTTGGCCGGTAGTTCGGCGAGTATCTGGGACAGCAGTTGGCATGCCTGACGCGAGTTCAGGCCAAATTCGTAGTAGCTTTGCCGGCCAGTGAAATAAAAGGGCATAGGGAGATTGCGCCAGGCTGCGAGAACGGCCGTTACCTGTTCCGCCATCGATTTCCGCCAGAAATCCGGGATGGCGCGGCTGCTTTTTGCCGTCGTCGTTAATAACCCATTCTGCGACTTAACGAGCTTCAATTCTTCCAATATCTGGCGCAGCACATACAGGCGGCCGGTTTCATTTTCTTGTTTCACGCTGTCCAGCGTGGGATCGGGCGTCAGCAAAACGGCGTTGAGCTGCTTTAGACCCCGTTTGCCCACCAGTCCCGATTGGATCATATCTATGGGATGGCGGCGCACCGTGTCCCAATAAAGATACAGGTCGCGCAGGAGCAGCTGCGGATCGCCGTGCAATACGTGGGCCGGCTGCCAATTTTTGACTTCAACGGGTATCGGGGCTGGCTGCGGCAGATGGCGGCTCACAAACGTGGGAACAAACAACGTGTCGCCAGGATGGAGTTGTAATTTGTAGCTCGTCTCACCGGTGGTAACGCCGCTGTCTTCGCTAAAGACCAGCCCATGCAGGGTCAGTCGGGCGACCACGTCTTCATAAATCCGGGAATTGAGATTTGAAGCGCTGCCAATGTGGTTGACGACACGGCCGTAGATAGAATTGCTCCGTTCATACCAATAATCTTGCTTCTTCGGTTCTAGCGGCGGCGCTTCTGTCACCAGGTCTGCGCGGATCAATTCTCGGGCAAACTGGCGGCTGGAAACTCGACCATTATGCAGCAGCAGCCTGTTCAACACATCTCGTTCTGTTTTTGTCAAACGCTGGTAGGAGGCTTTGATGCGTTCCGGCTTAAAAAACTCCTGCGCCAGAAGCACTAACAGTTCGCCTTTGCTCAGTTTTTTGCCGGTTGTGTTCGGCAGCTGCGCCGCGCGTGCCATTTCCCAAAGCGTGTTGCTGTTGTAACTATCCAGCAGGGTGGCTATATCTTTACTCATGGCTGCCTGGCTAAGTGGCTGTTTGATTAAGTGATCAACTATCCGCTTAATTCCCAATCTCTAATCTCCAATCTTTATTCAACTATATCCGTCTTTTTGGGCGTGTAGCCCGCTTTTTCCAGTTCAGCCACGAGCACGTCTATGGCGTTGGCGGGGATGATGACCAGGGTGGGCGAGATTTCGGCGACCATGTGTTTTTCCAGGGAGGTGGCGGCTTTCATCTCGGCCAGGGCGTATTCGTCGCCAAATTCGATGACGGTGACGTGTTCGTACAGGCGCACCTGCCCGTAGGCGCGCCACCAGTCGGCTAACTGGCGCTGGATGGCGTCGGGCAGGGGGATGGGCAGCCATTTATGCCAACCTTCTACGAGTTGATCCAGGGTTTGCCCGTTCTCGAAAACCTGATGCACGGCGGCGGTGGACAGCCGGTAGACAAAGCGGGTGGGAGTGGTTTCTTCTAGCTTGGCGAGATTGTCCAGGTAGTTGTGGGTTTGGGCGCTAACGGCCGTTGGCTGCACAATGATGATATTGCCATCAATCGTAATGGCGTCGGCGGGCAAGGGTGGGAAAACGGCCGTTTCCCCCTGCCTGATCTCCTCCTCCCCGAGCGGCACAGACGCCGCCTTGTCGAAATACAAATCACCCAGGCCATGCAGCCGGAAGGCCACCAGTTGACCGTATTCCAGGCTGACGTCGGCCAGACCCAGCCAGTGCAGCGGCCCCTGAATGACGTGTTGGATAAAGGCGCCCTGCGCCATGTTCCAATCGGCTTTGTTGGCGGCGGTATCCAGGAAACGGCCGTTCTCCGCCAAATACCAATCCGGCTTCATATCGCCGCTGTAGTGGGTTTGGCTCCAGCCCCAGGCATTGAAGCGGGCCCAGACGGGGTGCAGCAAATCGCTCACGTCCCGCAGGCTGAACCAGCGGTCGTCGGGCAGGTTCGCCAACAGGTGCAGCGTCTGTGCGCGGAAGTGGGTCAGCAGCTCATAAAAGGCGGGCGGTTTCACGGGATTATAATATTGGCTCCGGCCGCGTTTTACTTGCAAAGACGGCCGTTCCGCCAATATCAGCCATAACTCACTCCAGGGCGCAGTCATCGAGAAATAAGCCTGCGCCAAAATGGCCCACTGCGCCGCCTCGTCGTGGTGCAAAAACTGTTCTTTCACCTGGCGCCACACCGTCACCGGGCTGCCCGGCTGTAACAGGCCCGCCGCCAGCAGCAGGTGGTAGATGAAGTTGAGCTGCGTCTCGTCCCCGGCCAGCGGCGCCAGGCGGGTGATGATCTCGTCGGGCAGCGCCGGTTGGGGCGGTGGTACCGTGAAGCTTTGTTTGGGATCGTAGCCTTTGAGTTTGTTCGCCTGCTGCGCCTGCCTGATCTCTTCGGGCACGTAATCCCAATCCTGCAAAAATGGGTGGAATTTTTCCTGGCGCGGGCGGGGCATGGGCGGGCGCAGCGGCGGGCTGCTTTGTTCCAGGAGTAGGAGGACTTGATGGAGACGCTGTAGAAACGGCCGTGCCTGACCCATGCGCACACCGCTCTTGGTGTGTTCCGGCAGGTTTACTTCCGGGACGCGGTCGGCCAACAAAGGCGGCAGTAAACGCTGCACACTTTGGGGGATAAACGGCAGGCGCGGCGGGTAGGTCTGGAGCACGTACCCAGGGATGGCTAACCCTTTTTGGTATAAATTAACGGCATAGGCGTCGGCCGTTTTGAATTGGGTCAACGATCCCCACTGCTGCGCCAGGGCTGTCAGGTGGGTGAACTGGTAGGGAATGCCTGGATTCAAGATAGCCATCGCGTCGTAAACCTGGCGGTGTTCGCCGTCCAGGCTTTGCAGGCTTTTCAAAAGAATGCCCGGCTGGGTTAGTTGTTGGGCAATTTGCTGGAGCAGCTCCGCTTTGCGTGTGCCGCTGATGAGCCAGCCCTGCCGTTTTGCCAACTGGCGCAAGTCTTGAACTGTGTGGCTGTATTCCAGCCAGGTATACAGCGCCTGCTCGTTTTGCTGCTGGCGGGCGGCGTAGGGGGTGGTGACCCAGGCCGGCTTTTGTTTGGGAACGGCCGTTTTCGGCGGTTCAATGGCAAACGTCTCAATAATCCCCTGAGCAGCGGCTGGTGCGGGTTGCTGCATGACAAAACTGCCCGGCGATTCCAGCCACAGCAGCAGCACCGCGCCCACGTGTTTGCAGTAGCCGCCCCAATCATAGGGGCAGCTGCACACGGCATGGATATCACCGTCGGCCACGTCAATTTCCACGGTGTAGGTCCGGCTGCCCCGGACTTGAGCGCGCAGGGAACGGCCGTTACGCACTCCATTTCTCACCCGCCCCACATAACTTCTGGCTTTTTTCAAGGAGCTGGCATTGACAACGTGCTTGATGTCTTTTTCGGTTAGTGTTTCTAAGGTCGCCATGCGTATTGAATTAACAGATTGAACCAATCTCCGGGATGGGTCCAATCTCGCCTAAACATTTAAAACGGCCGGTTCATAATCCGCTACTTCATCTTCATACAAGATGGTGTACTGGTAGCCCTGCTCCGTCAGGAAAAGCTGGCGGTTGGCGCTGTACTGCTGGTCCACCGTGTCCTTGGTGACGAGAGTGTAAAAATGGGCCATCTGATCATCGTGCGGGCGCAAAATGCGGCCGAGCCGCTGCGCCTCTTCCTGGCGGCTGCCAAACATGCCGCTGATCTGCACCATCACGTTGGCGTTCGGCAGATCCACCGCGAAATTGCCCACCTTCGACACAATCAATACCGGAATCTCGCCCGTTTTGAATTTGGCGTACAGTTCTCGCCGCTGCTTCACGCTGGTTTTACCGGTAATCAGCGGCGCATTGTAGCGCCGGGTCACCTTTTCTAACTGGTCCAGATACATGCCGATGATGAGTACCTGGTCGCGGCGGTGTTTGATGAGCAGTTCATCCAGAATTTTGAATTTGTCTTTGTTTTCGGCGGCGATGCGGTACTTGTCGCGGTCTTCGGCGATGGCGTATTCCAGGCGCGTTTCGTGAGGCAGGGGAATGCGCACCTCCACTACGTCGGCGGTGGCGATCCAACCCTGGCGCTCCAAATCTTTCCAGGGCACATCATACTTTTTGGGGCCGATAAGCGAAAAGACGTCTTCCTGACGGCCGTCTTCCCGCACCAATGTCGCCGTCAGACCCAAGCGCCGCCGCGCCTGCAATTCGGCGGTGATACTAAAGACCGGGGCGGGCAGCAAATGCACCTCATCGTAAATGATCAGACCCCAGTTGTGGTCATTGAACAGGCTGAAATGGGGGTATTGCTCCTGATAGGGGGCCGTTTTTTCCACGCCGCGTTTGCGGTAGGTCATGGTCTGGTAGGTGGAAATGGTAATGGGACGGATTTCCTTGCGCTGCCCGGAATATTCACCCACCATCTCCGGCGTCAGGGTGGTCTTGTCCAGCAGTTCGTCGATCCACTGCCGCACCGACA
>JAWOGU010000627.1:0-5802 GCA_046496595.1 Chloroflexota bacterium
TTCGGCCGACCGACCGTAGACATAACTTTGGGTAAGCTGGTCTACCTCTGCTGTGTAGGGTGATTCTCCCTGCCAGACCGCTCGGCTGCCTACCCAGCGTGGATAGATGTCCACGCCCAAAGGCCAGTAGCTGCCATCTGGAACCATAAAGTCAAACCAGCTTATGAGCAGATAACCAATGCCTAACGATATTGCAAAAACAGAAAGAATCTGGCGAAACGTAAAATTTTCAATGTTTATCATATGATTTTTCCTGTCCGGGTTTTACAGGCTGCCTATACAGAAATTTCAGGATTTGTGAAAGGTACAATGGGTAATAAGCGAATCAAAAATTGATCCTTGCATCATATCGGGAAGTTTAGCAATAACTGGCTTCGGTGGCATTTAACCATTAGTCCCAAAAAACGGCTTGCAATCGGCCGGGTTTTGTTGTATTATTTCAACAAAAGGTTTTGTTGTATTATCCCGCATGTTGGCCTGACACGCCAGGAATCAGAAAAATGGACACGCTATCTGAGCAGCTAGTACGCATACGCGGCGTTAAGGACGGCATCCTGGTCACACTGGGAAACGGCCGTTTCCTTGACGTTTATGCAGAACTGGCCTCCGAATTGTCACAAAAAGAGAACTTCCTGCAAGGCAGCCAGGTGACGCTAGACGTCGGTCTACACCGATTGTATCGGGAGCAGTTGGCCGATTTGCTGGATTTATTTGCCCGCCACAGGCTTGTTTTATGGACGGTGCTGGCTGACGCGGCAGAAACCCGTGAAGCGGCCCAAGACCTCAACCTGGCTACCCGCGTGCCCGGCAGCCAGACAGACCTGGACGGACGGCCGTTATCCATTCAGAATCCTATCACACCCATAGAATCACCTATCGAGAGGCCCACACCGCCGGACGGGGCGCTTTTCCTCAAGGAAACCCTGCGCTCCGGGCGCTCTGTGTACCATGAAGGCCCGGTGGTGGTGATGGGTGACGTCAATCCTGGGGCGGAAATCATTGCCGCCGGTGACGTGATTGTATGGGGGCGGCTGCGCGGCCTGGTTCACGCCGGAGCGCTGGGAGACGAAACGGCCGTTATCTGCGCCCTCTCCCTCAACCCCACCCAACTGCGCATAGCCGACCAGATAGCCATTTCGCCCAACGGCGACAAACACAAACCGGCGCCAGAAATCGTATCCATACGCGATAAGCAAATTGTAGCCGAATCCTGGCAGCAGAAGCATTGAGATTCAGAGGCTGGAGATGAAGAGAGAGACAAAGCAGTGTCATGTCGCTCCAATCTCATATCCCTAATCTCCACATAAGGAGAAACTGATGAACGCAAAAGTAATCACCATCACATCTGGCAAGGGTGGTGTTGGCAAAACAACTATCAGCGCCAACCTGGCAGCAGCCCTGGCCATGATGGGGCGCAAAGTCGTGGCTATAGACGCCGACATCGGCCTGCGTAATCTCGACGTGGTTATGGGCCTGGAAAACCGCATCGTCTACGATCTGGTGGACGTGATCGAAGGGCGCTGCCGCCTGCGCCAGGCCATGATCAAAGACAAACGCCAGCCGGAACTGTACCTCATCCCCGCTGCCCAAACCCGTGACAAAATGGCCGTCAGCCCCTCAGACATGGTGTTGGTGTGTGATCAACTGCGGCAAGAAATGGACTATGTCGTGATCGACTCGCCCGCCGGCATTGAACGTGGCTTCCGCAATGCCATCGCCCCCGCCGATCAGATCATCATCGTCACCAATCCGGAAGTTTCTGCCGTGCGCGACGCGGACCGCATCATCGGCCTGATTGAAGCCGAAGAAAAAGGACCGGCCAAACTGCTCATAAACCGCCTGAAACCGGCGATGGTAGCCCGCGGGGACATGCTTTCTATCGACGATGTCCTGGATATATTGGCTATCGATTTGATCGGCGTCATTCCTGAAGACGAATCGATTTTGGTCTCCAGCAACCAGGGGTTACCGGTTGCCATGTCCAGCATAAATGGCTCCAGCGCCAGCCAGGCTTTTCGCAACGTGGCGCAGCGTCTGGAAGGCGCGGAAATACCCTTCCTGGACCTGACGCAAAAAGCTGGTTTGATGGAACGTCTACGTCTCTGGCTGGCAGGCGAAAATTAGGCGCGACGGAAGGATAGCAAGGAGCAAAGGCCATGAGCTGGATGAACAAATTATTTGGACAAAAAGAAAAAAGCGGGACTGTCGCCAAGCAGCGGTTGCAAATGGTCCTGATCCATGATCGCAGCGAAGTGTCGCCCGGTCTGATTGAGCAAATTAAAAACGACATTATTCAGGTGATAGCCAATCGGCTGGCGATTGATGCGGAAAATGTCAAGGTGGATCTGACGCAGTCGGGACGGGAAAGCCGCCTGGTGGCGGAGATCCCGCTTCAGGTGAATGCCCGGAAGCGGGTATAACCCACTTTCTCGGTAAGGGAGCGGGGATCAAGGGATGTGAGTGGGGATGAGTTATCCCTCAATCCCCGCTTTGCAATGGATTAAAAATTGGTGGGAAACGGCCGTTTCCCCATCGCCTCCTCTCCCCAATTGCCATACAATCCCAATTTATGAGCATCAATCGATCCATTTGGCGCCATTTCGACATCTGGTTAACAGCCGCTGTCCTCTTGTTAACCGCTTACGGCATCCTCATGATCCGCAGCGCCGTTACCGGCGCGCCGGCTCAGGCGCCGCTGCCGGCGGCGCAGGTGCAATGGGCCATCATTGGCTTTTTCATCATGTTGGTCTTTGCCGCCATAGACTACCGCTATATGACCTCAGCGCATTGGTACATTTATGGGGCGTTAGTCCTCTTGCTTCTCTTCGTCGTCGTGGGCGGTCAGGTCAATAACGATGCCCGGCGTTGGATCAACCTGGGTTTTATCGAAATTCAACCTTCGGAATTCGGTCGAATTTTTCTGGCCGTTACCTTCGCGCAGTTCCTGGCGGGCCGCAGCCAAAAAATCAACCGTTTCTCAAACACAATCACCACCCTCATCTACTTTGGTTTACCTATTGGGCTAATTTTTTTGCAGCCAGACCTGGGTATGTCTCTCCTGTTTGTGGTGATCTGGTTTGTCATGATCTGGCTGGCAGGGCTGCCGTTATCCCACTTTTTAATCTTGGGGGTTTTGGGTTTGTCGGCGGTTATGGTGGTTTATCCGAACTTGCAGGATTATCAAAAAAGCCGCATCACAACTTTCCTCAACCCGGAAGAAGCTGACCCGGAAGCGGTGTTTAACGTAGACCAGGCAGAAATCAGCGTGGGGTCTGGCGGCCTTTTTGGCAAAGGGTATTTGCAGGGTACCCAGAGCCAGCTTGGTTTTTTGCGGGTACAGCACACGGACTTCATTTTTTCCATGCTGACGGAAGAAATGGGGCTGGTTTTTGGCTCGCTGGTGGTCTTGTCTTTACTGGGCTTCATCCTGTGGCGCATTATTCGCGTTGCCCTCATTACACCTGATCCGGCGGGTAAGTACATGACAGCCGGCATTGCCGCTGTCCTGTTTTTCCAGACAATGGTGAGCGTGGGTATGAACGTGCGTCTGCTGCCTGTAACCGGGTTGACGCTGCCGTTTGTCAGTTATGGCGGCAGTTCGCTCATTACTCTGTTTATCGCGTTAGGGATTGTACAATCTGTGCTCATGCGCCACCGTAAACAAGATTTTGGCTAAACAATGTTAATGGTTATCGGTAAATGGTAAATTGTTAATGGATACTGTCGGACCAGGTGTTATAGCCCATTCATCATTCATAATTCACCATTATTCTTTATTTCCTGTATACTTCCCCGCAACTTAACTCCCAAAAGGTTAACAAAATGAGTGTACGACTACGATTTGCCCCCAGTCCCACGGGGTATCTGCATATTGGTGGGGCGCGGACGGCTTTGTTTAGCTGGATGTTTGCCCGGCGGCATGGCGGGCAGTTTATTTTACGCATTGAGGATACGGACCAGAAGCGCTTTGTGGAAGGGGCGGTGGAAAACATCATGGCTTCCATGCGCTGGTTGGGCATTGATTGGGACGAAGGTCCGGACGTGGGCGGTCCTTATGGCCCCTATGTGCAGACAGAACGGGCGGAGTTGTACCTGGAGTGGGCAAACTGGTTGGTGGACAATGGCTTTGCTTACAAGTGTTTCGCCACGCCGGAAGAATTGCTCGAAATGCGGGAAGTGCTGGAGGCTAAAGGGGATCGCTCCGGTTATGATCGGCGTTACCGGGATCTGGCGCCTGAGCAGGCAGCGGACCTGGAAGCGCAGGGCAAGCCGTATGTGATCCGGTTCAAGATGCCGCTGGACGGGGTGACGGTGGTGGAAGACTTGCTGCGTGGCCCGGTGACGTTTGAGAATAGGCAGCTTACGGATTACGTTTTGCTGAAGTCGTCGGGGCTGCCGACCTACCATCTGGCGCATGTGGTGGATGACCATTTCATGAAGATAACCCACATCACGCGGGGGGATGAGTGGTTGAGTACGGCGCCGCTGCATTTTCAACTATGGCAGGCGTTTGGTTGGGAACGGCCGTTATACGCCCACATGCCCGTCATCCTCAATCCCAGCGGCAAAGGCAAACTCAGCAAACGCACCCAGTCCTTCCAGGATGGGCAGTGGCAGGTGCTGGTAAAGGTGGATGAATACCAGGAACAGGGGTATTTGCCGCCAGCCGTGAATAACTTCATCGTCAACGTGGGCTGGTCTTCCGGCGACGACCAGGAGATCTTCACGGTGGAGGAGATTGTGCCTCGTTTTGATCTGGAGGACGTGAATCCGGCGCCGACCAGCCTGCCCTATGCCAAATTGGATTGGATTAATGGTCAGCATGTGCAGTTGATGGATGACGTGGCGCTGGCAAAAGCGCTCAAACCCTTCCTGGAAGCGCAGGGTTATGAAGTGAACGTGGCGGCGCTGCTGGCGGTAGTCCCGGCGATGAAAGTGCGCTTAAAACGGCTGACCGACGCCTTTGACTTTTTGCATTTCCTCTTTGCCGAGGACGAAACGTTCGCCTTAACCGTTGAAGACCTGGTTCACAAGCAGCTGCCGCCGGATGCGGCGTTGGCCGGTTATTCGCAGGTGCGTGATTTTGTGCAGACCACGGATCAGTATGATTTGGAGACCATTAGCGCGGCGGTAACGGCCGTGGGCGAACAGGTGACACTTAACAACAAGGCCGGTACCTTCCTGGGCAAGCTGCGCCTGGCAATCACCGGGCAAGCCGTGTCACCGCCAGTATTCGAGTCGATGCTTGCTTTGGGGCGCGAGCGCACGGCCGCCCGCCTGACTGAAGTGATCGAGCTGTTGGCAGAACAGGAGTCACACCGGTAATCTCCATTTGCCCGGAGCCTGTCTATTTGGTAGAATCCCGCTCGGTCCATTGAGGGATAGTTTAATGGTAAAACAGCGGACTCTGACTCCGTCGTTCCTGGTTCGAGTCCAGGTCCCTCAGCTAGAGAAAAAAAAGAGGCTATGACAAACGTCACGGCCTCTTTTTGTTTTCTTGATGCCTATTTTGATGCTTATAACTTCTGTTTGAAGAAATTTTAACGGCTGTTTTCGGCTCTTTTGGATGTGCCGTCCACCTGTTTGGCAAGGCCATAAAGGGCAGCACTTAAAGCACGTTGCTCTTTTTGCATTTCAGCTGAAACCAAGGGGTGGTGTGTGGATTTATTAGGTGAATTATCTTCAAGTATATTGCCTAGTATAGTTGTTTCAATAATAACCTTTGGTGCTAGTTGAAAAAAAGCATCGAGTTCCCTTAAGCTAAGAGCTACAAGACCACTAGCAAAAGGAGAACCCGATGAC
>JAWOGU010000735.1:0-16608 GCA_046496595.1 Chloroflexota bacterium
ACAGGAACTTTTGTCGTGTGCAAAATGCGTGGGCCAAAGGCAGATTCAATGGTTTCTTCGGGAATACTGACTGGTTTACCTGACGCCAAAACTTCCTGGTCTTTGCCTGTGAAAAAGTCTGCTTCTTCTTTGGGGAAGAAATCGTAATCGTTTTTGCCCACAATGTTTTCAAGCGAAGCGCCAAAATAGGCCTGTCCGGCTTTGTTCATGCGCACGAAACGCAGTTCTTGCGCTTCCTTCACAAACACCATATTGGGGATGTTGTCGATAATCGAGTTCAAGAAGCTGGAGCTTTCTTGTAGTTCAGATGTCAGGCGGGTGCTGTCGATGGCGACCGCGATCTGGCCGCACAAGCCTTCCAGCAGGAGTTGGTCATCGGTATTCAGGGCGTTGGCGGTGCTGCTTTGCACGTCGAGCACGCCCAGAACCTCATCGCCTAATTTGATGGGCACGGCAATTTCGCCCCTGGTGTCGGGCAGCAGGGGGTTGGGCTGCCAGTCCGGGTCGTCCGTCAGGTTGGTCCGCAGGACTGTGTTGCCGGTGGCGGCGGCCGTACCGATAAGGCCGACGCCCATGGGCATTTTGTGGCCCTGGGCGCTCATCTCGTGGCCGATGTAACCATAGCCGGCAATTAACCTGACGGCATCCAGGTCAGGGTCATATCTCAATAATTGGGCGTGATAGTAGCCAAACTGTTCTTTTACTTCCGTGACCACGCGCTGATACAGGTCGTTGAGGTCTGTGGCCTGGGCAATCGCCTGGGATACCTGGGTTGATAAATCTACCTGGCGGCCACGGCGTTCTACTGAGAGTTGTAGTTCTTTTTGCGCTCGCTGTCTCTGGGAAATGTTGATCAGCAGGGTGATCACGACGAAGACAAGGAAGAGAAAGAGGGCGATGGCGCCCCAGATATAAGCGCGGTACTGCGAAAAAAATGAAACCGGCTCATTGATCAATATGCTGCCTGGAGGCAGGGTGCTGGTTTCCAGACCAAAGCGCGTGAGCTGGGCGTAATCAAACATGTAGCTGTTGGGGCTTTCACGCACGATGGGCACATTGGCGATATCTTCACCCTGGAGCAGGCTCAAGGCCATTTCCGCCGCCATCTGGCCCTGGCTGATGCCATTGGTCAACATGCCGCCGACGATGCCGTAGCCCAGGTAGAAGTCCCACACGCTGTAAACGGGAACCGGGGAAACGGCCGTTATCGCTTCCAAACTCTCTTCATACGTAAAGAATTGGCCGGTGTTGTCCTGGTTGGCGACAAGCATCAAAATCAGGGTGCCTGCCGGTAAATTGGCCACTTCAGCCTGTAATTCGCTCAGTTCAAAGTCGTTATTGATGACAAATTCCACCCGATCTTCAAACAGGGCTTGTACTTCCGTTAATTGGGCGATCATGGCTTCCCCGGTTGGGGTCTGATCGTTAATGACATAAATCCGGTTTGTATTGGGATTTTGAGCCAGCATCACTTCCAGGGTGCTTTTAAGGTCAGTGGCTTCCACGACGCCGGTGAAATTATCGATGCCCGCCAGTTGATCGTCGGAAAAATTATTAACGCCGCTAAAGACGACCGGGATTCCTGGAAACAAGTCCGCCCGATATTGGCGCATGAAGTTGAAGGCATCATTGTCTGAAGTGATGATGACATCGATGGGAACTGTGGTGTATTTAGTGCTGAACAAATTGTAGATGTCTTCCAAATACGCCTGGTCCACGAGACGCTTGGTGTCCATGTATTCTACGTGCAGCTCTGTGCCTACGTCTGATTCCGCAAATACCGATTGGATCCCTTGCATGATGCTGTCTGTCCAGCTTAGTCCCTGGTGGTAGGAGTTGAGGATCAAGACGTGTTTTTTCTCGTCTGCTGGCCCCTCCTGAGCGTGCGCCAGTGATCCCGTGAAGATGAGCGCCAGACTGATGATGCAGAGCAGCAGCAGATGTTTACCGTGTCTGTAGGCATTTTGCTTGAATTCTGATGATTTCTTACTCATGATATGCCTCTTCCAATTATGGTGGCCCATTTTTGTTCTGCCTTGATCATGCTGTTTCAGGTTCCAATGCAGCAGTGTCTACAGCGTTATCTGGTTCGTTTTCCAGGTAAATAAACGTTTCCAACCCTAGTGCTTCACCGATCTCGCGGGCGGCGGTGCGCAGCACGTTTTCTGCATCTGGGGCGGCGTATACCCGGTCTGAAACCTGGCGCAGAATTTGTTCGCGTTCGGCTCGGGTCCGTGCTTGTTGGTACAACTGCTGTGATTGGATGACGGTGGCGGCCTGTCCGGCTAAACTGGTAATCTGGCGTAGGTTGCTTTCAAGTAAGTGATAGGGTTCGGCGGAATATCCCAACACAAAGCCAATCCATTGATCGCCGGCCACTAAGGGCACCGCCAGCACACTGCGCATACCTAAGATGTCGATAAAGAGGGAACGGGTATTCTCATCGACGCGCGGATCCGCCGATATATCTTTGAAAACAAGAGGTTCTTCTCGTTGCAGATACTGCACAATGGGGTATTGGGCCAGCGGCATACTGACGCCAACCGGCAAGATACTGGGCTGCCCGTCACGCCGCCAAAATGCGGCCATCACCATGGATTCGGGCTGGACAGACTGCCAGGGTTGGTTGAATAAATGCAGGCTGGCCCGTTCATATTCGTGTAAGCTGGTAGATTGGACAACAGCTTGCAGAACGTCGTCTGGGGTGGCGGCGCGCACCACTTGTTCACTGCCTGAAAACAACGCTTCTGTCTGGCTGCGGGCGCTTTCCGTTTGTTCAAAGAGGCGGGCGCGTTCCAACGCTTCCGCTACCTGCGCCGTGATGGATTCCACCAGCGCCAAATCGCCGGCTGTTAATTCTTTTTCAGAGGTTTTGAGGCCCAAATGGCCGATAGCTGTGCCTTGCACTGAGATAGGATAGACGAGGGAATTATCGTCCTGATGTCCGTTTGTGGGCGGCCGTGCAGCGGCCATGATAGGTTGAATGCCTTCACGTGAAGCAGAGAAACCTTGAATGGGGCGATCAACGGCCGTTATAAAAGCCTGCCAGCCTTCACGAGTCAGCGCTCTTTGCAGGGCGCTCACTTCTTCCAGCGCGTCTTGCGTTTGCTGGTACTGCCCGGCATTTTGCAGCGCCACCGCAATTTGAGAAGCCAGCGTCATTTGCACATTGACATCTTCTGCCGAAAACCCATTCTTTTCTGAAGATTGAATGTCTAGCACCCCCAGCAGCAAGCCGCCCACAGCCAGCGGTACAGCCAGCTCCGACTGCGTCTCAGGCAGTAAAGGATGGGCCAGGAAGCCAGGTTCCGCCTGCACGTCGCCAACCACCAAAGCCTTTTGTTCGCGGGCGCTACGGGCCACCAGGGAGCGCGGCGCCGACAACGGGATTTGGCGAGATTCCGCCACCATTTGCTGCCCAATTTCACCGGCCCCGGCCGCTAACACCAACGTGTTTGAGTTTTCTTCATACAGGTAAATATGGGCGTGGTAAAACCCAAACTTACTCTTTGTAAGGTCCACAATACTTTGCAGCAGTTGTTTGGGGTTCATAGTGGTAGTAATGGCGGCGCCTACCTCCGCTACCGTTTGCAGCCCTTCCACGGTGTGCTGCACCCGCGCCAGCAGGCGTTGGTTCACAATATAGTTTGTGATACGCCGCCCAATATCCCCAATCAGGGCGCTTTCCTCATTCAGAAAGACACGGTTCTCCGTGTAAGCAATATAGACTCGCCCCACCAGTTCGTCATCAAGGCGCAGTCCTTCAACAATTTGGCAAGGTAGTTCAACCGCCTGGGCATCGCCATAAATGACGCCCTCCAGCATGACAGCGGCGCGGCAAAGGTCGGGATATTGCATACCAGCGGGGATATGGTTGGCAATAAACGTTAGAAACTCCGGAACAGTGGGCTGATCGTCTGTTTTTCGCCCAATTTCGTTGAGCAGATTCAGCTCTTTCACCCGCTCGCCCAACATGGATTCAGCTTCTTTTTGTTCCGTGATGTCTTGAGAAACACCCAGAAGATATTGTGCCTTACCCGCTGCATCCAGGATGGGAACTTTAACAGTGTGCAGTAAGCGGGTTCCTTTATCTACCGTCTGAATGGGTTCTTCAGGAATGTCCACCCGCATGCCATTGTTTAAAACTTCCCGATCTTTCCGGATGAAAAATTCAGCTTCGTGTTCAGGAAAGAAATCGTAATCGGTTTTACCAATAAAGGCCTCAGCCGGCAGGCCAATCAGGTCTGATCCGGCTTTGTTCCAGCGCAGAAAACGCAGATTTTCGGCGTCTTTTACAAAGAGCATAACCGGCAGGTTTTCAATAACCGAGTCCAAAAAGCGAGCATTTTCTGCCTCGCGCTCGGTGTTTTCTTTCAGAGCGTCAGTCAAACGCGCTTGTTCTCTAAACAGCGAGGCGTTTTCCAGGGCGATGGCGATCTGGCCTGCCAGAGCCTCAAACGCGGGCAAATTGTCTTCGCTTAAAGCGCCAGTGTTTGTCGCCTGCAAATCCAGCACGCCCAGGACGTTTTGACCCGCGAGCAGTGGGATAGCCATTTCAGACCGGGTGTAAGGCAGAGAGGGATTGGGCTTAAAGAGAGGGGATTGGGCTGTATCGGAAACAATAACCGGCCGTTTTTCCAGCGCAGCCAGACTGTTGATCGATTTGGCGTCGATAGCCAATCGGTGACCTTGCGCCAGGAGGTACTCGCCCACAGAGCCGGTGGCGGCCGTTAATTCCAGGCCGGTTTTGTAATCATTGGTCAGGTAGATCTGCGCATAGTATAGATCGAAGCGGGAACGGATGCGTTCTACTGAGCTTTTTAGCAGGTCGTCCACATCACGGGTCTGGGCGATATTACGGCCGATTTCCGCAGCCAGCGACAGGTCTCGTGTTTGTTCCGCCACGCGCATTTCCAGTTGATCTTGAATCGCCTGGAGTTCTTGATTGTTGCTTGCCAGAGATTGTTCGCTTTCTCTGGCTTTTTTGAGGGCGCTGCTTAAGGAACTGATCGTTAAAGTGAGCAGCACGGCGATAATAATAAAAATCAGGCTGGTATCAACCGCCACACCAATTGGTTCGTCATAACGGGTAATAAGCAGTGCATTCTCTTCAGCATAGGCAAAAAACCAGCCGGCCAAAATGGATAATAGGGTCATCAAAACGCCGGCTTTCCACCCCAGCAACAGACCGGCAAGTAGAATGACGATGATAAAGGCGGTAAAACCAATGTCTTTGATCCCGTTTGCGCTCCAGGCGGTAAGGGACAAAGTAATCCAGGCCGATGCAACCAGGATGATGCTGGTGGCCTGGACATAACCATTCGCCAAAAATACTTTTAAACCAATGACAATAACGACTAACACGCTTAAGAGAATAGTGCTGTTTGCAGTGATACCCACTGAACCAGTCGTCAATCGGAAGATCAGATATAACCCAAGCAGCAATATGATGGTTAATAGGATGTAATTTAGGAGTTTGGCGACTCGCGTTTTTTCGGGGTCAGCAAATATGGGCGGTTCTAACCAATTTTTTATTGTGTTCATCAGCTATCCCTCTTGTACGACACCGTTTTCCAGGATGGGTTGACGGCCGTTTTCAGGTTTGGCAGTTATTTCTTCAGAGCCGCCTGGTTTATCCAGGTAGACAAAGGAGTCGACGCCCAG
Organism: Chloroflexota bacterium; assembly: GCA_046496595.1. GTDB lineage: Bacteria > Chloroflexota > Anaerolineae > Promineifilales > Promineifilaceae. The sequence goes on from JAWOGU010000735.1 coordinate 5,665, forward strand.
GATGCGGTTGACTTCTTTGGCGGCCGTTTTCAAAATAGATTCGGCGTCGGGGGCGGCGAAGACACGGGCCGTTACTTCGCGCAGCAGTTGTTCGTGGCGGGCGCGGGCCTGGCTTTGAGTAAACAGGCGTTGTGTCTGGCTGACTGTGGCTGCCTGGTCCACCAGACCGGAAATCTGCCGGATGTTGTTTTCGGTAAGATGGAGCGACGCGATTGACTGCACCATCAACACGCCAAACCACTGCCCGCCAATGACCAATGGGAAAAACAAGACGCTGGTGACGCCATATTTTTCTGCCAGGTATTTGGCGTCTGAACCCAGTTGATCATGTTCCATAATGTTTGTGAAGATAGCCGGTTCATCTTTGCGCACCAGTTTCAGGCTGGGGTAATCGCTGACGTTTAGCTGCACGCCTACCGGTGCGCCTGAACTGTGTTGGCCTGAAGTGTGTTGGTCTGTTTCCCAAACGGCCGTTACTATCATCGTCTCTGGCGGTGTGCCATCCCAGGCTTTATCAAAAAAGAGCATACTTGCCCGGTCAGCGCGTTTCAATTCCGTTGACTCTATCAGGGCAGTCAGCACCTGTTCCATAGAGGCGGCGCGCACCACTCGTTCACTGCCGGCATAAAGCGCATCCATTTGTTCGCGGGCCATTTCCATTTCTTCAAATAAACGGGCGCGGTCCAGGGCGTCTGCTACCTGCTGCGTGAGAGCGTTGACCATTTCTACCTGTTCTGTGCTCAGGGCAGTACCATCCGAAGTGTGGGCGCCGATGACGCCAATGGTTTCACCGCGAACTTTAACCGGCACAGCTGTGACAGCGGGATCCGGCTGCGAATCCTCTGCGCCGTCCCATTCTGTAATGACAGGCACCCTGCGCTGCTGCACGTCTCGGGTGGAAATCAACCCAATCTGATCATTGTTGAACTTGAAACCCTGAATCAGCCGGTTTGGCGACGTGAGGAACGCGGACCAGCCTTCATGCGTCATCGCTCTTTGCAAGGCGTTTACCTGGAGCAGCCGTTCTTCAAATCGAGCCGTCATGTGGCGCTGCTCTTCGAGCAAATTTTGCCGTTCGGTAATATCACGCAGTGAAATACTCATACCGACCGGATTGTTATTATCATCATAGCTGATGGTAATAGTTTGTTTGATAGGAATAGTGCTGCCATCTTGCTTTTGCGCGGTTGCTTCTGTGATCCAGAATCCCGTCTTAAAGATTTGATCAATGCCTTCTTGCCGGAATCTTTCGGCATCTTCCGGCACATATAAGTCCGCGGCGTTTAGGCCGGTGATGTCTGAGCCTTCAGGCAGGCCCAGCAGCGCCAGGCCGGCCGGATTTATATAACGCATCTGACCTTCGAGTGTGCTGATGCCAATGAAGTCTTGATGATTTTCGACAATATTTGCCAGGTTTTGCACCCGGGTGATCAGGCGCATACTTTCGACGGTTGTACTCACCAGGGTGGCAATTTGCTGGATAAAGGTGACATCGGCATCGGTAAAGGCATAAGGCGTTTTGCTGCCCACGTTCAGAGCGCCGATGTGTTGATCGCTGGCCGTGAGGGGCGCAACCAAAAGGCTTTGCAGACCTTGTTGGGCTAATAAACGCGAATCGGCGTAGGTGGAGAGCGGCGCTTCTTTGGGCAGGCGCACCGTGCGTTGTTCATTGATTGCCAGGCCAACGGCCGTTCCCGCCAGGGGCATGATTGTGCCGGTTTGGATGGCGCCCGTGTGGTCTTCTAACACCAGCACTTCAAATGAATCTCCGGCCTCCGTGATCAATGTGATGGATGCCCGATCGCCATCTACCAGAGAAAGAATGCGGCTGCCAGTCAGTTGGAAAATTTCATTTGGACTAGAGGCGGACGTAAAGGCCGTGCTCAGTTCATTGAGTGACGCAAAACGAGCCGCTTGTTGTTCGGTTTGAATAAGCGCTTCCTGCAAAGCGCGGGATGTATCGTCACGCTCCGTAAAGAGAGCGGCGTTCTCCATAGCGACAGCCAACTGCCCCGCCAGGGATTCAAAAGCGGGCAGATTTTCTTCTGAGAAGGCGTAGGGTTCCGTGCTTTGCAGGCTCAATACCCCCAGCACCTGATCGGCATAGATAAGGGGGACGGCCATTTCAGAGCGGGTGTCTGGCAGCAATGGGTTTGGCCGGAACAGGGGGTTATCGTAGGTAAAAGGAACCAATACCGGGCGTTTCGCCAAAGCGGCCGTACCGTTGATGGAAAAGGCGTCGATGTTGAGGAAGTGACCTTGTTTCAATAGTCGTTCGGCAGCGTGGCCTTCGGCGGCTTTGAGGTTCAGGGTGTTTTCTTCACTGTTTACCAGGTAAATCTGCACGTAATACAGGTTGAAATAATTTTGGATGATATGGACGGCTTGTTTGAGCAGATCATCAACATCGCGAATGGTAGAGACGTTGCGGCCCACGTCACTGGCCAGAGACAGGTCGCGGGTGCGGTCGGCGACACGATTTTCCAGATTCTGCACCAAGTCTCTCAGTTGGAGGGTCATGCTGTTGAAGGCAGTGGCTAAGACGCCAATTTCATCGGTTTGTTTGATTTCTACCGTTTCTTCCAGGTTGCCACCGGCAACGGCCGTTGCCGCGCCAGTCAGGGTAATAATGGGGCGAACAGCCCGGCCGGCTACCCACCAGGTCAGAACGCCAATTACCGCCATAACGGCCGTGCTGATAACGAGAGTCAGGGCGATGAATTGGGGCAGCGCAGCCATTGCTTCCGCTCTTTGCTGCTGCACCACAATACCCCAGCCATTAGCCAACGGTTGGGTGTGAGCCAGCCAGGTAACGCCATCATCATCAGTGAACGTGAGTGCGCCTTGTTCATTGGCTAAAGCTCGCGCCACCGGCGGGAATGTGCTGATATTCACCAGTTCACCAGCCGTATAAGCGGGATCCGGGTGCGCCAGAACAACCCCATCTGCGTCAACCAGATAACCAAACCCGGTTTCGCCAACTTGAATAGCGCCGACCGCCTCTGCCAGCGTATCCAGATCCGTTGCTGCCAGGGTGGCGCCCACAATTTCATCATTTCGCCGAATCGGTGCGCTGTAAGTGAGAGCCGGCTGCCCGGAACTGCGGCCAATCAGTGTTTGCAGAGATATTTCATTGCCCGCCATGGAGCCTTGGAACCATTCCCGGTCTGCATAATTTCTGAGTTCCTCGCCGTCGCTGCGGGCAATATTGTCCCCATTTGTATCGACAGTTTGGATAAGGTACATATCGGTGTAAATCGTAGCCATACTTTCCAACGTCGGCCGTTGCCGGGCAGCGTTCATGGTCAACATGTCTGGCTGGCGGCTTAAATTTTGAACCGCCAATACTACAGTGTTGTCCCAGGCCGTGACTGCATTGGTGAGCGAGTCTGCCTGTGCCTCTAACGTGTTTGCGACGTTATCCTGAATACTTTGTACGCCCAACACTGTGGCATAGAATAATGTTCCCGCTACCGGAATCAGGATGGCTAGCAGAACCATGAAGGTGAGCCTGAGGCGAAAGCTGCTGTTTAATTTAGATCTCATCTCAATCTATCTCCATCCCACTGCCAGCGTTAAGGAAAGTATATCTACCAGTCTGGTCGGCGCGGGATTTTTGTGTTTCATGCCGGGTCATTGTATTTTGATCAGGATGCCGTGCCATGTCCATTTTGTTTACTGTCCACAGGTGTTTTAACCGTCGATTGGATAACGCCTAGATCAGGTGTGAGATAAACGTAGGTCTCCAGGCCAAGCGCCCGGCCAATTTCGCGGGCGGCTGTTTGTAAAACGGATTCGGCGTCAATGGATGTGTTGATGGTGGCGGCAATACCGCGCAGCACTTGTTCGCGTTCTGCTGTTTGGCGGGATTCTGTCAACAGGCGGCTGTTGTCCAAAGCCACGGCGACGTGGTTGGCAATACTGGATAACAGGGAGACATCTGCGGCGCTGTAGGCATTTAGCTGATAACTTTGAATGGATAAAACGCCGGATATTTCCTGCCCTGTGCGCAGCGGAATGTATAACAGGGAGGCGGAGATGCGCTCTTCTTTCCCCAACCTGGTTTCTTGTTTTTTGTTAACCAGCGCATCAATTTCTTGTTGGGTGCGATTGATCAGTACAAATTCCCCGGATTGCAAGACTTGATGAATGTTGGTATTTGGCGTGGGTAATCTGGGCGGCGTTTGATACACCTCTCCTTCATCATAGATGTAGGGGTATTCCAGAAAACCGGTCTCCCGGTCGTATAGTCCGATAAAAAAGGCGTCGACTTGCAAAACGCGTTGGACTTGCATTTGCACAGATTTAAGCAGTTCTTGCCGGTCGATTTGTTGGGCCACGGTTTGGGCCACTTCGTTGATCACGGCCAATTCTGTGGCGCGGGCCTGGGTTTGTTCAAACAGGCGTATTTTTTGGATGGCTGTAGTTACGTAACCGGCCACACCGATTAACAAGTCAACGTGTTCCTGGGTATAGGTGTTCAGTTGGTAGCTTTGTGTAGAGAGAACCCCGACAACGTCATGACCACTGATCAAAGGTATGAACAAGAGGGAGGCAGTGACGGTGGCGTCTTCACTCATCATGTTGGGCGGGCGGTTTAGTTTTTGTTCTGCTACTTCTGCTGCTGTGAAGTGGATGATTTGCGGTGATGCTTGTGTGATGCTTTTGTGGCTCAGATGGAAAGGTTGTAATTGAATAGGGGGCGTGTTTTCATGCCGGCCGCTTTTTTCATCAAAGGCATATTCAAAATAGATGGTATTGTCTGTTTTGTTATAAGTGGCAACCGTGAAGCTGTTCATAGGCACAACTTGTGACAATTGCTGCTGCACGGTTTTCAAAAATTCATCGATGTTGTTTATGTCTGAGGTGGCTTCGGCTACGGCGTTAAGGATACCGAGTTCCCGGCTGCGTCTTTGAGACTGCGCCAAAGCTTTTTCGGTTTGTTCGGATAAGCGCAGCTTTTCCATATGGGCGACGAGTTGATCGGCAACGGCCGTTACCAGTTCGTCGGCAAATATTTCATCCATCTGCTCGGATTTGGTCACAATCAATTCACCAATTGTTTCACCATGTAAAGACAGATCGTGGTGGAGCATATCGGGTGTGTCAGCGGTGGGGGAAACGGCCGTTACCGGCCTCACCATCTCCTGGTCATAAATAAACCCTTCAGCCAACGTTGGCGACTCCTCATAAGTTTGCCAACCCTCATGGGTTAGACGACGCAGCACACGCTCCGCTTCAAGGCGATATTGGGTGGCGCTTTCCAGTAAACGCAAATTGTCTGCCTGCTGCCCAATCCGCTGCGCCACAGTGTGTAAAAACACCATGTCCTCAGCCGTCAAGTCCGCCTCGCGTTCAACTTCAATAAACCCAATCGGCTCTTCCAAAAATGTGATCGGTATAGACAATGAGCCCTCGGACTCCGCTTCAGTCAGGGTCGCCGAATCATCCAGTTGCACAACCTGATCCGCCATAAACTCAAACCCCAGTCGTTCCGGCCGGCTTAAAGCATCCAAATGTTCATCCCATCCCGTGCGCACGATTCTGCGGCTGTAGGCTTCTGTTTCCAGTCTGGCAGACTCTGCCTGTACCAACAGCTTCGCATTTTCAATCGCCACCGCTAACTGACTGGCTAACGCTTCAAAGACAGGCAGTTTATCTTCAGTAAACGTTTGAACCTGCTTGTCCTGCAAATTGATGACGCCTACCAGTTTCTCCGAAACTTGCAGAGGAACAGACATTTCAGAACGGGTATATGGCAGCAGCGGATTTGCACGGAACATGCCCTCTTTACTGGTGTCCATTACAATGACAGATCGTTTGTTTATAGCAGCCATACCGTTAATCGAATTGGTAGTCAGCGGCAGCTGATGTCCTCGACGCACCAATTCTTGTCCTATAGGGCCTGTCCCTGCCCGCAGCACCAAATTATTGAGACTTTTGTCCACCAAATAGATTTGAACATAATACAAATCAAAACGATCCCGAATCATTTCAATAGATTCATTTAACAAGAGGTCTAAATCATTGAACCGGGCCAGCGCCCCACCTATTTTTGCTGTCAAAGCCAGATCTAAAGCTTGAGCTTTGGTCTGTATTGCCAATGAGTGCGACAAATCAGCCAATTCTTGATTGCTTTGCTGAATCCGAGCGGCTGCATTCTGAAAAAGCCAGCTTGAAAGCGCCACCAGAATAAAAACCATCAGACTGGCAGCCACCAGCACCTGCCAGACATTAAGGGTGTCCTCTTGAACATAAGGCGGTAATAAAGCGTTGATTTCAGCGAGGTAAAAGCCTAAACCGGCAAAAATAGTCAGAGCAGTCACGATGAAGCCGGAGCGTATGTTCAACAATAATGTGGCTAGGATGATGGGCAGTATGTAGACCATAGTAACCACATCTTGAATGCCGCCGCTGGTATAAATCAGATAAGAAACAGCAAGCCAAAGCAGCACAACCAGAAATATGCTCGTCTGCATCACATAACCACGGCGAAGAAAGATGAGTCCGGCTATGGAAATAACCGTGATAAAAGAGCCAACTGGCAGACTGCTCGGATCTGTATACCTTGCTGTAGAGAGGCCAACGACCAGGGCAAAAGATATCAACATCAAAGCGATCAAGATCGCATTGAGAATGGCGGCATTACGCGTTTTTTCTTCGTTTTCAAATGCTGGGGGAGCTAAAAGCTGTTTAATTTTTTGCATTATGATTCACCCCGGATTTCTTGCCCATTTCCGGCAGACTGCGCCGTGCCTAATTGCACTCGAACTCGTTTGGCGTTTAGCGCATAACCAAGTTCACGACTGACTGTTTGCAAAATGTTTTCAACATTGTCAGCCATTTGAATCTGTCGGCTAATTTCGTTGATCTGCGCTTCTCGTTTGGCTTGATTTTGCGTTTCGCCATAAATCTGAGCATTCCGTAAGGCGATGCCAACCTGGTTTGCTACTAGTTCCAACAACTGGGCGTCAACTTCTGTTAAGCTGCCATTTTCGTTTTGCTGAACGTCAAGGACGCCTAATACTTGATTGCCTGTAACGATAGGCACTGCAATTTCAGCCTTTGTGTCAGGTAAAAATGGATTAGCCAGCCAGCCAGCCTCTTCTTTCACATCTGAGACAAGGACTGTGCTTTTTGTTTCTGCGGCGCGGCCTACCAACCCTTTGCCATGTGCGATTTTGTGCCCGCCACCCAATAATGCCTGACCGGCTTCTCCCGTACCGCCCGCCATAACCAGGTCGTTTGTGGTTCTATCAACCACATAAATGTGGACGTGGTAATAATTAAAGGCGGCGCGTACTTGCTCTACCACCTCAGACAACAACTGTTGTTGATCCAAGATGGTAGACACGCTACGGCTGACTTCCATGCTGGCTTCCAGGGCGCGGGTTCGTTCTGCTACCCGTTTTTCCAGATTGCCAATCAAATCTTGAATCTGATGTGTCATTTCAGAAAAAGCCACAGCCAACGTGCCGACTTCGCCGCCGGCACGGGTGTCAATCTCGACATTAAAATTACCTTCTGCTACTTCTTGCGCGGCTTCCGTGAGTTGTTTGAGGGGGGTGGTTAATATACGCCCCATGACATAAGCGAATAAAAGCGCCGCCAATAACAAAACGATAAAGAGCACGAGGGTAGTTTGAAACGTGGCGTTTTCTTCAGCAAGTACGTTTTCTTGTATGGTTAACCCAAGCTGCAACATTTCGTTGACAGGTACAATCACCCCCAGGCTGTAGCCTGTGGCTTCAATGGGGGCATAAGCTAAATAATGGTCTTCGCCATCCCGGTTGAAAGTACTCAAACCTGTTTCGCCGGTGAGCATCTTGCTGGCGATGGCCCGAATGTCAGCTTCTGTATCGAAGACGGTGCGTTGGGCAATACCGCCTTTTGGCAGCGCTTCTACGCCCAGTCCCATGTCAGTTAAGGCGCTTTCCGGCAGCACAATAAATCGGCCGCCAGAATCTATCAGGAAGGCATAGCCTGTTTCTCCCACCTCAATTTCGTTCACGATGTCGGTGACGGTGGAAATGTTGACGTTGGCGGCGAGGGCGCCTTTGAAATTACCCGACTCATCGTAAATGGGTATGCTGTTTGTTTCAATCAGGCTGCCGTCGGCAGCGTCAAAATAGGGCACTGTCCAAAATGGTTCTTTGTCTGGGTTGATTTCCGGGATGACAGCTCTGTAGTAAGGGCGCTGCCGGGCGTCAAAATCACCCACGACGTTAGCCAGGTCTATGTTGGGGTAGTAGTTGATGACACCGTCGTCGTTTACAAAGTACAGCGCTTTAATGTTGGGGTTGGCGTTTAGCGTTTGGGGGGCAACCAGGTCGAGCAGAATGGAGGCGTTGATTTTTGCGGCGCTTGCGTCGGTGAGTTCGAAGGAGGCGGGCGCTAATACAGAGCCAGGATCTGTGGCGCTGTTTCCCCACTGGTTTTCGCTTAAACGTGTTAGTTCATCTTGTGCATTCCAATAGGTAGCTGTATTCAGGGCGGTTTGCTGGCTGAACAGGGTCGTTAAATAGTTGGTCACAATTTGGACGTCGTTGGATACTGCCTCGAAAAATTGATTGGCGTCTTCCGATGTTTGCGTAACCGTTTGCAGCAGTAAGCTTTCAGACTGGGCTTTTACTTCTTGATTCACCAGGTTCGTAATGAAGGTTGTGGATTCGCGGCGGCGTTGAAAGTTGAAGTAGGTGAGGATGATGATGGAAAGTCCGGTGATGAGCATCACGCCGATGATGAGGCGGGCGCCCAGACTGTAGCCTGTTTTTTTAGGTTGATTTTGCTTGGTATCTATGGAATCACTCATGATTCTTATCTCCGGAGCGGACTGTAGCCCTTTCGTTTACTTATTTTCTGAGATGCTGCTGCCATTGGCGGTTTTTTCGCTCCTGGCAGCAGCATGGTGGCCTAAGCGAATAATGGTTTGTGGGGTTCCCAGGGCTTGCCCTAACTCGCGCACGGCCGTTTTCATGGCTGTTTCCATGTCGTTGGTGCTGTTTATTTTTTCGTTGATGCTGCGCAATAAAGCTTCTTGGCGGGCCTGGCTTTGCGTTGTTCGGTAAAGGCGGGCATTGCGTAAAGCCACTGCCACCTGGTTGGCGACCGATTTAAGCAGCTCGGTGTCTTCTGGCAGCAGCCCATTGACGCTGTTTTGCTGAACGTCGAGTACGCCTATGACTTGATCACCCGTGGCGATGGGCACGGCCGTTTCTGATTTAGTGTCCGGCAGCAGCGGGTTGGGCAGCCAATTTTCGTCTTGAGTTACGTCTGATACCAGGATGACCTGGTTGATTTCGGCGGCGCGGCCGACCAGGCCAACACCCACCTGAAGTTTGTGGCCTTGAGCGAGCATTTGCTGCCCTGCCTGTCCGGTACCACCCGCCATGACCAGGGTCTGGCCGTCGTCTGCCAGCAGGTAGATTTGCGCCTGATAATAATCGAAAGCGTCACGAACCTGATTGACAACGGCCGTTACCAGCTCATCCTCATCTAAAATAGTAGAAAGCTGCCGCCCTACCTCCGCACTAATCGCCAGCGCCTGCGTCCGATCCGCCACACGCTGCTCCAATGTATTGATCGACTCACGCAGTCTGCCCGTCATATCATTAAACGACGCCGCCAGGATACCGATTTCATCTTGTGTTTCAATGGCAGCCTGAACGTCAAAATTACCAGCCGTCACTTCCTCCGCTACTTTGGTTAAATTCGTGATAGGTTTTGAGATGCGCTGGCCCACAAATGCAGCCACAAAGCCGGCGGAAATGACCACAATAATGCCCAAAATCGTGTTTAAGCGCTGCTGCTGGTTTACCGGCGCCAGAATCTCGGTAGAGTCTTGGGAAGATACAACAATCCAATTTAAACGATCAATAACCGGTTCATAGGTAAGTGTGTTGATAAAAGCTGAACTCAGAAAATGTGTTGTATTTTCAAAATCCGTAACAAAGTACGGTTCTTCTGGTTGTTTGATATAATCAATTGCCTGCGGATCAAGATTCGTAGCTTGAATGACAAGCTCCCCTTGATTGTCAATGATTAAATGCCGGTCTCCCGGCAAGAAGATTTCATTGATCCCCGTTTCACCAAATCGAGAGTCAAGCAGCACATTGCTTAAAGTATCTAAATTTATGACAGTGGCCAGAACCCCAATAATTTCTCTGGCGCCCTCTTTGTTTTCCCCCTGAAGAGGAACGCCAATGGTTAAAACAAATGTGCCATAATCTGATCTATACTCTGGTTCACTGATATAGATTGAACCCAAGCCACCTATGTATGTGTCAGTCCACCAGACATCATCCCCCTTGTAGAAATCTCGTGTGCGGCGAGTCGCTCCGATTTGAGCGCCATATTTATCGGTTAAGATCAGTTCAATATGCTCCGGAAAAAGCTGTTTAAATTTGTTCAGTTCGGTTGAAGCCGCATTCTCTACAACGGAAAGCACAACCTCATCGGTTTCGGTGGCTCGCGCCCATTGGCCGGATTTTATGGCTATTTGCCTGGATGGCGCGTCTGATGATTCCGCGTAACGGGCATTGTTTTCTTGCGCTATATCAATTAGCACCTGGTTGGCAGACAGCGCTTCAAGGGTGTTGACTTCGCGCGCCAGAAATTCTCCTACCAGGCGCGCTTGCGAGTCAGCAAGTGAGCTAAGGTTTGAACCAACCTGCGTGGTAATAGTCTGAGTGGTGAACAGGTTAACGCCAAAAGCAACCGCCGCTACAGCCAAAAGCGCCACGGCCAGCGTCGCGCCAATTAATTTGCCGCGTAACGAAAAGGTTGGAAACTGCTTGATGATAATCGCGGCCAGAATGAGAATGGTGACTACACCGGTAATGGCGATAATGGTTTCGGTTAGGGGAGGGGGAGAAATACGAACGCCGGGCCAGAATTGATCCAGAACAATCAAACCGGCGCCCACTGCTGTCGTCACGCCGATTG
>JAWOGU010000741.1:0-5327 GCA_046496595.1 Chloroflexota bacterium
CCGCATTTGTGGGCAGTGGATGGGGAAACGGCCGTTTCCTTCCTCTCCCCTCTCTGGCAAAACAGCAGCGGCGTCTGGCTGGTCCTCACTCCCTACGCCAACGTCACTGATCCAGCGGGTTACATTCCCGCCTGGCTGGAAGCGCAGGCCGCCGCCAGCACGGAATATGTCTACGGCGACAAGGCGCTCCGTTTTTATGCGCGCACCCCGCAGCGGGTGGCGCAAATCGGCGCACCGGCTCCCGGCGCGGAACCGCAGTTCGACGCCTTCACCGTCGTTAAACCCGGCTTCCACTTCGTGGGTTATGATTTGCCCTCCGGCACTTACCACAGCGGGGACACCATCCGCCTGGGACTCTACTTTTTCCGCAGCGAACAGATGGCCGACCAGAGCCACGCGATGGAAGTGGGCTTGAAGGATAGCAGCGGGCAGGCCGCGCCGTCGGACATGGTGCAGATCACGCCGGAGGATCAGGCGTCAGAAGCGGGATTGATTCGTAAAGAAGTGATATTGCAGGTTCCACCGGAGGCCGCTACCGGCGCATATGCCCTTTACATTTTTAACTGCGGCGGTGACTGCGAATCGTTCGCGCAGGTGCGCATTAAACAGCGCTTCCAGGAATTCCTGTCTGCCGGCGACGTAGAGATCGCGCAGCCGATGAACGTGGCGTTTGCCAACGGCATCCGCCTGCTGGGTTATGACCTGGCGCAAGAAAGCATCGCGCCCGGTGAGCCGCTGCGCCTGCGCCTTTTCTGGCAGACGACGGAGCCGGTGACTGAGCAGTTCAAAGTGTTCACCCATTTGCTTGGTGACGTGTTTAACGCCGAAACAGGGAACTTTTTATGGGGGCAGCAGGACAACGAACCGGTGAATAACAAGCGCCCCACCACCACCTGGCGGCCGGGCGAGGTCATTGTCGACGCCTATGCCATGCCTACGGCGTTGAACGCGCCGGAAGGCGTGTATAGGCTGGAGATTGGACTATACAACCCGGTTACGGGAGAGCGGTTGATGGTAGTGGACGAGGATGGGGAGTTTGTGGCGGACCACGTGGTGTTGGAAACGGCCGTTATAGTCAACTTGCCGGATTAATCAACAAACGAATCCAAAAACTTCTGAAAGGCAGCGATTTCGGTCGGATATAACGATTCCAAACTGAACGCATCCTCAACAATCAGGCGCAGTTTATCAGGATCGAACTTTAAAATATAGGCATTGCGAAACAGATGCCGGAAACGGCGCAGTTCATCCAATAAGCGAAAAGTTTCCTGGCCTATCACGGATGGACGAATACCGGGCACATTCAGGGTCATTCGTCTTAGCAGCAGCGTATGCCACTGTGTCGAATCGTCAACGTGGTTGCCAAAATTAGCGGCAATCCGTGTAAACAGGTTCTCAAACAAACCGTAAATAACGTGCAAATGATAAGCCGCTAAGATGCAGACGTCTTCATCAAACTCACCCTGGCTAATTTCATGCAGCTTATGATAAGCGGCCGCAATGGACGCTAAATTATCCTGTATTTCAGCTTGCAGCAGGTTAATTTGTGCGTTCATAAATCAACAAACCTGTCTTTTGAATGGTGTCCGCAAAAAAAGACGGCTTAGAAACGTCCCGCAAATCGACCGGCCTTTCAGGAAACGCGGCTTCCAATTCGCGCCACAGGGCAAAATACTCTTCCGCCGTAACGCCCACTACGCCAATATCCACATCTGATTTAGCGTGAAACTGACCGGCTCGCAGGATCGAGCCAAAAAGATAAACACGCCGTACAGATGAAAAACCTGAGGCAACTGCCGGCAGCCCCGCTTGAATTTTCGCTAACGCTTGCAGCCGATAGGCTTCGCGTTCATCTCGTTGTCTGGTCAACCGGTCAATAAAGCTCTGCCGGTAGACAGCCATGCTTGTTTCAGATCGTGGTATCATCACGACAATATTGTAACACAAGGTCTGGCTTGTCATTGCAACTATCCGGCAATAGGAGAGTTAACATTGAGCTGGTTTCAAAAAACAATCACCCTGCCGCCCAAACGGCGCGGTTTTCATCTGGTGACGCAGGAAATTTTGCAGCAGGTTCCCGAAATTCGAGAATACGCGGTGGGCCTGACCCACATCTTCATCCAGCATACCTCCGCCTCGCTGACGTTGAACGAGAATGCAGACCCCTCAGTGCGCCAGGATTTTGAGAGCCATTTCAACAAAATGGTCCCGGAAAACGCGCCTTACTACATCCACACCGACGAAGGACCGGACGACATGCCCGCTCACATCAAAGCGGCGCTGTTAGGACCAAGCGTGACGATCCCCATTTCGCAAGGGCGTTTGAACCTGGGGACCTGGCAGGGCATTTACCTCTGCGAACACCGGGATCGCGCCTCTGGGAGGCGGCTGGTAATTACGCTGCACGGAGAACGTCAAGCCTGAGCCAAATTTCGTTTCATGGTACAGGCAGCGAGAGCCACTTGCTGTTCTCAAACGAGCCATCGGCCAGAGTCTGATACATGCCCACCCGCACAGTCAGCGGCGCACTTGCTGCCGACACGTCCAGCAAAAAGTGATCCGTCACCACTTCGCCGGCCTGCCAGCGCGAGGTGGGATACCAGCCAAATACAGGATGGTTACTATCGGCCTGCGCCAGGATGTCTTGCGGACCGGTGGGCGGGTCTTGGGCTGCCAAATGGACGGCGATGCTGTAATCGCTCAGATTGTTTTGCAGCGCCTGCCAGTCTACGGCTAGTTGAAGTGTGTCGTCGTCGAGCCAGGTGAGGGCTGCGGCAAGGATGGCAATGCCGTTGCCTAAATCAAGCAAGTTGTCTGCGGGGGAAACGGCCGTTATCCGCGGCTCAATCTGAATCTCTACAATCTCCGGGGATACGGCAGTCAGGTAAACCGGGCCTAACAACCCTTCCCACCACGCAACAGGGCGCTGGTAAAACGTTTTTGCCAGGGTCAACAAGTGATCGGTTTGCGCAATGGCGGCAAAATCATTGTCGTGATCCACCAGCGTCAATCCGGGAAACTGCTCTTCGTAAGCCTGGGCATAGGTGAGCGCCCAGTAATCGTGTCCCCACAAGGCCATCATCGTTTGCGAACGGCCGTCAGCCGCCGGCGGAATACGCTGCGCCAGGGCGATAGTCTCAAAGGCGCTGCGGTCACGGGTAATGGCCAGTACCTGCGGGCGGTTGAGGAAAAAGAGCCAGAACAGGGAGAAAACACCACCCACCACTGCCAATTTGCCCCACAACGGCCGTTTCCGCCAAACCACTTCCATGAGCAGCGCTACCCCAATGGCAGCAATGGCAATAATCGGCAGCTTCACCGCCAGCAAGGCATCAGACACCCGCCCTTCCCACACAATAAAACTCACTGGCAGGTGCAGCAGCCAGCTTACCAGCAGCCCCAACCGCTCCTGGCGACGCGCCGGACTTCCCGGCAGCAGCAGACCCACCACGCCCAGCGCCGTCAACAGCCAGGGCCAATCCTGTTTTAGCAGCCCGACAATGCCTTGTATCCGCTCCAGCCATAACGCCATCGTGTCCGGCACAATCACCAGGTCGCCCCTTGTGTAAAAGACCAGCGCCCAAAATCCTTGCCAAGTACCTGGAGAACTGTAGGTCCAATCCGCGCCCATCCAGGCGCGCAAAGGCAGGTAAAGATACGTCAGCGGACCAATTAGCCCCAAAGCCAGCACCGGCAAAAGGTGGCGCAGCACCAGACGCCAATGCGGCAGCGCCCAAAACAAAATAGCAGGCAGAAAGAGGGCAAACGCGCGTTGATGCGCCAGCACCATGCCGCCCCAAAAAGCCAGCCAATACAAATCTCGTTTACGGCCGTTTCGCCCAAACCGCACCGCGTAAAACAGTGTGGCAAAGGTCAACGCCATGGACATGGTGTGAACTTCGGCCAGGGAGGCATCTGCCCAAATGGAGGTAGACAGGGCAAACATGAGGGAAGCCAACGCCGCCAATAACGGCCGTATCCCCAACGTGACCATGAGCAAAACCAACAGCGCCGCGCTTAATGCGCCCCACACCGCAGAGTAAAGCGACGCCCCGACCGCCGGCGTGACGCCCACCCCTCGCAAAATAGTCACAAACAGGGACCCAATAAAGGTATAAAGGGGATAACCATTGTAATGAATGGTGCCCCACCGGGGCAGCGCATTCTGAATTTCGCCTACGTCCGTTGCATATGGATGGTTACTGCCGTTGATATGCAGTTGTAATGTGGTTAAAAACAAAATAAAGGATAACAAAGCAGCGCCGATAACGGCCGTTCGCAGTGAAATCTGCCAATCCTTCAGCCAAAATGATTTCATGGTAGGCAATCAACAAAACCTCTCCCGTAAATTTGCAGCGTGGATTTTATACTGCTCCCTGTTGAAGTCAACTACCGAATCGCTTTCAAAATGGTCTGCGCCGCCAGCCGCCCCGGTTCGCCGGTTATGCCGCCGCCGGGATGGGCGCCGGCGCCGTTGAGATAGAGTCCGTCGAGGGGCGTGCGGTAATGGCCCCAACCGGGAACGGGACGCATAAACAGTAGTTGGTCCAGCATCATTTCGCCGTGATAGACGCTGCCGTCCGCCAGGCTGAACTGGCTTTCCAGGTCGGCAGGGGTGAGCGTCTGGCTGTGGAGGATGTGGCGGCGCAGGTCTGGTGCGTACTGGCTGAGGGTGTCCAGCACGGTCTGCGTGAGCGCTTCTTTGTGCTGCGCCCAGTCACCGGCGCGCAGATGGCGGGGGACGTACTGCACCTGGATAGACATGACGTGCTGACCATCCGGCTCCAAGGTGGGATCGGCCAGGGAAGGGATGCGGATGTCGAGGGTGGGGTGTTGGGAAAAACGGCCGTATTTGGCGTCGTCGTAAGCTTTTTCCAGGTAGAGCAGGTTGGGGCTGATCTGGATACGCCCCTTGAGGCGGTTGGTATCGCCGTCCGGCAGAGCGGTGAAGGTGGGCAGTCCGCTCAGGGCCAGGTTGACTTTGGCGGTTGCGCCCCGGAATTTGATGACGCGCACGGCGCGCAAAAAGGAAACATCCAGATGTGTTGGATCGACGAGCTGGGTGAAGGTGTGGCGCGGATTGGCCCCAGAGACGACAACCGGCGCCTTGATGATTTCGCCGGAATGGAGACGCACACCCACGGAACGGCCGTTTTCCACCAATATTTCCCGTACCGGCGCCGACACACGAATGGTCGCGCCGAACTGGCTGGCGGCACTGGCGAGCGCTGCCGCCAGTTGGCCAATGCCGCCGTGGACAATACCCAGACTGGCGGCGCCGCCTAAGCGCTGACCCAGGTGATGATAAAGCAAATTGAAGGCAGTCC
>JAWOGU010000018.1:0-13535 GCA_046496595.1 Chloroflexota bacterium
AAAATGATGCGCTGCAAAAAAATGCAAAGGCGGCGGTGGCAAAAATTCATGAGCGCCATTTTACCAGGGAATGCCCGTTTTGCGCGGAAATCATCAAAAAACGCGCATCTATCTGCAAGCATTGCGGGATGGAAGTAGCTGGAAAATAAACAAACGGCAAACGCATTCCCTGCCGGATAGGCTGCGTTTGCTGTTTGCTTGTATATGGAATTAAGCCTGGTCTGACTTATCTGGCCGCAATACCATTCGGGAAGGATCAACCCTCTCTATGGCGGAAGTCTCCCATTTGATGTCAAATTTTAGATGGATGGAATAATCATCAAACACCTGGGGCTGGGCAATAACGGCTGTTACCCAACCCTGGCCTCACTTCACGGCTGTTACCCGGCGGCAAAAGCTGCTGCACGGCAATGTGCGGCGCGGAGGTCGGGCCGGACATGCAGTACTCGTGCTGCTCGCCCACCAACCGCACCGCCGCATTCGGCCGAAACGTCAGCTCCACCGACTGCGAAAAATTGGCCTTGTAATCAATGCGGCAGGTATGGCAGTGCACCGTCTGGCCCACGTCGCCCAGGCTGGCAACGCTTTCGCGCGCGCTGCGGCAGCTTGGGCACAACAAGTCCCACTTAAAATCCAGCAAGCCCGCCCGCGTCGCCAGCAGGCACATTTCCAGCACGTCCCGCCGGGACGCACTCCAATGATCTGCCAGCGCATACGGACGGATACGGTCCAGGCTCATGTTGTCGGCTTCTTCGATGATTTGGGTCAGGCGGGCGATCAGGGCGCTATCCACCCCTTGCGCCAACAAATCCTGGCTGATGGCTGCCAAGCGCTCCCGACCGCCTGGGGCAAACTGCACGCCGCGTCCCGGCGCATCCACGTCGGTCAGACCAGCCTGCACCATCTCGTCGTAACGGCTGAACACGCGGCCAAAATCGCGCCGCGCCAGGAAGCCAATCTGCACCGGAATCGCCAGATGGCCTAACGGACCGGCTGGTTTGGCCCACACTTCGTAGCTCAGATGTGTGCCGCCAGCGGGATTGGGTTGGAACTGCGCCAAAACGCGCATCCGGGCAATGGGACTGAGCAGCCCTGGTTTGTAGTGGCGCACGACGCCAAAACGGTAGGGCGCCACCCATTCAAACGGTTCTTCATCCCATTCCAACGCCACGCCATAAATGCGAAAACGCAGCCGATGACGGCCGTTTTCCAGTTCGCTTTCCGCCGTTTTGTCCTCTTCATACGGAGGCAGGCCGGTATCGTAGTCAAAACGGTTGGTATTGGCCGCCAGCGGCCACAACTGCGCCGGCGCTGATTTGAAGTCCCACTGCCAATGATAGTAGTATTCTTTGTCGCTCATGCTGTTGTATCCAAAAAATGTAGAGGTGATGGGGTGTAGAGGTGATGGGGTGTGGAGCGGTACGGCGGCAGTGGGGAAGGGTTTTTCACCCCATCACCCCATCACCGGCTCACCTCTGCATCTCCACATCCCATCATCTTGCTACGAGCTTATAAACTTTGCCGCTCGTGCCCACCGGGTTATACACGTCGGCGGTGAGCAGATAGAGTTCGTTTTCGCTGTCCTCGCCAAAGGAGAGAGCGTAGAAAGGGGGGGTGTCGCCGCCGCCTGCCAGGGTGAGCGGGACCGGGTAAAACTGCCACAGGGCGTCGGTGGGCTGGTTGGTGTCGGCGTAATAGACTTTGCGCCCTTCGCGCTCTACGTTGGCTATCCAGTCTAAGAAGAGATAACGGCCGTACAGTTCCGGTATCGCCGCGCCGCGATAGACATAGCCGCCTAGAATGGAACGGCCAAACTCGCGCCCATACTCCAGCACCGGCTCCAAAAAGGGAGCGCCGTCCTGGCTTTCCGCGGCGCATTCCGGCAGCGGCTGGGTGACGCCGGCCAGATTAAAACAGGTCGTGCCTTCACGCACAGGCCAGCCGTAGTTGCCGCCGCTGACCACCAGATCCACTTCTTCCATGAAGTCCTGGCCTACGTCGGCCACGTACAGGCCGTGCTCCCCTGCTGCGTCAAAGGAGAAGCGGAACGGATTACGGAAACCGTAGGCGTAAATCTCCGGCAGCCCATCCTGGCTCACAAAGGGGTTGTCGGCAGGCACGGAATAAGGGACGGCGCTGTCTACATCAAGGCGCACGATGGTACCCAGGAGGTTGTTGCGGTCCTGCCCGTTGCCGCCCGGCGGATGGCCGATGCCCACGTCGGCCCAGTTGCCGCCATCGCCGATGCCCAGGTAGAGATAGCCGTCCGGCCCAAAGGCCACCTGCCCGCCGTTGTGGTTGTTCTGCGGCTGGTCGATTTGCAGGATGAGGCGCTCGGAATCGGGATCGGCGCGGTTGGGGTCGGCGGCGGAGATGGTGAACTCGGAGAGGTGGGCGGTGTGGTCCCAATCGCCGGGCGCGCCGGGGCGTAGGGGAGCGGAATAGTAGAGGAAGAAACGGCCGTTCTCCGCAAAGTTCGGATGCAAAGCCACGCCCAACAAGCCGCGCTCGTCGTAATCCGTATTCAGGTCCACCATCCTGGGGCGCAGGTCCAGCAGCAGTTCCGGCAGGCGGCTGCCGTCCGCCGCCAGCACATACACCACGCCGATCTGGTCCAGCACAAACAGGCGGCCGCTACCGTCGGCCGGGGCGGCCAGCGCCACCGGCGAGACAAAGCCGTCGGCGATCAACTGCAAGGCGGCATCCACCTCTCGCGGCAGGGGGGTGGGCGTATAGGTGGCGGTGGGGATAGGCGTGGCGCTTGGCGGCGGGGCGTCGGTGGGCAGCGGGGTGGGTTCCGGGGTGTCGGTGGGCGGGATGGTGGGAACGGCCGTGTTCACCGGCGCGGGAACGTGGGTGAGGGTTGGTTCCGGCTCACCTTCCAAAATATCCGGCACAGGGATGTTATCGATGACCTGGCAGGCAGCCAGGAGGGATATGGAAATCAGCAACAAAACAAAGCGGGTGAGGGTTGTTTGTGTATTCATGCCCCAATTTAAACCTGATTTAATGATCTGTGCCACCTTTGGTCCGGGTAACAACATGAGGATTCATGACAATCACATAGAAATGATTGACGGCTTTGTAGGAACGGTTGACAAGCTCTTAGGAATGATAGATAACCTCAAAGCAGCGATAGATAACCCTCGGGTCGAGATTGGACCAATCTTTTGAGATTGGTCCAATCGGGGGCGGCGCGTTATATCCTGTTGAATTCAGCCCCAAAACCCGGTATCATCTCAGGAGAAGAGAGAGAACAAATCCCGCTTTACACACAATGGATACCCTTGCCGCATTTCTCCCTGTTGACCGCCGCCATGCCCTGGCTGCCAACCAGCCCCTGCCGGATCGCACGTCCGGCGCGGCGCTGTTTGCCGATATTTCAGGCTTTACCCCGTTAACGGCCGTTCTCGCCCAGGAACTAGGCCCCCACCGCGGCGCAGAAGAACTGTCGCGCCAGCTCAGCCGCGTTTTCACCCCGCTCATCGCCGCCGTACACCGCTATGGGGGCAGCGTCATCAGCTTCAGCGGCGACGCCATCACCTGCTGGTTCGACCAAAACCAGAGCCGGGAATTGTTCCCGGCAGACCGGGCGCTGGCCTGCGCCCTGCACATGCAGCAGGCCATGAGCAGTCTCGTGGACATCGTCACTCCGAACGGCACAATCCTCCCGCTGGCGCTCAAAGTGGCCCTTGCCGCCGGTCCCGCCCGCCGCTTTTTGGCAGGCGACCCTGCCATCCAGGCCATTGAAGTGTTGGCGGGCGTCACGCTGGACCACATGGCTGCCGCCGAATCCGCCGCCGAGAAAGGGGAAATTGTCATCACGGCTGACGCTCTCCAGGCGCTGCAAATGCCGCCGCTCATCCGCGAAGAGCGCACCGTTCCCGGCGGACAGCGCGTCATTGTTATCGACGCCGCTACCCCGACTGGTCCGGCGCCCGGTCAGACAACGCCGCCCGCTGTGGCCGCCGCCACGGCCAAAAGCTGGCTGCTGCCCCCCGTCCATGCCCGTCTGGAAAGCGGGCACGGCGATTTTCTGGCGGAACTGCGCGCCGCCATCGCCCTGTTTGTCAAATTTACCGGCATCGATTATGACCGGGACGACGCAGCGGGTCTCAAGCTGGACACCTTTGTGCGCCGCGCTCAGGCCATCTTGCAGCGCTACGATGGGCACCTGCTGCAAATAACCATGGGCGACAAGGGCAGCTATCTCTACATCAGCTTTGGCGCGCCCGTGACCCACGAAGACGACGCCGCGCGCGCCGCCCGCGCCGCCCTGGCGCTGCACAAATTGTCCGCTGAACTGGATTACGTGCGGCCGCTGCAAATGGGCATCCATCAAGGGCTGGCGTTTAGCGGCGCGTATGGCAGCCCGGCGCGCAGCACGTTTGGCGTCATAGGCAATCACGTCAACATCTCCGCCCGCTTGATGACCACCGCCGCCGCCGGACAGACGCTGGTATCGCAGCCTATCGCCGCCGTTCTGAGTAAAACGTTTGATTTAGAGGAGCTGCCGCCCGTTTTGTTGAAAGGTATCCACGATCCTTTCCCGGTTTGGGGACTGCAAGGCAAAAAGGCAACGGCCGTTCCCCTTCTCACGACCCAAACAACCGCCTCCATGGTCGGACGCCAGGCTGAATTGGCGCAGGTTGAGGAACTATTGGGCAGGCTGGCAAACGGCCGTTCCGCCACACTGCTCATCGAAGGTCCCGCCGGTATCGGCAAAACTCGTCTTATTCAGGAAGTCGTCAAACTGGTAGAGTCCGGCTCGACGGCGCTCTACGCAGGCAGCGGCAGCGCCATCGAACAAAACACCCTGTACCGCGCCTGGCAGCCCATCTTCGAGAGAATCTTCAACCTGCCCGCCCACACCGACGAGATGAAACCGGACGCCGCCTGGCAGATGCAGATCAGCGACCAGCTTGCCCCCGGCATCCGCCCTCTGGCGCCGCTGCTCAACCCCCTCCTGCCCCTGGACCTGCCTGACACCGAGCTTACCGCCCAAATGAGCGGTGAACTGCGCCAGGAGAAAACGCTGCAACTGTTGGTGGATGTGCTGAAAACGGCCGTTGAGCCTGTCGAAACGCCCGTTGAGCCTGTCAAACCGCCCGTTGAGCTTGTCGAAACGCCCGTTGAGCCTGTCGAAACGCCCGTTGAGCCTGTCGAAACGCCCGTTGAGCCTGTCGAAACGCCCGTTGAGCCTGTCAAACCGGACGTTGAGCCTGTCAAACCGGGCGTTGAGCCTGTCAAACCGGGCGTTGAGCCTGTCAAACCGGCCAAACGCCCCCTTATCCTCATTTTCGAAGACGCCCACTGGCTCGACTCCGCCTCCTGGGCGCTCATCCGGCGCGTGCAAAACCAATTCCAACCGCTGCTGCTCGTCATCGCCGCCCGCCCCTTCACCAATGACATGCCGCCCGCCTACGCCGACCTGCGCGAGCTGCCCGCCACGACCCTCCTCCAGCTCGACGCCCTGCCGCTCGACGACATCGACAGCCTGATCTGCCAGCGCCTGGGCGTCAGCGCCCTGCCCCAACCCGTCAGCGATCTCATCCACGACAAAGCCGAAGGCCATCCCTTCTTCAGCGAAGAACTGGCTTACGCCCTGCGCGACGCCGGTCTCATCGAGATTCAAGACAGAATCTGCCGTTTGGCAGCCAACGTCGAGGATTTCAGCAGGCTCCATTTCCCGGATACCATCCAGGGCGTGATTACCAGCCGTATCGACCAGCTTAACCCCACGCAGCAGCTCACGCTCAAAGTCGCCAGCGTCATTGGCCGCGTCTTTGCCTACCGCCTGCTCCAGGATATTTATCCCACCAGCAATGAAACCGTCGAAATTTTGAAGAACCTGGATTTACTGGAAAAGCTGGACATCACGCCGAAAGAAACGCCGGAACCAAATCTGGCTTACATTTTTAAGCACATCGTCACGCAGGAAGTGGCTTACAGCCTGATGACTTTTGCCCAACGCCAGCAGCTGCACCGGAAAACGGCCGTTTGGTATGAAGCCATCCAGGAAAACGACCTCACCCGCCATTATCCCCTGCTCGCCCACCATTGGCAGCAGGCCGGCGACAGCGACAAAGCCGTCCACTACTTTAGCAAAGCGGGTGAAAACGCCTTCTTCAACTACGCCAATCTGGAAGCCATCCGCTTCCTCACCCAGGCGCTGGAACTGGGCAGCCAAACCGCCCCCCCCTTCCTCAAAGCCTCCTGGGAACGGCAGATCGGCGAAGCTGCCTACCGCCTCACCTTCATGGAACAAAGTGAAATACATTACAAAGCCGCTCTGACACTCATGGGCCGCCCCATCCCCCAATCAACCGTCAGCAAAGCAGGGCAGCTTATGGGCCAACTCGCCCGGCAAAGCCTCCACCGCTGGTTTTCCAAACGATACGTAGCCCGCGCTTCATCCGAATTAGAGAAAACAACCCTGCTGGAAACCGCTCGCGCTTACGAAGGCGTTTCTGAAATTTACTACAACATGGGCGACTTCCTGACCACATTTTTATGCGTCATGACCGCTTTTAACCTGGCCGAAGAAGCCGGACCTTCCCCCGAACTGGTGCGCGGGTATGCCAACATGTGCGCCACCCTGGGCACCATCTCCCTGCACAGACAGGCTCAAAACTATCGCCAGCGCACTCTGGAAATGGCAGATCAAATCGATGACCGCTCGGCGCAGGCCTGGAGCCGTATTCCGCTGGCCTCATACAGCCTGCAAAGTGGCGCCTGGCAAAGAGGCAAAAGTGAAGTGGATGAATCCCTGTCCATTTACACTAGTTTGGGCGACTGGCGGCGCTGGTGTGTGGCGGCCTGGATACTGCCGCAAATTTCCCAGGGAGAGGGCAGCCTGACCCTCGCCCGCCGCCAATGGGCAGAACTATACGACGTGGCCCTGCGCAGCCAGGATACCCGCCATCAAGTACGCGCTCAGGGTGGGCAGTTCTTCAACTATTTGTCGCTGGGGCTGGTTGACGAAGCCCTGATTTGCGTGGATGTGGCGGGCATTATCCTGGATGAAAATCCCGAGATGCTGCCCATCGAAGAACGGTTATGGCATGGCATGAACGCCACAAAAGCCCTGTACGAAGAAAAGTGGGCGGAAGCCCGTGAACTGTGCCAGGAACAAATTGCGGCTATCGGCCGCGCCCCGTTCAAGTTTGACCAGCAAGATGTGTTTGCCGCCAGCGCCGAAGTGCGGCTGGCTCTGTGGGAACGGGGCGAAGCCAGCGCCACAGAGGTACAAGAAGGTCTTAAAGCATTAAACAACTTCGCCCGCAGCAACAGCTTTGCCCGTCCCCGAGCTGTCCGCCTGCAAGCCCGGTACGCCTGGCTGTCCGGCAACAAAGGCAAAGCGCAAAAGCTGTGGCGCAAAAGCCTGTCTCTGGCAGAATCGCTCCACATGCCTTACGAGAAAGCTCTGACCCTGCAATATCTGGGCAAATACCTGGAAAACAGCAGCTATCAAACCGAGGCGGAAGCGCTGTTCAAGATTTGTCAATCAGAGGTTAAAGATTAAAGGATTAGAGATTGGAGGCAGCCCAATTCCCTTATCTCCCAATCTTCAATCTTTATTCTTCAATCCCCCCATTCCCTTTCTACGCCCGCCGCCAGGGGTTGATGCCGTCCAGTTTGCAGCGGCGGTACACCAGCCAGATATAAGCCACGTCCCACACAAACACAAAGAGATACAACACATTGACCACCGGCGTCTGGATACCATCGGCGAGCATGAAAGCGTAAGCCGCCAGGGAACCAAGCCATTTGTTGGCGGCAATATAAATGGACTGCCCATCGACGTTCCCCCGGCCTAACAGCATGGTGATGAACAGCAGCGACATCATGAAGTTGAGACCGAAGCCGGTGTAGTAGCTGCCGCCCTGAATTTTGAGGGGCAAAAAGTCCGGAATCTGCCCATTAACCACCACGTTCCACTGATTCTGAATCCAAAACTCCTGCACGATGGTGTAGATGACAAGCAGGGCAATGACAACGCCGCTCAGGACAATCCAGGTGAAATATTTTTTGACGACAGGATGGCTGAAGTATTTACGGCCGTATTTCAGCACGGTGTAGAGAATGACAAAGTCGAACAGCATCCAGATAAAGTTGCGTATCTGGATGACGGTGGCGGGACAGGAAGCCCATCTGGCGGAGCAGCCGGTTTCTATGCCCAGGCCAAAGATGATTTCCCAGGCGAGGTTGCCGCACAAAGCAACGATGGGCATGCCATACGATTTGTCTTTAAACCCGCGATAGATGATGAAAATATAGGCCAGCAGCCAAAAAACGCCGGAGAGTAAGGCGGTCGCCAGCAGCCAAAAGTGGTTGAGATCTAAGGTCATGGGGCCTCCTGTTTGGAATTTTGGTAACTATACAGCCAGACGAGGGCTGAGCGTTCGACTGAGCTCACGCCGAAGTCTTGTCGAAGCCCGGTTTCGCCTGCGACAGGCTCAGGCTACACTGTATAGTCACAAATTTTGAATGATGAACGCTGATTAGTATGGCGTATCGGCGGAAATTTGGGAAGGGAAACGGCCGTTTTTCCATGCCCCATCCCTTTCCTTTCAGATACAATACCCGGCATTACGCATCATCACAGGGGGTTCTATGGCGACAGCCCACTCACGCCGCTTCCGGCTTATCATGTTTGGCAGTCTCTACTTCGTGCAGGGGGTGGGTCTCGCCTACTTCCGTAACTTCCAAAAACCCTATCTGGACAGCCTGGGCGTCAGCGCCAACCTGATCGGCCTGCTCACCACCATCCTGCTCCTGCCCTTCATCCTCAAAATCTTCATCGGCATGATCAGCGACCGGGTCAACCTGTTTGGCCGGGGCCATCGCAAACCCTACATTTTCAGCGGTCTGCTGCTGGCGGCGCTGGCTTTTGGCGCCGCCGCCTTCGCCAATCCCGCTTCCGATTTCGGCCTGTTCGCCATGTTGATTGTCCTCGGTTCGTTCAGCGTGGCGCTGTTCGACTCCACCGCCGACGGTCTGGCCATCGACATCACGCCGCGGGCGGAACAGGGTACGGTGCAAAGCTTCATGGTCGGCGGGCGGGCGCTGGGTTTCATCATTTTGTCGCTCGTGTTTGGCGCGTTGGTGCAAAACCAGGGCTACCGCATCGTCTTCCTGATCATCGCCGCCTTTATGTTTTTGCCCATGCTGTGGCTGCGGCGGGCGGCTGAACCGGCGGAACGCGACGCCGGTCAGCAGTTCCAATGGCAGGCTTTTAAGGTGATGGCGAAGCCGCGCTTTGTCATCTTTGGCGCGTATGCCATTTTCTACTCCATTGTGGCCTTTGGCGTAGATGGACTGGTGACGTATGCCATGAGCAGCAATTTCAACGCGCCGGAAACGACGATTGGGCAGTATGGGGCGCTGCGCGGGGCGGGCGCCATTCTGGGCGCGGTGCTCGCCGGTTTTCTGGCGGACCGGGTGGGGCGCAAACAAAGCGCCTATGCGGCGGCGGTCATGGTGTCCATCGGCGCTGTCCTGCTGGGCTTTGCGCCCTCGGTGAATTTTATCCTGCTGCTGGGTCTGTTGTGGGGGCTGGTCTGGGGCTTTCAGGAGACGGTGTTTGTGGCGCTGGCGATGGACCTGGCGGACGTGCGTATTGCCGCCTCCATGTTTGCCATTATGATGGCGCTGTCTAATTTGGGAACGGCCGTTGGCGAAGGGGTCAGCACCGCCCTCACAGACGACATCGGTTTCTCGGCCGTTTTCTGGGGATTGGCTGCCTTCAACCTGATTCTGTTTCCCATTTTGTGGGGCCTGTTTAGAGCTGCGCCGGAGGTAGCAAGACCGGTTTTTAGTGAACAGTAAACAGTGGGCACTGGACAGTATGCTTCAGCATACTTTACGCTTTTAGCCTGGGAATTCATTCCCTGGCGCTTGTAACGCAAATTGGATGAACCCATGAACGACATCTACCAACGGCCGTTAGAACTCCTGCAAACCCTGATTCGCTTCGACACCACCAATCCCCCCGGCAACGAAGGGGAAATTGTGCAGTACCTGCAAGGGCTGTTGGCGGAAGCCGGGCTGGAAACCACCATCCTGGCCAAAGCCGATCACCGGCCCAATCTGATCACCCGTTTGCCCGGACAGGGCAGCGCCCCGCCCCTGCTGCTGCAAGCCCACACCGACGTCGTCACCACCGCCAACCAGCAGTGGACCCATCCCCCCTTCGCCGCCGAAATCCACGACGGCTTTTTGTGGGGGCGCGGCGCGCTAGACGACAAGTGCGGCGTAGCCATGATGCTGGCGGCCGTGCTGCGCGCCAAAGCGGAAAACACGCCCCTGCCCGGCGAGGTCATCCTGGCGCTGGTATGCGACGAGGAAGTGGACGGCGCGTATGGCGCAAAATTCCTGGTAGAAGAGCATCCTGAACTGTTTAGCGGCGTGCAGTACTGCCTGGGTGAAGGCGGCGGCGTCAGCCTGACGATGAGCGGCCAAAAATTCTACACCATCATGGTGGCGGAAAAGCAGGTCTGCTCGATGCGCCTCACGCTGCATGGGCCGGCGGGCCACGGCTCCATGCCCTTTTACGGCGCTGGGGCCATGCACGAATTGGGCCGCATCCTGAATTTGCTCACCAACCGGCGGCTGCCGGTACACGTCACGCCCGTCGCCAAACAGATGCTGGAAACCATCGGGGAAAATCTGCCGTTCCCCACCGGCTGGGCGCTGCGCCAGATGACCAACCCCGCCCTGACGGATCGCATGTTGGCGCTGGCGGGTCCCTCGGCGCGGCTGCTGGACCCGCTGCTGCACAATTCAGTCAGCCCCACCATCGTGCAGGGCGGACACAAAATTAACGTCATTCCCAGCGAAATCACTCTGGACTTAGACGGCCGTTTACTGCCCGGTTTCCATCCCACCGACATGATCCGCGAACTGCGCCGCCTGCTCGGCAGAGAAGTCGGCCTGGAAGTCGTGCGCTACGACACAGGCCGGTCTGAGGTGGACATGCGCTGGGTCGATACCCTGGCCGGCATCCTGCGCGAAACCGATCTGGATGGGATACCGGTACCTATTCTGCTCAGCGGCGTTACCGACGGCCGTTTTTTTGCTAAACTAGGTATCCAAACATACGGTTTCCAACCGATGCACCTGCCCACCGGCCTCATCGACACCATCCACGCCGCCGACGAACGCATTCCCGTCGAGGCCATGGACTTTGCCGCCCATACCATGTTCCAGGCCATCCAACGCATTGGCGTGAAATGAGAGACGATTGGCGATTGAAAACTGATGATTAACCAATAAAGATTGAGGATTAAAGATTGAAGACTGAAAGTCAACTTATGGCGTTTGCCATGCAATCTTTAATCTTTAATCTCCATCCTTTAGGAGGACTTCATGGCAAAAAAATCACTGGGTTATACTGAACTCGAATGGACCTGTCCCTTTTGCGGCGCGCGCAATCCCGGCACGGCCGAAAAATGCACAAGCTGCCACGCCCCGCAGCCGGCCGACGTGCAGTTTGAACAGGCCGCTGAAGACAAACTGATCACCGACCAGGAAAAAATCGTCCGCGCCCAGACCGGGCCAGACGTCCACTGCCCCTTCTGCAATGCCCGCAATCCGGCCGGCGCCGCCCAATGCTCCGAGTGTCTGGCCGATTTAACCGACGCGGCCAAACGCGAAGCGGGCAAAACAGTGGGCGCGCACAAAGCCAAAGCGGCGCCGGACGTGGCCTGCCCCGCCTGCGGGACGATGAATCCCGCCGCCGCCATGAGCTGCCAATCTTGCGGCCTCTCTCTGGCCGAAACCCGCCAGCCTAAACCCGAACCGGCCGTCCCCGCCAAATCAGGCAGCAGCAAAACAACCTACATCATCATCGGCGTCGTGGCCTTGATTGTGCTGGCCTGTATCGCCTTCTTTATCGCCGCCAGCCGCACCGAAGACGTGACCGGCGAGGTGATAGACATCGGCTGGACCCGTACCGTCAACGTGGAAGGTTTAGTGCCGGTAGAATACGAAACGTGGCGAGAAGAGGTGCCCGCCGGCGCCGTTCTGGGCATGTGCCGCCAGGAAGTGCAGTTTACCCAGGCCGATCCCGCTCCCGGCAGCACCGAAGTTTGCGGCACGCCCTACACCGTCGATACCGGCACCGGGGTTGGCGAAGTGGTACAGGACTGTGAATACCAGGTCTACGGCGACTACTGCGCGTACACTGTGGAAGAATGGAGCGTCATCGACACCATTCGCAGCGAAGGCAGTGATTACAACCTCTTCTGGCCTGATCTCCAGCTTGCCAGCAATGAGCGGGAAGGCGAACGGGACACAGATTACGTCATCATCTTCCGCACCGACGGCGAAACCTACACCTACGAAACCGACGACGAAGCCGAATTTAACGCCGCCCAACCGGGTACTATCTGGGTTTTGAAGGTGAACACCTTCGGCTCAATTACAGGCATCGAGCAAGAATAAAAACGTGAGGCGTGAGGCGTGAAAAACCGTCACGCCTCACGCCTCACGCATCACTCCCCACGCCTCAGGAATTCTCCATGACACACCACGAACTTGGCGACCTGCCCATGGCGGATTTTCGCCGTATCGGGCATGAACTAATCGATTGGATTGCCGATTATTTGGAAAATACGGAACAGTACCCGGTGCTTTCGCGCAGTCAGCCGGGAGAAATTCGGGCGCAGCTGCCTGCCGCGCCGCCCGTTCAACCCGAATCCCTGGACAGCATGATGGCCGATTTTCAGCGCATCATCCTGCCGGGAATCACCCATTGGAACCACCCCAACTTTTACGCCTATTTCAGCAACACCGGCTCAGCGCCTGGTATCCTGGCGGAGATGCTCATTACCGCGCTGAACGTGAACGGGATGTTGTGGCGCACCTCTCCTGCCGCTACCGAACTGGAGGAAGTGACGCTGGATTGGCTGCGGCAACTGCTGGGCCTGGCGGAAGATTGGGATGGGGTGATCATGGATGGGGCGTCGATGTCGAGCATGGTGGCAATTGCCGCGGCGCGGGAAGCGATTCCCGGGCTGGCGGTGCGCGCCAAAGGCATGGCCCAACCTGATAGTCCGCAGCTTCGCCTCTATATCTCCGAACAGACCCATTCATCAGTGGAAAAGGGCGCCATCGTTTTGGGAATCGGCCAGGATAACGTGGTGAAGATACCGGTTGACGCGCAAAATGGGATGGATGCGGTGGCGCTGGCAACGGCCGTTCTCCATGACCTGGCTGAGGGAAAACGGCCGTTTTTCGTTTGCGCCACCGTGGGAACCACCTCCGCCACGGGGGTGGATCCCGTGCCCGCCATCGCCGACATTGCCGAGCATTACGGCCTGTGGCTGCACGTCGACGGCGCCTATGGCGGCGTGGCAGCCATGGTACCGGAGAAGCATTACCTGTTCGATGGTGTAGACCGCGCCGACTCGCTGGTCGTCAATCCGCACAAATGGCTCTTCACCCCCATGGACCTCAGCGCCTTCTACACGCGCCGCCCGGACGTGGTGAGGCGCGCTTTCAGCCTGCTGCCGGAATACCTGCGCAGCGCC
>JAWOGU010000030.1:0-10014 GCA_046496595.1 Chloroflexota bacterium
GCGTGAATTTGCCATAACAGAGTGCGCCGGTCTGTTTCGTGAGCCAGAAAGAGAGCGCGCTGCCATAATTCTTCAGCGCTGTTGGGGTAGCCGTGCTGCTGGGCGACGACACCCTGGGCGTATATGGCTCGCGCTTGATGTCCGATTAAGTTATCGGCTTCTGCCTGATCATAGAGCCGTTGGGCGTGTTCGGCGGCCAATTCCAGTTCACCGTTCAGCGCTTCGGTGATGGACAGGCCGTACAGCGTGTGCAGTTCCATATCGAGGTTGCCTGTTTCTTCGCAGATGGCTAATGCCTGCCGCAAATAAGCCAGCGCTTCTGCCATCCGATCCAGTTCGCGCAGACTCAAACCTAAATTACGCCGAATGTCCGCCTCTATGTAGCGCAGCCGACCTTTTTCCGCCATTTCCAACGCTTCTTGGTGATAGACAAGCGCCTGATCCAGAGCATACAAGTGGCGGTAACATTCACCCAGGTTGTTGAGCGTGATGATGTAGCGATCCTGACGGTTCATCTGGCGGGCCAGTTTGAGACTGATGTTGAAAACGTCAATGGCTTTGTCAAATTGACCGCTGGTGGCATAGGCCACGCCTTTTTCATTCAGCGAGCGCACCTGACCCTGTACGTCGCCGACCTGTTCATACAAAATTGTGGCCTGGCTGAGTTTATCGGCTGCTTTTTCGGTATGGCCCATGAGGGCATAGGCGCCGCCAATACCAGCCATCGATTGCGCCCGGCCCAGGGGATAGTTGAGAGAATCAGACAGATCGAGGGCTTCCTGATAAACAGTTAAGGCTTGTTCATAGCGGCCTATGCGCCGGTATTGATTGGCGATAGCCACGCGGGCGGTAACGGCATGGATGCCGCTGCCTGCTTCGCGCAAGTACTGCTCGTAAGCATACAGGGCTGCGACTTGTTCGCCGATGAGACCCAGTAAACGCCCGCGTTCACGCAGGGTTGCCAGCCTGATTTCCTTGATGTCTGAATCGTCGGTTTGAGGGGATGTTTCGGCGAGAACCTCTGTGTAGAGTTCTGCGGCCTGCCAGAATTGGTTTTCTTTAACGGCCGTTTTCGCCTGTTGATATAGCTGTTCGACTTGGGTCGGTACCATAATAGTGCGCTCTAGTCATCCATTACTGGTCTGTCATCTATTTCCAGTTTAACTCATTTTTCCATCCGCACAAAACATCGAGTTCGGGTATAATAATTTGTGCTTCGTTCCATTTAACAAAAGCATCGTGGCAGCCAAGGGTATTCTCCGGCAACTGGCGACCCTGTTGTTTCAGACGCCTTATTGCCTGCCGCTGTGCTCACTTTTCCGGGGTTTGGGAGAATTTCTGACGGAGCCATGCCATCATCCCCGTCATTGTCAAGGAGGTTTTTTATGAGTTTTCGACGATCCCTACGTTGGTTTTTCTGGTTGGTCGGGCTGATTATCGCCCTCATCACAGCGATTGCCTTCTTTTTTGCTAAACGGCTTGTCAATCCGCCCCGGCTGCCCTTATGGGCTACTCCTGGCGATTTGGGACTGGACTATGACGAAATTCAGTTCCCGGCTCAGGATGGCGTGCGTATTTCCGGCTGGTTTGTGCCGGCGGCAGACGCCGTTCGCAAAGGAGCCACTATTATCCTCATTCATGGCTCGCCCTGGAATCGTTTGGGTGAAGTCGCCGACGATCTTTTCTCTGATCTAACCGGGCGGAAACCTGTTGATTTACTGCGGTTGGCTTTTGCGCTGCATCAGGATGGCTACCACATCCTCATGTATGACATGCGCAACCACGGGGAGAGCGCCGCCGCGCCGCCAGTGGCATTTGGGCAAGAAGAAGCCAAAGATTTGCTGGGCGCGCTGGCCTATCTGAATGCGCGTTCGGACGTGGATGCCGGGCGTATCGGCGTGATTGGCTTCTCCATGGGCGCCAACAGCCTGCTCTATGCCCTGCCGCAAACAGACCAGATTAAAGCGGGCATTGCCGTGCAGCCGATGACGGTTTCCATTTACAGCCATAAATATGGCCATGATTTATTGGGGCCGTTGAGCACGGCCGTTTTGCCGCTGTCTGAGTTTATGTTCCAGGTAGCCGGAGGCATGTACTTCTCCGCCTACCGGCCTTCGTTTGCCGCCGCCGGCGCCGGTGACACGCCGGTTCTCTTCATTCAGGGAAACGGCGATCCGTGGGGCGACGTGGAAGATGTGGCGCAAATTGCCGAAGCCACCCCCAACGCCCGCGGGCCGCTGTTTGTGGAAACGAGCAGCCGCTTTGAAGGTTACCAATACCTCATCGACAATCCCAAGATTGCCACGGCGTTTTTTGAGCAGGAACTGCCGGAATAGCAACGTAACCCGAAGGCCGTTGTCCGTAATCCGTAATTCGTAAACCGTAAACCGAAGTTCGGATTACGGGTTACGGATTACGGCTAACGGATTACGGATTACTGGCCGTTTCCTGCGTCTCGCTCGCCCATCACCGGCGCGGCTTGAAGTTAATTCATTTGAAATCCTGGCGGCCGAACAATCAACATCGACGCCTGGCTCTCGCGCATCACCTTCACCGTCACACTGCCATACAACCAACGACGCATACCTGTCCGCCCATGGGTACTCATCACCAACAAGTCAATAGCGTGGAGTTTGGTGAAATCAAGAATGTTGGAAACGGCCGTTCCTTCCATCACAAACAGCTTCACATCCCCGCCCAAATCCCGCGCAATATGCTCCAGATAACTCATCGCTGTCGTCCGGGTCCACTCAGACAGTTCACGCTCCTTATCTGATTGCATCGCTGAATATCCCGAAGATAGCGGCTCATTGACCCGCAGCAGCGTCAATTCAGCGCCTAACCCCCGTGAGATCTCAAACGCCGGTTGGACCGCCTGTTCTGCTAACTCAGACCCATCCAACGTCACTGCCACCCGCTTAATCAGCTCAGATCGCACCATAAACACAGGACAAGACGCCCCATAAAGCACCCGTTCTGTGATACTGCCCAACTCCCGTGTCTTGGCGCTCGCCCAACCCTTGGCTGACATCACAATGAGATCCACTGCCTCCGTTTCAGCGGTATCCACGATCAGGCTGGCAGTATCACCATCGACCGCCATTGCCCGCATGGCAACCCTGGTCGGCGCATACGTAGAAATGAGACCGTCCAGATAATGCCGCACCTCCTCGCGGCTCTCTTCCCGTGAATACTCCGGCCACGACCAATTATATTCCGTCGCCACCGCCGGCAATGTCATATAAACCGTCTTCATATTGCGCAGCAGAATCACCTCGCCTTCCACCGCTCGCGCCAACTTCAAAGCAGGACGCAGTGCGCGTTCAGCTTCCGCCGAACCATCCAACGGTACTAAAATTTTGTGAAACATGATCACCCCCTTTTTGAGTGAACGGTAAACAGTGAACAGTGAACAGTAAACAGTGTACAGTG
The DNA here is from genome assembly GCA_046496595.1 of Chloroflexota bacterium. GTDB lineage: Bacteria > Chloroflexota > Anaerolineae > Promineifilales > Promineifilaceae. Next base: position 3,433 of record JAWOGU010000030.1, read on the forward strand.
GTCGGTTCACTGTAAACTGTACACTGTTCACTGATTCTAAATCACGGCATTTTTGCCGCCTACGGCATTTTTGCCGCCTACGGCATTTTTGCCGCCTACGGCATTTTTGCCGCCACGTACTTCACAATATCATCCAAGGAAACCAGCTTGCCGTAATCCGCTTCCGGAATTTCGACGCCCGTTTCGTCGTTCAACGCAATCAACACATTCAGGAAATCAAACGAATCAATATCCAACGTCTCCCGAATATCTTCATCCTGTTCGATTTCATCAAAATCCGCCTCTGGCGCCACATCCTGCAAAATCGAAATCAAGGTCGCCAATATCTGCTCTTCACTCATCGCGTGTAATGTGCTCATAACTTTTCTCCATTGTGACCATACCTCCCGGAGGCTGCGTCCTTTATAATTTTTCTGGCTCCTGTAAATGTTTATTGAGCGCATCCAGGAACTGGCCGCCGGTACGGCCGTCCGATGCCCGATGATCGCCGGCCAACGTCGCCGTCAGCACAGGCCGAATACCCAACATGCCATACTCAACCCATGGCTGATCAATCACTTTGCCAAAGCCCACCAATCCCACTTGTGGCGGGTAAATGACGCCATACACCTTTTCTACGCCCATATCGCCCAAATTGGTGAGCGTGATGGTGGCGTCCGTCAGCTCGGAACTACGCAGCCGCCCGGCGCGTGTGCGTTTGATGAGGTCGCTCATGGCGGCCATCAACTCTTCCAGGCTCTTGAGGTCGGCGTCATGGATGGCGGGTGTTACCAGGCCGCCTTCACGCAGCGCAATGGCAAAGCCAATATGAATGCCCTCAGACGTGTTCAGGGCGTCATCCAGCCAGTAGCCGTTCAACTGCGGCACGTCCGCCAGCGCCTTCGCTGTCGCTTTAATCAGCAGCACAACCGGCAAAATCCGGTCTCGAATGGAGCGCCGCAAATTCTCCGCTTCCAGCCACGCCAGCGGTTTGGACATGTCGATGCGGGTTTCCAGGTAATAATGCGGAATCTCCCGATTCGACCGGGCCATGGCCGCCGCAATCGCCCGCCGCATACTGGCCTGAAACACCGCCGATCCTTTTTGCACGGGTTCCTGCTTTGCTTCTTCAACTGGCACTGCTTCAGCCATGACAGGCTCTGGTTTCTCAACCGGTCTTGCTTCAGCCACCACAGGCTCCGGCTTCTGGGGCGCCTGCCGCTGCGGCGCTGCCTCTTTTTCGGCTTCTCCGGGCGTAGATTTACGCTGCGTCTCTTTTGCCAGCCGCTCCACGTCTTCCCGGTTGATCACGCCATGCGGTCCCGTACCCACTGCCTGGCTCAAATCTACGCCCAACTCGGCGGCGAGTTTCCGCGCCACCGGGGACACGCGCACCCGATCTCCATTTTTGGCCGATTCAGGTTTCGCCGGTTTCAGAACAGCCTTCTGGTCCATGGGATGGGCGTCACCCCCTGCCATGGCAAGCTGCTTCTCCTCCCTTTGGGGGGAAACGGAGAGGGGGGCCTCGCCGTCTGCCTGCACCAGAGCGATGACTGACCCCACGGGAACGGCCGTTCCTGGTTTAATGAGCAGTTCTGTGATCACCCCTTCCTCAAAAATCTCGATGTCTATCACGCCTTTGGCCGTTTCCACAGAAGCAATCACGTCGCCCCGCTTGACGCGGTCGCCTGGTTTAAAAAACCACTCGTAAAGCGTGCCTTCTTCCATGTCCGCACCCAGGCTGGGCATTTTAAATTCAGACATATTCGCCTACCATCCTTTGCGCTCCCGCCACGATAGACGCCACTTGCGGGATAGCCGCTTCTTCCATATGTTTGGCATAAGGGATTGGTACTTCGGCGGCGCAGACCCGTGTCACAGGCGCATCCAGATCGTAGAAAGCCTGCTCCATGATGCAGGCGCTGATTTCGGCCGAAATGCCGCCCGACTTCCACCCTTCATCGACGATCAGCACGCGGTGAGTTTTGCGCACGGAGGCCATGATGGTTTCATTGTCCAACGGCCGCAGCACCCGCAGATCAATCACTTCTACATTTTGCCCGGCGGCGGCCAGTTCTGCGGCCGCTTCCAGGGATTTGTGCAAACTTAAACCGTAGGTGAGGATGGTCAGGTCTTTGCCTTCACGGTGAATCTTTGCTTTTTCGATGTCCACGGGAACGGCTTCAACTGGAATTTCCCCTTTCATATTGTAGAGCAGCGTATGCTCGAAGATGAGTACCGGGTCCGGATCGTCGAGGGCTGGCTGCAACATGCCTCGGGCATCTTCCAGGGTGGCTGGCGTCAGCACTTTGAGGCCGGGGATGTGGGCGTACCAGCCTTCCAGGCTGTGGGCGTGCTGAGCGGCCAACTGCTTGCCGCCGCCCGTCGCCATGCGAATGACCACGGGCACGTTGAACTGCCCGCCCGACATGTGCAGAATGGTGGCGGCGTTGTTCATGATCTGGTCGGCCGCCAGCAGGCTGAAGTTGACGGTCATAATTTCAACGATGGGGCGCATCCCGGCGATGGCCGCGCCAATGCCGGCGCCGGTGAAGGCGGATTCGGATAAGGGGGTGTCCCGGATGCGCTCCGGGCCAAATTCTTCTAACAAGCCCATGCTCACCGCAAAGCCGCCGCCGTAGCGGCCTACGTCTTCGCCCATGAGGAAAACACGCTCGTCTTTGAGCATTGCCTCCCGGATGCCGGCGCGCACAGCTTCACGGTATGTCATGGTGACCATTTCTGGTTGTCCGTTTGTTTTCATATCGTAGCTCTCCTAAAGCTCTAACCGCAGAGAGCGCGGAGGACGCGGAGAAAACCCTTTTGCAAGCTTTGGATGTATCTGCGTCATCTGCGTTATCTGCGGATCATCATTCTGAGTAGACGAAGCGTTCCAGTTCGGATACGGATTCCCATTGACCGGACTCAGCAAAGGCAACGGCCGTTTCCACTTCCGCCGCTACCTCTTTCTCAATTCGGGCAATTTCTTCGTCCGTGATCAGGCGCTGCTCCTTGAGTAACTTTGTAAACTGCACAATGGGATCCTGCTTCTGCCATTCCTTCACCTCTGCCTGATCCCGGTAGAGTTCAGCGTCAAACATCGAGTGGGCGCGGAAGCGATAGGTACGGATTTCCAGGAAATAAGGTCCTTTTCCGGCGCGGATGGCGGCTGCGGCTTCCTTTGCTGCTTCCTCCACCGCCAGCACGTCCATGCCGTCCACCACCTTAGCGGGCATGTTGTAAGTGGCAGCCCGTTCAGCGAGGTTGACATTGCTGTGGGAATACTTGATGGCGGTGCCCATGGCATACAGGTTGTTTTCCAGGACAAACAGCACCGGCAAATTCCAAAGCGCCGCCAAATTGAGCGATTCGTGGAATTCACCTTCGGCCGCAGCGCCGTCGCCAAAGAAGCAGGCGGCCACGTGATTCCGGCCGCGCATCTTATCGGCTAAAGCGCAGCCCACCGCCAGCGGCAGGCCCCCGCCTACAATGCCGCTGCCGCCCAAGAAATTCAGTTCTTTGTCAAACAGGTGCATAGAGCCGCCGCGTCCCCGGCAGCAGCCTTCCAGCTTGCCGTACATTTCGGCCATGATGGCGTTCATACTCATGCCGCGCGCCAACGCCTGTCCATGCTCCCGGTAAGTCGCCAGGATGCTGTCTTCCGGTTTGAGGGCGCTCATGACGCCGACAGCCACCGCTTCTTCGCCAATGTAGAGATGGAGGAAGCCGCGAATTTTCATCTTGGTATACAACTCGGCCGATTTTTCTTCCAGGCGGCGAATACGGATCATCTCTTTGAGCAGGTGGAGGCCGTGATCTTTCTCGACGTGGGTTTCCAGCGTGGAGAGATCGCCCAGGTCTTCGCCCAATTCCTGGGCTTTGAGCAGGCGGCGCATGATTTTGCCGCTGCGGGTTTTGGGCAGACTTTTCATGAACTCAATTTCCTTGGGGGCCACGGCCGAACCGAGTTTCTGGCGGCCAAAACCCAGCAGTTCACGCTGTAATTTGTCGCTGGCTTCATAACCTGGTTTGAGCGCCACGAAGGCTTTGACAAGCTGACCGATGACTTCATTGGGCACGCCGATGACGCCCGCTTCCGCCACGGCCGGATGCTCCAGCAGCGCGCTTTCCACCTCAAAGGGACCGACCATATGCCCGGCCGTTTTGATGATGTCGTCGGCGCGGCCGACAAACCAGAAGTAACCGTCTGCGTCTTGCATAGCCAGGTCGCCGCTGATGTACCAGCCATCGACGAAACATTTTTGGTAGCGCTCGTCGTCGCCCAGGTAGCCACGGAACATGGAGGGCCAACCCGGTTTGATGGCGAGTTCGCCGTCAACACCTGGCTTGTCTACCACTTCGACGGTTCCGTTGTCGAGGCGGCGCACGATGGCGGCCTGGATGCCCGGTAACGGCCGTCCCATGGAGCCGGGGCGAATCTGCATGGCGGCATAGTTGGAGATGAGGATGCCGCCTGTTTCGGTTTGCCACCAGTTGTCGTGGATGTCCAGGTCGAGCACATTTTTTCCCCAAACGACGGCTTCGGGATTAAGGGGTTCGCCCACACTGGCGACAAAACGCAGGTGGCTCAGGTCGTATTCTTCGCGTGGTTTTAAGTCTAACCGCATCAGGCGGCGAATGGCGGTGGGGGCGGTGTACCACACGGTCACTTGCTGGTCCTGGAGAATACGGTACCAGCGGTCGGCGTCGAATTCCGCTTCATCAATGATATTGGTGACGCCGTGCAGCAGCGGGGCGATGATGCCGTAGGAGGTGCCCGTCACCCAGCCCGGATCGGCGGTACACCAGAAGATGTCGTCCTGATGCAGGTCGAGGGCGAGCTTGGCGGTGTGGTAATGATGGGTGACAGCGTTGTGGACGTGGACGGCGCCCTTGGGCATACCGGTGGTGCCGCTGGTGAAGTGCAGCAGGGCCATTTCTTCGGGGTCTGTGGGCGGGATGGTGAAGTCAGGGGAGGCGGCGGACATGTGTTTGTGGAAGGAGAGAACGCCGCTGTCTACGTCTTCGGGCACATCGGTAAGCAGCACCACTTTGAGGTGATGCAGACGCTCGCGCAGGTTGGCGACATTTTTGGTGTAGAGCTTCTGCGTGGTGACGAGCACTTTGCTCTGCCCTTTTTCCAAGCGTTGGAAAATAGGTTCCGGGCCGAAGGCGGAGAACAGGGGCATAAAAACGCACCCTGCTTTCAGAGTCCCCAATGCCGTGAAATAGAGTTCGGGAATGCGGCCCGCCAGCACGGCTACCCGGTCGCTTCTTTCCAGACCTAACTCTGCCAGGATATTGGCGAAGCGGCTACTCTGTTCTTTTAACTCTTGATAGGTGAAGTCGCGCACCTCATCTTTGCTCAACCAGCGAATGGCGACTTTGTCTTTGAGTGCGCTTTCCGCGTGGCGGTCTACGGCTTCGTAGGCGATGTTGAGTCCTTTGCCCTCTGGCAGGCCGGATATTTCTTTTTTGACGAGATCCCAGGAGAATGTGGAAACGGCCGTTTCATATTCCAGCAAATTGGGTTCTACCAGCCACGTTCCCGGGGCTTTGTCGATTGGTTTAAAATCCATGTTTGTTGCTCCCTTTTCCAATGCCAGTGATCAGTGAACAGTTTCCAGTAAACAGTGATCAGTGGAACAAATGCTGCGCACCATCATGGAATTGGCTGTATTCTTGTAACTTACAGGTCGTTGCCTGAGCTTGTCGAAGGCAACCGGGCTTCGACAGGCTCAGCCCTCGAGAGGCTGTATAGTCACGTATTCTCTTCTAATGGCTTCTTTAAGCGCTGTGGATTGGCGGCCCGATGCAAGCTCCCATACAACCTCCTTTTCTGCCAGGGGTGGTCGGTAAAGAAACTCAAGGGGCTGGATTGTGGGTGTATGGAATGAGTACGGTTTAGGTTTGTTGGCTCCCTAAATGCGGCGGTTTGTGGGAAGGTAGTGTGTTAGGGAATTCTTGAGTTTAGACAAGCATATTACCCCTTTCCAGCACTATACTCATCTGGAGGGTGGGATATAAGTACCATATGACATGTTCGACAAGTGACATTTATCACTTGTCCATGGAGACCGCTTTGGTTTTTGGGTTTTTGGGTGGCAGGTGACAGTCATTATGAACGATCGCACCAGCCGCCTGGTACCTTGATTTTCTAAAAACGACAAGTTCGCACGCCCACGTGCAAACATGTGGCGCGTGGGCGCGCCACACTCAGCAATTGAAGCCCTCAAAGAACTTAACTTTAACCAGCCCAAGAGTAGGATAGCCTGCGGCAAGAATTCGAGCAGCGACCACCGACCACAATCGAGGAGGCGGTCGCCCGTATCGCAAAGTAATCATTCACCCCCGTCCCCTGAGCGTTCGACTGAGCTCACGCCGAAGTCTTGTCGAAGGGGAATCGGTTTCGACAGGCTCACCCTATGGGGCCGTGAACGGTTACAGGGAAACGTCAGTTATCAACGCCCCACTTTGCCACTCAACCCCCATTCGTGGTAAAACTTGCTCAACCATACAAAGGAAAGAGCAAACATCCCTGTGAAACGACAAAATCCGGCGCGCTGGCGCGCCATCGAAGCCCGACTGGGACGAGAAACAGCC
>JAWOGU010000094.1:0-2896 GCA_046496595.1 Chloroflexota bacterium
TAAATGTTTTTCCGCTGGGCGTGCCAGTGGTGATGGCTGTACCACCGCCAGCGCCGGGCGTGATGGTAACGCCAGCCTGCGGCGTCAGAGTACCGGTTGGGGTTGCCTGGATGGTTCCGTTTAGTCCTGGCGTGGCAGAGATGGCGGCGGCCGTTTCTGTTGCTGCTCTGACGATAGGTTCTCCCTCAACAGTTGGCGTGCCCGTCGCCACCGGCGTAAAGCCGGTAGACAGCGTTTCGATGGCGAAAACGGTGGGGGTGTTGGGCGGCGGCGCTACCGGCGGCACCGTCACAGGTCCAATGCTATCTTCAGGCGGCGTGTCCGGCATAGGGGTGAAGAACTCGGCAGGCAGGTCGTCTTCCTCTTGGGAAATGTCCCCGCCGCCCGGCGTGAGTGTGACCAGCGCCAACTGGTCCGGTTCCACCAGTTTTACGGTGTCCAGATACCACAGTTCGGTGGGAGCTGCCTGTTTGCCGCAGCCTACAGGTCCACGGAAGTGAGTGAGGCGGCCAATGGCGGTAAAGGTCAGCCCTTCAGGCCAGAGCAAGCGCATCTGACCACCAAAACCGGCCCCAGCCAGCGCATTTTCGCCGTCTACCATCGTCCATTCCGCCGGAGAGGGATGAGGATCAAAGCCGCAGACGAGTAACGGCCGTTTGTAATACTGCCCGGTCAACTGCACTGTGGCGCCTTCAAAAAACTCGGGATTCGCCAGCACGTCGGCTATCGTCACCGGCACGGGCGTCAGCGCGCCCACCCCGCCCGGCATGCCAATGGTCTCCGGCGTGGGTGGAAAAGGCGTGGGAGTCACTTCTTCACCGCTGCGGCAGCCGGCCACCAGCACAGCCAGCAGAGCCAGTAAGGCAAAACAGCTCGCTGCCCGCCGCCTGCTCACATTTTGATGTTCCGATTCACATTTCCCCATAACCATCCATTCCGCTTTCGCCGCAAACACGTTATGATTGCGGGCCAATGTCACACCAATAATACCAGATTGGCACACAGGGTGGAACTAATGAGAAATTACTACGACTCTATTTACGGTTCGGCGGCTATTACTGAGCCGGTTTTACTCGACTTAATGACCTCGGCGGCGCTGACGCGGCTGCAAGGCGTTTTGCAGCACGGCATCAGCGCCCTCATTGGCATTACGGAACCTGTTACCCGCTTCGACCATTCCGTCGGCGCGATGCTTTTGGTGCGGCGGTTAAACGGCTCCGTCGCCGAGCAGATTGCGGCCCTGCTGCACGACGTGAGCCACACGGCGTTCAGCCACGTCATCGACTACGTGTTCGACGGCCACGACAGCCAAAGCTATCACGACGAGCAAAAAGAGACGTATCTGCTCAGAACGGACGTGCCTGAGGTACTGGCGCGGCACGGGTATGACTGGCGGGATTTTTTGCACGAGGCAGCGTTTCCGCTGCTGGAACAGCCGTCGCCGCGTTTGTGCGCGGATCGGGTGGATTATTTTTTGCGGGATGCGCAGGGATTGGGGCTGGCAACGGCCGTTCACATCCAACAGGCATTGGCCCAACTCGTCGTCGCCGAAGGCCGCCTGGTCGCCGATGACCTGGAAGCGGCGCGCTGGCTTGGTTACACCTTCATCGCCGCCGACGACGCCAGTTGGGCCAATTTCCGCGAAGTGGGCATCTACGAAATCACGGCGCAGGCCATCCGGCGCGGGCTGGCGCTGGGCGTGATCACGGAAGCGGATTTCTGGCTGACCGACGCGCCGGTTTGGGCCAGGCTGCAGGCGGCGGCCGACCCGGAACTGCAAGCGCTGCTGGCTCTCGTCTCGCCGGAAACGCAGTTTGTGTGGGACGAAGCGAACCCGACGTTTCGGGTGAGTACCAAGCTGCGCTCGATTGACCCGGATGTGGTGGTAAACGGCCGTTTGGTCCCCCTCTCCCAACTCGACCCCGACTTTGCGGCGCACCGGCAGGCGTATTTGTCCAGCAAAACAGGCAAATGGCCGATGCGGGTGGTGCGTGATGCGTGATACGTGAAGCGTGAAATTGCGCATCACGCACCAGACCAAGCACAATCTTAACCAACTGCCCTAAAATATAGCGTATTGCCATCTTTTTCGCTAAAATTCGTTTATATTCTTCACCAGGACAGGTCAACATGGAAACAAATCTAGACGACGTAGATCGCACTTTACTGAAATATCTCCAGAAAAATGCCCGCATCTCCAACGCGGAACTGGCCCGCCGCGTGGATCTTTCGCCGCCGGGCCTGCAAAAGCGGGTGCGCAAACTGGAAGAAGCGGGCATCATCGACCAATACGCCACCATTTTGAACCCGGAAACGGTGGGCTTCGACATGCTGTGTTTTGTGCAGATTACGCTGGTGCGCCACAAGGCGGAGTTTTTGCAGAATTTTATGCAGGTGCTGCAAGAGATACCGGAGGTGCTGGAGGCGTATCACATCACCGGTGAATATGATTACCTGCTGAAAGTGGTCATTCGCAATCGCAAGCACCTGGAAGAGTTTATCCTGGAAACGCTCAGCCCCCTGCCCGGCATGGACAAGATTCGCACCAGCCTGGTTTTGAACAACATCAAATCGACAACGGCCGTTCCGCTGTAAAGCAAGAAAATAATTAATGGGTGAATTGTTGAATGGTTGAATTGTTAACGATCTTGGTGGTGTATGTACCTCGTTAACAATTAAGCAGTTCCGCAATTCAACAATTAATTACAGGGCGTTCGCTTATTTTTTTGAGCAATTCCCAAAATTGACCTATATATGGGGGCCTACGATGCTTTTATTGACATAAATAACAGCTTGGAACTTCTCAGTACAGTCTTGTTGAAGCAAATAATTTATGTCAATGCGTGCATATAGGCTTACTCTTCTACAGACCGCCATATATAGCGGTTTTGAAATT
>JAWOGU010000136.1:0-4681 GCA_046496595.1 Chloroflexota bacterium
GCGGGCTGGTAAATCCAGATATTTTGCTCGACGTTGGCGGAGATGACGTTGCGTTCGGCCACATCGTTGACGCCGTCGGCGTTTGTCCCGATGCGGTTGTTGCTGGAGCCGCCGTCAATCCAGATGCCGCGCGTGTTGGCAACGCGGGTATCCCCGGCGAAGTTCACGCCGATGTAGTTGCCGTAAATCCAGTTGCCGCCACCCGTTTGCAGGCGGATGCCGGCCGCAGAGCCGCCGATGACAAAACCATTGACCACCAGCCCGCGCACGACGCTGCCGCCGCCGGTAATGGTCAGGCCGACGGCCTGATTGCCCGCCAATGCGCCGTTGAGTTCGATGAGCGGCGGGCCGGTGTAGCCCGCGCCGCCCTGGCTCCAGCCGTCAATTGTCACGGGGCCGGTGATAATGGGAAGCGCCGAAGTGGGCTGGATGGTTTGCTGGCTGCCGCTGGCGCCGATGGCGAAGGTGATGGTGTCCGCGCCGGGGTTGGCGTTGGCGTCCAGGATGGTCTGGCGTAGGGAGCCGGGGCCGCTGTCGGCGGTGGTGGTGACGGTGTAGGTGTTGGCGTGGGCAACGGCCGTTATCCGCCACAGCCCAACCATCACTAACAGGACTACAATCAAACTCAACACACTATCTCGTTTACGGTTCATGACGTTTCCTCGTATCCTTTGTGATCTCTTGCTGCAAAAAAAGCACCATCTCGTCCAGGCTGGCAAAACCGCGCCTGGCATTGGTGTGCGGGTCTTCCAGGCTGAAACGCCAGGCTGATTCGCTTTCACTGTCCTGCCAGAGGCGCATCAGGTATATGGTGTAAGGGTATTGAAGTGATTGAGACATAATTAACCCGTGACAATAGAATGACCATCGTTATAATGTCATCATAAGCATCCAGCATTACTGAACCGTAACAGCAGCGTAACAGGCAGCGATGACATGCATGATCAAGCGACACTGCAACTGGCTTTGTTGGGTCAAGCAGAAATACGGTTAAACGGCAACCTGCCGGCGCCACGACTGTCGCTGAAAGGGCTGGCTTATCTGGCCGTAACGGGCCAACCCTGCTCGCGGGAATCGTTGACTGGGCCGCTGCTACGATCTCTACCGGCAGTTCGGCCGCCAGTTCATCCAGCAGGTGTTTGGCGCGATCCTTTGTTTCGGTGTTAGTTGAGGTAATCAGGCGTATTTGGCCCAGAATATGCCAGCAATCCCCGCTCCCAGAGGTAAAAAGTGCATATCTTCCGTAAAGAATTTGCCTAAAAACAGCCTTCTACCTCTGGTGATATTGCTGAAAACTCCGGAAATTGTTGCATGGTTGGCATGGAGTGCACGGCCGTTGCACGTCAGAGTAGCGATTGGCTAACGCTCAAGCGGGGTAAGGGCTGCGATTTGGCTGTATCGGGCTGCCCGTCGCCCGTCGCTACCAGGGCCAGACCGCGTCATCGGGCGGTATGCCCTCCCCAAGGTCGTTGATGGCCACCACACGGCCATCTTCCAGCCACACTTCGGCCGCCTGCCAGCCGGTCTGGTTGGCGGCGGCGATGAGTGCCAGGTAGCGGTCGGGTTCGTCGCCTTCTTCCAGGATAATGGCAACGACGACCTGGTCGGTCTGATAATAGGCTTTGGCCCAGGCCAGGGCGCTGTCGTGGAGGATGGAGGGCAGGTTGTTCATAGTGGCCTGGATTGTAGCCGCGCACCGGATATTGTCCCACTGGTTGATGATTGGACTTTTGACAAAATGCTTGACATAAGGCTCGTGTCTGTAAATTCTTACTCGACTGCGCATCAGCTTTTACAACAAATGTGAGAATTAACTTGGGGTTTGAGCAAAAATTTAAAATGACCCAAACCCCGAGTTAATTAGCCGAAAAATCTTGTTACTGAATGTCTAGTCGAGTGGAATGTTTTTGTTTTCATAATTATGTCAATGAAATTGTCAAAAGTCCAATGATGATGCCGGCCGGTGATCATCAACCGTCTCTGTTCACCGCCCCAACTCTCCTGGACGCACTGGCGCTTGACTTGTCTCAGTCCTATGCGAAGTCTCGTTTTGCTTTGTTCCCACCTTTCTACTGCTTCCCTGATGCCGGGCAGTGTTCGGGTTGACGAACAAGCGTGTTCTTGTCCCACGGCAGACGACTGAAGTGGCGGCCTGGCGCGCCACATATTGGGCAGTTGCGTCCCTGCCGCCAGCGCGCAAAGGGGGAACCGGCACGGCCGTTTAAGGCATATCCGGCAAATTCCCCCTCCCCAAAAAAGATCGCCCCAGCACAGCGCCACCGGCGTATGGCGGTAGAGGCCAGGCTGTTCCCATTCGGCGCCCAAATCGTCGGCAAACGATCATCTCTCCCGGATTAACCCTTTGCTGTCTGCCAGCCATCGCGCGGCAAGGGCGCGCTCATAGACCCCCTCTGAGCCAGACATCTCAGGAAACGGCGGTTTGGCTGCCTGTCGTGTCTGCTGCCATTGCCTGCGCCACGCCCTCGGAAACGGCCGTTTGGCCGCCAATGGCTTCTGTTGTTATTGTCTCTCCCACGCCCTCGGAAACGGTCGTTTTGCCGTCGCAGGACACGGAGGCGCTCAAGCTGCATCCCTCTCTAGCCCCGGTCTTGCTGCGGGCCGGAGAGACGGCCCCCGGACGGCTGTGGCTGCTGCTGCCCTGCCTACGAAGCCGCGCCGGGAGATGCCAGGGATTTTGTATTTTTTAGATGTAAGATTATCATTGCAAATTAAGGAGAACACATGCAACAGAAAGATGATGTCTTATCCAGCTACGATCCTGAGTTTCTTTTTGGCTGGTTCAAGCCATGTACACGTATTGGTCTGGATATGGTTGGCAGTGTGCGTTTTTTCCAGGGAAATGTTTGGCGCCTATTAGCTGGGCAGATAGCGGATACCACCGTTCATGTGCAGCGGTCGGCCACGTTAGATGATAAAGAAAGGGAACTGCACTATGTCGGATAATGCCCTTATCCCCACATCACAAAGAACGGTTTTTTTCTACGATGATGAGATCACTGCTGTTGTCTTCGATGGTGAAACACAGGAAATTTATGTCCCGCTGCGGCCGTTATGTGATTACCTTGGCCTCAATTGGTCGGGTCAGCGGCAGCGAATTCACCGCGACCCCGTCCTGTCACAAGTGAAAGGCGAGTGTGTAATACACTCTCCTTCTTCTGGTGAGCGCGGTGGCGGTTCCCAAACGATACTTTGCTTGCCATTGGACTATTTAAATGGCTGGCTGTTTGGTATCAGCGCGAATCGTGTCAACGATGATGTGCGAGATAAGCTGGTGCGTTATCAACTCGAGTGCTACCGTGTTTTGGCCCGGGAGTTTGTGCAAACGGCCGTTTCCGCCACCCCTTCTGCCACATCGGCCTTGCAAAGCGTCTATGAGATGGGGATGGCAATCGCTCATCTGGCGAAGGAGCAGATGCAGTTTGAGCAGTGTCTGGATAAAACGGATGACGCCGTACTGGAAACGGCCCTGGCTGTAGTGGGGTTGCAACAACGAGTGCAAGAACTGGAAGGTGCAATTGCTTCGGATGAGGCTGTCGTCACTTCCGATGAAGCCATGCAGATCAGCCAGGCCGTCAAGACGGTGGCTATTGCAGAAGGCAAGCGGACAGGCCGGAATGAATTTGGCGCGACGTACGGGGAATTATATAGAAAATTCGGTGTCACCAGTTATAAACAGGTGCCGAGATCTAAGTTTATGCATGTCATGAAATGGTTGAACGAGTGGTTTGTTTCTATATCTGATGATGATTGGCCGTTCTGATTTTCTTGTGACGCATACGCTTCTGAAAGCATTTGACAAAGAAACCGTCTATTGAGGCGGTTTTTTTTCGGGTAGTGGTTAAGTTTCAACTGAAAACTGTCAAATTATACTCATGCAAAAACAAACGTAACGCAATTTCATGGTACTCATCAGATTTGGAAAATGATAATGTTTTGCGTACAAATCGCCCCAATCGTTGCCGCAGTGTATTGTTCCAACGCTCCACGTGAGCCGTTTCGCCTGTTTATTTGCCGACAGATTCATGGTCTGCGGCCAATGTGCCGAAAACGCATTGGTATGTTTCCCAAGAATCGCTGAAGGTGTGGCAGTGACGATAATGACGAGGAATCCAATGCCAGAGACGCCAACAACTTTCTTCACTGCGGTCACCAATAAAATAGGCGACGATTTGCCGAGTACGCCGACAAAGCGCGATCCAAATCCAACGTTTGTTCTCTTTGTTGCCCACAAATGACCATAGTTCATCTAATTCAAGCGTGTCATCTGCTTCACTGGGCAGGAGATTCTCGCTTAATGGTGGTGGTTCCGTGGCTTTTTTTAACCATTTGGCGACGGTTTGGCGGGAGACGCCAAAGGTGCGCTCCAGTCCACGCAAGCTAGACCGCTCATGATAGGCTCGGATGATTTCCTCTTGGCGTTCAACAGAGTACTTTACCTCCGGATTGAGGGTGCCGTAAGCTCCACAACAATTACAGCGAAATTTTTGCTTGCCTTTTGACGTTTGCCTATTTTTGACAATATCCAAGCTGTGGCAACGAGTACATTCATAGGTTGTAATTGTGTTGATCATGGTCTAATTTTATACTCATCAGTTACGATTTAGCCACTACCTGCTGATGAACTGATTATTTGTTTGGAAAAGTACTGTTCTGGCCGTTT
>JAWOGU010000152.1:0-21404 GCA_046496595.1 Chloroflexota bacterium
GATTCCTGCAAGACGCGGCGGTTGAATTCGATATGGCTCAATTCCCGGTTGATGTATAAACTTGGGTTTTTCAGATTGATGTCGGACATAGTCACCTTTTTCATGGAACAGTACATAACATTTTAATGGGAATCAAATTCTTGTCCAGTCGAGAAATTTTAACAGGGTGCGCGCAACTTTGGTTGACAGAGACGAGGACTGAGCTTGTCGAAGTCCGGACTTCGACAAGCTCAGTCCTCGTCTAGCAATGATACTACGTCAACAAAAACGCCGCGCACCCAATTTTGTAGGGGAGGTCGGCAGTTTTATGAGAACGTCTCAGGCAAATGGCATTGTTAACGGGATTGTGAGCCGGGCGGCGATTTTGTTGGGAACTGCGCTTCTGAGCGCCCTATTAACAAGCGCCTGCCGTCCTGCTGAAACCATTCCGCCAACGCCAATTATGGCGGCGACTGTTCCGGCGGAACTGGCAACCCAGGCTGCCTTAAACCGGCCGCCAACGCCCATCATTACGCCGCGAGTGGCGGGGGAAACGGCCGTTTCTCCACCTCCCACCAGTTCACCCCAGCCCACAACCCGGCCAGCCGGTACTGTCTGGCGGGTAGGGGTGGACGGCAGCGCGCCCGCCGGGCTGGTGCAGGAAGCGGCGGCGTTTGCGGCGCGGCACCCGGCGCAGTTTGCCTGGGTGGGTGAGGCGGAAGCGGACGTGGTGGTGGGTCTGGGTGGGGAACGGCCGTTTGCCTCCTGGATTTTTGCCGCCGCCGCTCCCTTTGCCACCGTCACCGACGACGTGACGCTGGCCGCACTGCAAGCTTCCTGGCAGGGAGGCGGGCCGCCGTTGGTGGTGGATGCAGCCACGGCGGGCTGGCTGGCGGACCAATGGGGGGCGGCGGGGCGCAGCGTGTATTTGACCACGCCGGAGAAGCGGGTGGAGCAGGTCTGGCAAAAACGGCCGTCCTGGAGCATTCTGCCCTTTGACGAACTCAGCCCGGATTTGAAGGTGATGCGCCTGGATGGGCAGTCGCCGCTGGCGCCTGATTTTGCGGCTGAGGCGTATGGACTGCGGGCTGAGGTAGGGGTAAGTGGCACGGAAACGGCCGTTGCCGCTTTCCTGGCGGCCTGGGATGGTCCCACCACCAATCGAGACGAAAACAAACTGACGCGCATCGCCATGACCGGCGTCACGGCGCTGGTGCGGGCCACCGCCTACAACATGGAGCAAAATGGCATGTTGTGGCCGGCGGAGGACGTAGGCCCGGTGCTGCAAAACGCCGACATCGCCCACATCAGCAACGAAGTCTCCTTTGCCCCCGACTGCCCTTACCCAAACCCCATCGGCGGCACCACCTTTTGTTCCGGCGACAATACCTTTGAGCTGATCAAACATCTGGGCACGGACGTCGTTGAACTGACCGGCAACCATCTCAACGATTGGGGCGCGGAAAATGTCGTGCGCAGCCTGGAGATGTATGAAGCGGCGGGCATGGCGACGTATGGCGGCGGACGCAACGCGGCCGAAGCGGCGGAACCGGCCTTGTTTAGCCACAACGGCAACCAGATCGCCTTTGTGGGCTGCAACTCGTTTGGTCCGACTTACGCCTGGGCCGGGGCAGAGCAGCCCGGCGCCCGCCCCTGCGATGGCTCGCTGCCGGGGCAGATCGCGCAGTTAACGGCCGACGGGTATC
Organism: Chloroflexota bacterium; assembly: GCA_046496595.1. Taxonomy (GTDB): domain Bacteria; phylum Chloroflexota; class Anaerolineae; order Promineifilales; family Promineifilaceae. The sequence goes on from JAWOGU010000152.1 coordinate 1,686, forward strand.
TGGTGATCGCCACGCTGCAAGGCACGGAGTATTACCAGTATCCGGCCACGCCGGACCAGCAGGCGCAGTTTCGGGCGTTGGCGGAGGCGGGGGCCACGGCCGTTTCCGGCAGTCAGGCGCATCATCTCCAGGCGTTTGATTTTCACAACGGCGTGTTTATCCACTATGGGCCGGGCAATCTCTTTTTTGACCAGATGGACCAGCTCGGCACGCGGCAGACCTTTGTGGATACGTATCATGTGTATAACGGCCGTTTACTCAGCGTCTCCCTCTGGACCGGCCTCATCGAAAATTACGCCAAACCGCGCCTCATGACGCCGCAGGAGCGGGAGCAGGCGCTAACCACCATCTTCCAGGCCAGCGGCTGGTAGAAAAACCGATAACAAAAAAGGCCAGCGCACAAAAGCGCTGGCCTTTTTCTGCGGCGTGAGATTGGTCCAATCTTGGAGATTGGACCAATCTAAAATTCCACTATGGTGCTGCCGGTTTGGTGGCTTTGGGCTTGCCCACGGCTGCCCCAATAGCGCCCAAAATAGCGCCAATGACTGCCGAGACTATCCCCCCACAAATGCTGCCGAATATGTTGCCAATTAAACCGGAACCAGTCGTCACCAGAGATCCCGATGTTTGAGCGGCCAGCGCCATCATATCATTCATCACCGGCATCATCACCAAACTGCTGATAATGCCGCTGGTGACGCTGGCCAGGAAAAAGCCCAGCGCGGCGCTGGCTGCGCCCCCGCTCACCAAACTGCCGGTGACCGGTTCATATTTGCCGTACTGCCGGGCATAAATCACGCCGGCGCCAATGCCGGCGATCAGCGGCGCAATACACGCCAGACAGCCCACCAGCAGCAACAGGGGGGAACCAAAAGCCGCGTTGGGATCTACTGCACCCGTCAGTAGTATTTCCATCAACTGCTGCATAGAACCCATGACGGCAAATGTGGAGATCACGCTGACGATAATCAGGATGACAAAACTAAAAGCGGCTCCACCTAACAATGGTTCGGTACGAATTTTCACAATTACCCTCCAGAAATAAATAACAAGGTGTATCTATAAAGGTCCTCGAGGGCTGAGCTTGTCGAAGCCCGGTTCCGCCTTCGACAGGCTCAGGCTACACCTGTATAGATACAACAAGATAATAAAAATCGCCAGGATTGATTGTAGCATAAATGGTTTGGTCACGGGTATGCCTGTCCGTTCCAAACGAGACGTTCTACATACAGAATTTCGCAGGCGCCGCTGCCGGTGTCGGTGCGCGAGAGTGAGGTTTTGCTCGCCAGGGTACCGGTGATGCGGGTGGCTTCCACATCCACCAGCCGGCCTTCCAGCAGCACTTTGTCGTCCTCCCTGATTTGCAGCAGTGCTTTTTCCAGGGCAGCCGTCGCCGGGATGATGTGGATATTACTGGAATGGGTGCGCAGGTATTCGCCGTCATAGGGGCCTTCTTCCTGCCAGGTGTAGAAATACCAGCGGCCCGACTGTTTCCAGTTTATCCACTCGTCGGATCTGGAATCACTCAATTCGCCCCAGCCCAAAGCCAGATCCAGCGGGGAAATTTCTGCTTGCCAGTCGCGATTGTAGGTTTGGCGGCTCAAAACGCGGCCAATCACCTGAAAGTGGGCGCGGGGGGTGAGTTTCCATTGATATTTGCTGCCTTGCAGGGTGATGGGGGGCGTGTTTTTGGCGACGCTCCATTGTGTGGGATCGACGGTGGCGTGGATTGGTTCGATGGTGGGGGCTGGGGCGGGAGAAACGGCCGTTTCCGTCGGCCAGAATAAGACGCTCAACAGCAGCAGCGTCAGCAGCATAAAAGTCAGCCCCAGCCCTAAAATCAGGTAATCCACCTGTTTTTGTTTGAGTTCATCAGTGTTAACGGCCGTGTTCATAGGGTGAGTATAGTGAAATCGGCTAAAGAAATAAATAACACCTTTGGCCCAGATTCAAAAGCCAAAGTAACCTTATTTTCTTGCTGGGTATTTCGGATTATACTTCGCGGCGATGAAGATACTCGAAGGTGCCATTCCAGCCGGGGAAGCCTGGCGTGTCCTTATTTTATTCTCGCCGGATGAAAGTTTGGGCCGGGCGTTCGCTTTAGGCAGCGCCCTGGCACACGAAAATCATGGGCAGTTGGTAACGGCCGTTTTCATTTCCGAAGAAAGCCAGGCCATTCTTGCCGCCTGCCATACGCTCGTCCGGCAGGTGGAAGAAGCCTGTGAGCCAGGGAAGACTTGTCACTCGCTCATCATCCAAACCAATGATTTTAACCGTGCCCTTAAAGACCTCATCAACAAAGGCGGCATCGATCTGGTGATAACCAGGGCAGACGCCACTACCCGTTATGACCTGTCTCGTATCCACTGTGCGGTGGCGGCCGTGCGTGGCGACCGGGCGGAAATTGAAGGGGAAACGGCCGTTTCCGGCAAACAAGAGTTATCGCGCATTCTGGTACCCACAGCCGGTGGTCCTAACGCGGCCTACGCTCTCACCTTCTTGCTGCCGCTGACGCCGCAGATTGAAGTCACCGTGTTATACGTGGTTGCCGGGAATCCTGACCAGGGCGGTGAGCGTCTGGGGCGGGAACGACTGCGCCAGTTGTTTGATTATGTGGACGCCAGCGACCGGGTGCAGAGCAAAATCGTTTTCAGCGAATCCATTGCCGACGCCATCGTCACCGAAGTAAACAAGGGCTATGACCTGGTCATCATTGGCGCCAGCCGCGAAAATTCCCTGGACAAAGTGCTCTTTGGCGACATTCCCGGCGCGGTGGTGCGCACCAGCAAACGGCCGGTGGTTGTGGTACGTCAGCCGCAAAAAATCGCAGGCGACCTTTCCTGGAAAATTCGTGAGTGGCTGCCCCGCTTGAGTTTAGCCGAGCGCACCGAAGCCTATGTGCGCATTCGGCGCGGCGCCCGCCCAGACATAGACTACTACATGCTCATATCTCTGGCGGCCATGATTGCTTCGCTCGGCCTCATCGCCAACAGCGCGGCGGTGGTGATCGGCGCTATGCTGGTGGCGCCCCTCATGTCGCCCATCATCGGCTCCGGCTTGGCGATTGTGTTGGGTGACGCCCGTTTCTTGCGCCTTTCTACCGGCGCTGTGTTCCAAGGCGCGGTGCTGGCGGTGTTGGTGGGTATGTTAGCCGGTCTGGCTGCTCTGAATGAACCCCTGGCGGGCGAGGTGCTGGCGCGGACACAACCCAGTTTGTTGGACCTGGGTATTGCCTTGTTTTCCGGTCTGGCGGCAGCCTATGCCTTGTGCCGTTCAGACGCCGCCGGCGCCTTGCCGGGTGTGGCCATTGCCGCCGCCCTGGTGCCGCCTTTAACCACGGTAGGCATCACCTTCACCTATGCCCTCGAGGGTTTGTTTGATAGTGGGGGGCTGCCCCAGGCTCAAATGCTTTCCATGAACCAGTTTCGTCTTTCGCTGGGCGCGCTGCTGCTGTTTGCCACCAACTTTGTGGCTATCAGTTCGGCGGCGGCCTTGATGTTTCTCATCCTGGGCTATCGGCCAGGCGCGGCGCGCAAAGACCGCAAACGAATCCAAACACGCGCCTTTCGCGCTTCGATTGTGCTGCTGATTTTGATTTCGCTGCTGCTGTTTTTTACCACCTATCAACTGGCGCAAGGGCAGCGGCAAGAAGCGCGAATTCGGGAAGTGATCGCCCAGCAGGTACAGGAACTGGCGCGTGGTGAACTGGACGAGTTGGAAATTGTGGCGTTTGCGGATGGCTTCCTGGAGTTGGACCTGGTGGTACGTTCGGCGAATCCGATTCCATATTTTGTCGTGCAGAATTTGCAGGAAAGCATTGGCGGTATCCTGTCCGGGGAGGACATTATAGACGAAATTGCGCTGACGCTGACGGTGATTCGGGTCACGGAACTAGATCCCTTGTCGCCGCCGACGTCTACGCCAACGTCTACGCCTTCTGAGACGCCTCTGCCATCATTGATGATGCTGCCTTCTGCTACACCGACGCTGACGCCCATTCCCACTGATACGCCCCAGCCGACAGCCACGCTGGCGCCAACTGAGACGCCCGTGCCCACTGAGACGCCGACGCTGCCTGCCCCTACTGAAACGCCCTCGCCGACGCCGGTAACGGCCGTTGTCAATTACCCCTATGGCCTCAACCTGCGCGCCGAACCCGATACAACTGGAGAATTGTTGGCTGTGTTGGATAATGGGGTGGTGGTTGTTTTACTGCCTGAACAGCGGGAAGCAGACAGTCTCATTTGGCAGCGTATTCAGGCAGATGGGATGACAGGCTGGGTGGCAGCGCAGTATCTCGCGCCTTGAGCAATGGCCCCACATTTAGATTGGACCAATCTCCAAGATTGGTCCAATCTGTGTCACGTCAAGGCTGGTTGTAGGCGTAGACAATCGCCGCCAAAATTGGGAATTTGTTGCCAACCGACACGCTTTCTGGCGGCAGTTCCATTTTCAGCAGGTATTTTTGTAGGATTTGGGCGGCCAAAGCCTGGCTGTTCGCCAGTTCTGTGCGCCGCTGTAACAAATTCTCTGCCAACAGCACATCCGCCGGGGTCAGTTTGTGCAGCGGCCAGGCGCGTACTTCGGCCACAATCTGCCCGTCTGGGTTAACATAATCGGATGTCCGGTTTTGCTGGCTGAGACTGCTCAGAGTGACGGTTTCTTTGTCGCGGATGACGAGGGTGCTGGCGGCTATGTCGCCCAGGCGGCGAGATTGGCCGTCTATAAACATCACCACCACGCCGACGCCATAGGCCAGCGGCAAAAAATCAACGATGCGCACCAGATTGCGGATGATGGATTCCGTTAACGTCAGCGGGGAGCCGTTGGCGCAAATAACCCGCAAACCGACCCAGCGTTTGCCCGGCGACTGTCCAATCCACAGGACTTCAAAGAAAATGTAATAGCCCCACAGAAAGATAAAAGAGAGCAAGAGAAACAAGGCAACGACCCAGGTACTCTCGCCCTCAAAAAGCTGTTCGCCAAAGAGCAGGAGCATGGGCACGTAGACGATGATCTGGAGCAGTACGATGAGGCTGGTGTCTACAAGAGCGGCCATGAAGCGGGAGCCAATGCCTACGACTTCATACCCAAAAATGACGTTTTCCGGGGTGTCGATGTTGAGTCTTTCTTCTGGATACATGGTTGTCCTTTACAAGTTTATTGCGCTTATTTTACCTCTTCTGAGTATCTTCTCAATAACTCGCGGTGGAGTTGGTTGAGCGTTCGACTGAGCTCACGCCGAAGTCTTGTCGAAACCAACGGCCTTCGACAAGCTCAGGCCTCGTTCCCCAGATTGTTGAGATGTGCCACTAAATGCGTATAATGAGCGTATGAATGCAGACCAATTTTACCAGTCGCGGCAAGCGGATTGGGCGCGTTTTTCCACCTTGTTAGACCGCAGCCAACAGGGGCTGGCCCGCCTGACGCCGGCCGAAGTGCGCACGCTGGGGCAGCTTTACCGGGCGGTGACGTCTGATCTGGCGTTGGCGCAGCGTGATTTTCCGAACCATCGGGTGACGATTTATCTGAACCAACTGGTGGCGCGCGGCCATGCGGTGATCTACCAGGGTGAGCCGCTGGCGGTGAACCGGCTGGTTCGTTTTGCGCGCGCAGGTTTTCCGCAGGCTTTCCGGCGAATGCTGCCTTTTTTTGTGGCGGCAGTGCTGTTGTTTGGGCTGCCGGCGCTGGCGACGGGGCTGGTCACCTATTTGCAGCCGGCGGCGGCGCGAGTGGCGCTGCCGCCTGAGATTCAGCAGTTGATCCCGATGATTGAGGATCAGGAGTTGTGGACCAAGATACCGGCGGGGGAACGGCCGTTTACCTCCAGTTTCATCATGACCAACAACATCCGCGTGGCTTTTCTGGCGTTTGCCGGGGGGGTGACGGCTGGTTTGCTGACGCTCTACATTCTCATCTACAACGGTCTGATGCTGGGCGGCATTACGGGGCTGACGGCGCATTATGGCGTTGGTTTTGAGCTGTGGACGTTTGTCATTGGGCATGGGGTGATCGAGCTGAGCGTCATCTGCATGGCTGGGGCCTCCGGTTTGATGATGGGCTGGGCGATGATTCACCCTGGGCTGCGGCGGCGGCGGGATGCGCTGGCGCTGGCGGCGCGCCGGGCGGTGCGGGTGCTGATTGGCTGTGTGCCGCTGCTGGTGATCGCCGGTTTGATCGAGGGTTTTATCTCGCCCAACGAGCAGATTCCCTGGCCGGTAAAGTGGGGCGTGGGGCTGTTGAGCGGGATTTTGTTATACGGTTATCTCATGTTGGCGGGGCGGAAACGGCCGTTAGCCGCCGACCGTGAACCATTGGCAAGTAGCAGCGCCCTCTCTGAAATCACCACCCGATAACAGAGTTGGAGTTTCTAGATTGGTCCACTCTCGGAGATTGGACCAATCTTCATCCGGTTTTCCTCTACCGCCCTGTTCCCATCGACTGAATAAATGAATCGTAAGCAGCCGCATCCCACGACGTTAGTTCACCCATGATCATGAGCATAGCCGGCGCCCCTGATTTCGACTCAAACACACCGGCGACCTGGCGCAGTTGATTGCCGCTGTCATCGGCCCCTTCCATCACCGCCAGGACAACCGTCTCGCCGTTGATGACCACTTCTTGAGAATCGGAAGCGTTCATGTCCATACCGCGATAGCCGCTTTGCTGCGCCATGGACGTTTCCATTTGCTGCTGCATCTGTTCGGGATCACCGGCAAAGGCTGCCGGATATTCCATCAGCATGATGATCATGCCCCCGGATGTGGTTTGGGGCGTAATCATCACCATTTTGATGCCGGCGAAATTCATTGCCATTTGCGCCGCGTAGCCGGCGGGCGGCGTATAATCAATGATGCCTTGGGCCACCTCAGCGGCCTGGGCCGGATTTTCTGTCAGGGCGTTTTCCACAAAGCTTTCAGCCATGCGCGGAACCAACAGCGCGAAGGCGCCGCCGAGCAGACAGCACAAAGCCAGCAACACCGCGATAATGCCCAGTATAATTTTCAAATTTTTACTCATCATGTCCTCCATTTTGGATGATTTGTATTTAATAAAATACGGCTCTTTGAGAATTCAGGGGATACCAGTATCGTGATGCGTAAGGGTTTTTCACGCTTCACGCATTACGCATCACGTCAATAATTTCCTGCGCCACCTGAGCTGGCGTTTTGCCGCTGGTGTTGATTTGGGGGAAACGGTCGTAGGCGCTGCGGCGCTGGTCGAGTAGTTCCTGGATGCGGGCTGTGGGATCAGGTACATCGAGTAACGGCCGTTTCTCCCCTCCACTCACCCGTACTAAAATTTCTTCAGGTTGGGCTGTCAGGCAAAAACAACGGCCGTTTACCAATAAAGCCGCCGCGTTCTCCTCGTCCAGCATCAAGCGCCCGCCAGTAGCGATGACCATGCTTTCCGTCTGGGCCAGCGCCAGCGACGCCGTGCGCTCCCACTGGCGAAACCGCGCTTCACCCTCTTCACGAAAGATGTCGGCGATAAAACGGCCGTCTTGCGCCTCAATCCACTCGTCCGTATCGACAAAATCATAGTCCAACTGCGCCGCCAGCAGCCGCCCCACAGTCGATTTGCCCGTGCCCATAAAGCCGGTGAGAACAATGTTGGTGTGTGTCATGGTGGGGATTATAGCGGCAAAGTGGCAGAGTGGCAGAGTGGCGAGTGGCGTGTGGCGGGTGGCAACCCGCAACCCGCAACCCGCAACTTGCAACTTTGCAACCCATTGGAACCAAAAACGCAGCGCCATCGTTCTACTAACAGAGCCGCGAAAGCGGCAAAATTTACAAAATAGGAGATTTAACGATGTCAAAAATGAAAACTACTTTTATTGTACTGTTTTTACTGGGGATAACGGCCGTTCTCATCGGCTGCAATCCCGCCGCCAATACAGCCACCGCCGCTCAAGCCCCCCTGGCCCAAGGCGGCATCACCGTCGTGGGTCAAGGTGAAGCCTTTGGCACACCGGATCAGGCCAATGTGCAGGTTGGCGTAGAAGTATTCGCCCCCGCTGTCAACGAAGCCACGGCCCAAAACGAAGCCGTCATCCAGCAAATCATGGACGCTCTGACCGCGCTGGGCATTGCTGAAAAAGACATCCAAACTACCAACTACAGCTTGTGGGCCGAACAAATCTATGGGGATCAAGGACCTGAAGGCATTGCCGGTTATCGCGTCACCAACCAGGTCAACGTCACCATTCGCGACATCAACCAGGTCAGCGACGTGCTGGCGGCCGTCACTGAGGCCGGCGCTAACACCATCTACGGCATCAGCTTCAGCGTGGCTGACCCGGCTGCCCTGGAAGAAGAAGCCCGCGCCGCCGCCATGGCCGACGCCCGCGTTCGCGCCGAGTCCCTGGCCGAACTGGCCGGCGTCAGTCTGGGTGACATCACCATCATCAGCGAAGTCGTCGGCCAGCCGGTGATGCCCCTGGGCTTAGGCGGCGGCATGGTGATGGCCGAAGCCGCAGCCGGTCCCAGCGTATCGCCGGGGCAACTGAGTTACCAGGTGCAGGTCCAGGTCACCTACGGCATTCAGTAATAACGGTTCTTTAAGACCTCGTGGAAAAACCAATAATCCAAACGTAAGGGCGGTTCGCGAACCGCCCTTACACACAAAAAAACCGCTCGAAATGGGCGGTTTTTTGCGTATGATCCTGCTGATTGACTGACAGAATTAACAAACAAGCACCTGGCAATATCATAACCAATTTAGAGAGTACAACTCAAACATTGGTCTGTAAAACTATTTCCACGACGCGGCGACCAGTTCTGGGATTTTGACCTTTTCATGCATCTTCTCAAAAAAGCGCGGCGGAGTTGGTTGAGCCTGTCGAAATCAACGATCTTCGACAGGCTCAGACCTCGTTCCCCCAGAATAATGAGAAGATACCTTTTCATCCCCTAAACCACCCTCTATCTTTGCTGGTTTTATTTCTGTGACAGTTAGCGCAGCGCACTTCACACTTGCTTATTTCCTTTTCGATACGCCCAATAGAATAACCCTGACTTACCATAGCGGAAATACTTTTAGTTTTATCACCTGATACATGATCAAATTCCAAAACCGCTGGATTAGTTTCACCACAATCTACACAAGAATGGGCAGTCAAATAGTTCCACACATACTGACGCGCTTCCTCTCTGGATTCTCTTTTTTTCTGAACAGTTTTGTCTTTATGTTCCTCACCCTTGCTCTGATACCATGATTTATCTTGGTTGGCCTTGCAGGTTTTGCAGGCGCCTTGTCTAATGCCTAGCGCTTTCCACCGCCAGTTGAACTCGCTTTCATCCTTCCATTCTCCACAATGGTTGCACTGAATTTTCATACCCATCTCCATGCGCAACATATAAACAACATTTTGTATTTTGATTTTTAAAAGAAAAAGAGACTGAGTTTTTTGTCTACCAACGGTAAATCAAAACTCAGTCTCTAGTGACCCTGGAAGGATTTGAACCTTCAACCAGACGATTAAGAGTCGCCTGCTCTGCCAATTGAGCTACAGGGCCTTATTTAATGGAGCGAGTCAGGATTATACCGAGTTTCTCGACACCGGCAACCAGAATTGAAACCTGCCCGTCGCTCAGAAAGCGGCGGGCAGGCCATCAAAAAAACCCTTTTCCAGGCATAGATTATTCGTACGCCAGGGTTTCGCGCACGCTCAAACGGGACGCATTCCAGGCAGGCAGTAAACTGGCGATAGCCGCAATGACCAACACCGCCAGCAGCCAGCCGATAGCGCCATTTGTCGAAAAACTGTAGGTTAAGGGAGCTTCCATAAAAGCAATGCCCACGGCGTCGCTCAACAGCTTGCCCATGGGATAAGCCAGCAGCGCGCCCAATACCCAACTGATAATGCCCACAAAAATGCCTTCAACCAGCACAATGCGCATTACCGAGCCGTCTGAAGCGCCCACGGCGCGCATCACGCCAATTTCGCGGGTCCGCTCCATGACGTTGATGCTCATCGTGCCCATCAAGCCCAGGCCGCCGACCAGGGCAATCAAAACAGCCATGACCGCCAGGAAAACCACGATAATGTTGAATTGATATTCGATATTCTCCCGCAGATCGGCCACTGTTTGGGTACCACCGACCTGGAAACCGGCCGTTTCAAAATGTTCTTTCAAACGCAGGGCCAACGCTTTTTGCGCCGCTGGGCTGTCGTTGGCGGCGATGATTTGCAAGCCGCTTGCCTGACTCACATCGTTCAATTCACGCGCCAGGAACGGCCGGTTGACATAAGCAATGCTGCCGGTCATGACGCCTTTGACAATACCGACCACTTCCCATTCGCGTTTTTTGCCTTCAATATCCAGGGTAAGCATGTCGCCCACCTGGATGTCGGTCTCTTCCTTGAGATAGAGCGTGTTGAGTACCACGGCATTGGTATCGTCTGGCAGCAGCCAACGGCCGTTTATCATCGTCGGGTTGATCAAATCAGTTTCAGCCAGGGTGCCTAACACACTCACGTTCGGGCCTTCATCACCGTTCGGCCGGATGCGGCGGGCGGTGTTCTCCACCCAACTGTCCGCGCTGGCGACGTCATCCACCTTCATGGCTTCTCGCTGCAAGACTTCAATGCGATAGGACCTGTCAAAACTCATGCTCACTTCATAGGCAAAATAATTCAGGGCGTCGTCCAACGTCGCCAGCAGCGACGACTGCACACTCATGATGCCCACGAAAATAGCGCCGCCCAGCGTGAGCGTGAACAGCGTGAAAATTAAACGCGCCTTGCGCCGAATGGTATTGCGGAAGGAGATACGCATCGGGCGTGAAAAAGACAACGCCTGCGTAAACCAGTTTAAAGCGCGATCCAACCGGCTGCCGCCAAACTTACCCTGCCCCAACCCCATTTCGCTGAGCGCTTCCCGCACCGTAATGCCGGAACCGCGAAAAACGGGATAAGCCGCCGCCAACAGAGGTACCAAAATCCCTACCGCCAGTTCTACAACCAGCGCCTGCGGCGGAATACGAAAGCCTAATACGTCGAAGTTGATTAAGTTAGCCAGGAAGCTGGTTAAGCCATAAGCCGCCAGCGCTCCTAACGGAATAGCCACAAACAAAGAGAGAATGCCAAAAAATAGCACCGTCACCATGTACATTTGCACAATTTGCCCGCGTGTGGCGCCCACGGCTTTCATGATGCCAATTTGCTGCGTATGCTGCGCCAGTAAGCCGTTGATAATGTTGATGACCAGAAAACAACTGGCGAACAGGGACAAAATTCCCAAAACGCCAAGAATCATGAGCATGGGCTGCACGGCCTCATTGGCCGGATGTTTGCCAGGTTCCGGTATCCAGGTCCAGTAAACGTTGTTGCCATTCTTTTCCACTTTATCTTCGACGGCATTGGCCACGGCGCGGATATGGGCTTCGTCCATACGGTCGCCTTCCACCTGTATTTGCAATTCGTCAAAGTACGTCTCAAACCCCAGCCAGTGCAACGTATCCATGCTGATGTAGGCAAAAGGCGACCCTACAAAAGCTGCCGGTGGTTTGTTCATGTCGTGGGCTAGGCCGGAGATGACCAGTTCTTTGATTTGGCCATCGGCCGTTTCCACCGTGATGGTGTCGCCGATTTGAGCGTTGGTCATAGGCAGTGAAGCGCGTTCCAGCAAAATGGTGCGGTGGGGCGGCGGCCAGGCGCCGCCGGCCGGCGCCAGCACGTTCAACTTCATCTCTTCAAAGTCTGCGATGGCCTCCACGTTCATCGGCTTCCATTCATCCGGGCCGATCTGGATACGCATTTGTAGACTGCGCCGCGCATCCACTTCGCTCACTTCGTCCATACGCCGGATACCGTGTAAAAGATCTTCATCGAAGGCGCCGGGATAAAGAAGGGCGCTGGCCGGATTGCGCGCCAGGTAGCCCGCAGTCAGGTCAGTGTCCATCATCACCTGGGTGCCGATGATCATGCCAATGGAAAAAACGCCCACCGCGATGGACAGCACGACCAGAATTGTTCTCACTTTATTGCCCCACAAATCGCGTAGGACTTTATGCCAGCGTGGTCTTAACATAATACTACCCCTCCTGGTGAAAACCAGGCAGACTGAAGAGTAGAGAGTAAAGATTGAAAGCATCAGGTTTCAATCTTCAATCTTAATCTTTAATCTTATGTAAACAGTTTGCTTCTAAATTGATACGGTCAGGCGGCTGAAGCTTTGGCTCGTTCGTCAGCGACGCGGCTGATTTCTTTGTGCAGGGCGGGCGAGGAACCGATCAGGGTATGGAATGACTCTTTTTCCAGAGTGACGACGTTAACGGCCGTTTCCCCGCTGGCCTGTACCGTCGCCATCCGGGTGCTCCCGTTGAGAATCGCAATCTCGCCAAAATATTGGCCGCTTTGCAAGTGCGCCACTATCCGCTGCCTGCCATTTTCATCCGGCAGCAGCACGTCCGCCTGCCCCTCTGTCACCAGATAGAACTTCTCCGGCAGATCACCCGCCTGAATGATGGTATTGCCCGGCTGATACGTTTGCGGCTGAATCTGCTGTGTCGCCTTGAGCAGCAAATCGTGGGTCAGCATGGGGAACACTTTCGTCAGATGCTCATTCAAGATATGTCCGTCGGCCAGAGTCACAGTCCGTCCTACGCGGCGGGCCAGGTCATTGTCGTGCGTCACCATCAAAATCGTCTTGCCGCTGTCCACCAGATTGTGAAACAGCTCAAAAACGGCGATAGCCGACCGGGAATCGAGATTGCCTGTGGGTTCGTCCGCCACCAAAATGGGCGGATCGTTTGCCAGCGCCCGGGCAATGGCAGCTCGCTGCTGCTGCCCGCCAGACACTTCAGAAGGCAGTTTGTGCGCCTGATCAGCCATATCAACCTGCTCCAGCAAATGCATGGCGATGGCCTCGCGCTCTTTGGCGTCGTGCATCTGGCAGAAATCCATGGGCAAGATCACATTTTCCAAAATGGAAAGCATGGGCAGCAGTTGGAAAAATTGGAAGATGACGCCCACGTTACGGCCGCGCCACTGCGCCATCGGCCCTTCTTTGAGGGTATGGACGGGGACGCCGTCCACCAAAATCGCGCCAGACGAAGGCCGGTCGATGCCGGTGATCATGTTGATCATGGTAGACTTGCCGCTGCCGGATTTGCCGACGACGGCCACAAATTCACCACGATCAATGGTCAGACTGACGCCATCCAACGCTATAAAATCGCCGACCGGTGTGTTGTACGCCTTTACAACGTCGCGCAGTTCAATAAGGTGTGAACCGGAAACGCTGCTGTTATTCAGGGAGTAGGAAAAGGTATTACCGTTATTTTGTTTCTTGAATCGTTTCCACATGACAACCTCCTGTGGTTTTCCTATGAAAAATCACCACCTATACGGCATCGGTTTTGAATGGTTGCGGAGGAAGATGGGGAGGTGATGGGGTGAGAGGTGATGGGGTGTGGAGGTGATGTGGTGATGGGGTGATAGAATCTTGCCACTCTGCCACTTTGCCCCTCTGCTACTCTGTCACTTTGCCACTTTGCCCCTCTGCCACCTTGCCACTTGTTATTGACGAATGAGGCTTGTTTTGATACCCTGCCTGCCATCATCAGCTTACAGAATGTTTACGGTGCAAGCCTCAAAAGTCGCCCACGCTGTAAACTGTTCACTGTAAACCGTAAACTGTTCACCGTATCGGTTTCACACAGGGGAGGATTTTTTATGACAGGGATGGACGCTTCTTATTTACGGCCGTTATCCATGGGTCAGGTCTTAGACCGGGCAATTCGCCTTTACCGGCAGAATTTTTTCTCGTTTGTGGGTATCATTGCCATCGCCCAAATTATCAGCTCAATTGCGGTCATTCTCATCAACGTCGCCCAAACAGAGACAATATCCGGAGGCGCGCAAACGCCAACCCTGACTATTTTCAGCGTTTTGTTTGCCATGCTGTTGGTTTTTGTCTCCGCAATTTTGCTGCAAATTGCCACAGCCGCCCTAACGCGGGCCGTCGCCGACAACTATCTGGGCCATCGGGTGAGCATCGGCGAAGCGTACCGTAAAATTGGGCGGTCCTGGTTGACGCTGATCGGCGCTTCTCTGTTGATGGGCTTTCTCATCCTGATTCTTGTGTTTGTGTTCATCATTCCCTGCATCGGCTGGCTGTTAGCCATCCCGGGATTAGGCGGCATTGTTTTCTTCTCGATTGTGGCGCTGCCTTTCATGGCGCCGGTGATTGTGTTGGAAAAGCAGAGCGCGCTGGCGGCGCCGGGACGCGCCTGGAACCTGGCCCGCCGGCGTTTTTGGTGGCTGTTTGGGTTTGCCCTGCTTTTGTGGTTATTTGGGCAGCTCGTGGTCACCGGTCCAGCGTATCTGACAGTGGCGCTGACCACCAGCTTGCTGTTTAATGGCGCCGTCAGCCCGTTGGTCGCAACCACCATTCAGCAGGCCGTTACCTTTTTATTTAGCGTCATCTATTACCCGCTGCAATTAACCTGCATCACGCTGATGTATTTTGACGTGCGCATCCGCACGGAGGGTTTTGACCTGGCAGTTTTGGCTGCCAGCGACGAGGCGACTGCGAGTGAGGGCATTGATATGAGCCTGGCTGTGACGGAAACAAAAGAGACCATCACCCCAACGGTGGAAGAACTGGGTTATTTTTCCTTGATTTCTATCGGCGCCGGGTTTGTGCTGCTGCTGCTGTGGTTTGTTTTCGCCGGATTGATAGCCCTTTTCCTGCCTGGTATGGGTGGGTTTTAAGGACGCGCCTTGAACCGGGTAAACCACAGAAGGCCCCGTAAGCGGATCACGGCCGTTTTCCTTCCAGTTCCCGTGTTGGGTAAGCCGTATACGGTTATCCGTCTGGCGCTGCCTCTGGTGAACGCCATCGGAAAACGGGTTACGGACTTCGGCATACGGATACTAGCCATCTGCTTGCTCACGGCTGTTTTATCCGACAGTCTCACTACCCACGCCGCCCCTGCCCCGCAAACGGCCGTTCCCGTGGTAGTTTACTGGCAGCATATCAGTGATCTACAGGCGCTGGTGGGTGAACTGGAAGGACTGCCGGCCGCCGAGCAACACCTTCAACTGGACGCCGCCGCCGCTGACCTGGCCCGGATAACGGCCGTTACCCTGCCAGACGGCCAAACCCTGCCCCTCGACCACAGTTTTTTGCTGCGTGAACTACGCGCCGAGCCGCTGGACCTGGACCGGCTGGCAGGTTTGTTGGCGGCGCTCGACGCCGGCCGCGCCAGTTGGCCCCAGGCGCAGTTCAGCGCCGCCGCCGCCCTGCCCCTGGCCGAAATTCTGAGCCGTCCTGAATTTCAATACCAGGAAGAACTCAACCCCCTGGAAAAATGGCTGCAAGAGATGCAGCAGCGCTTCTGGCAGTGGCTGGCGCGCATCGCCCCGCAAAGCGACCTGCCAATCGCCAGTTTGTTGGGGCGCGCTGTGCCCATTCTGGCGATCGTCGTCTTGCTCCTGGTGCTGCTCTACGCTGCCCGCGGCCTCTTTGGCGACTTTGCCGCCGACGCCGAACTGCGCTCCCATGACAGCGAGACAGCCGCCCTCACTTCCGCCGCGGCCCTGGCTCAGGCCCAGCGTTTTTCGGAAAGCGGCGATCAGCGAACGGCCGTTCGTTACCTCTATCTCGCCTCCCTACTGCACATGGAAGAACACGGCCTGCTGCGCTACGACCGCTCGCGCACCAACCAGGAATACCTGCGCCTGGTGCGCAGCCAGCCGGAATTAGCCGCCACCCTGCGCGACGTCGTCGCCATTTTTGACCGTGTGTGGTATGGCTACCAGCCTATCGACGAAACCACTTTTGAGCAGTACCGCCGCCGCGTGGCCGCGCTCCAGCACATACACCCGAGTAAATCATGAAAAAACTTTCAGGCGACATCTGGCTGGCGCTGGGCTTACTGGTTGTGTTAATGGGCATAACGGCCGTTTCCCTCTACCAGCAGGCGCAAGACGAAAGCACACCGCCCGCCCTGGCCTCCTTTTCCACAGCCCCCGACGGCGCCAACGCTTTGTCTCTCTGGCTGGAAGAACTGGGTTATGAGCTGATAACCGGCGCGACAGATGCCTTCGCCATTCCACCCGGCGTAGACGTTGTGCTGCTGCTGGAACCCGCCGAACCGATCACCGCCCAGGAATGGCAGATCATCGACGACTGGATCGACGCCGGCGGTACCCTGCTGTTCAGCGGCAGCCAGGTGATGGCGAATGCCGGTTTTGCTCATTTTGAGTTCAGAACTGCGCTGCCCGCCGCCGCCAGCCACGCCCTGCAAACGCCCTTGTTCACCTCGCCGCCCCAAACCACTGCCGGTCAGACCCAATCGCTCACCTACCTGAGAAGCGAACGCAGCGACTATGTGACCCACCTTGCCGCCGAAGCCAATCCGCTGATCGTTTCGTTTGACCAGGGAAAAGGGCGCGTCATCCTGGCTGCTGATCCCACCCTGTTTAGCAACGAAGGACTCAAAGCCGCCGGTAATCCGGAACTGGCGCTTAATCTGATCAGCGCCGCCGGGGAGCCGGGTAAAGTCTGGTTTGACGAGTGGCACCACGGCCAAAGAGGCGCCGCCGAAAGCGAGGCATTGGGTCCGGGCAACTGGCTGCGCCAGACACCCGGCGGCCGCTCTTTGTTGTACGCCGCCCTGGTCATTTTTGTGGCGCTGCTGCTGCAAGGTCGCGCCTTTGGCCGTCCGGTCCCCCTCACGCCGCAGAGCAGCCGCCGCGGGCCAAGCGCCGCCATCACCGCCCTGGCTAACCTCAGCCGCCGCGCCGGACACAGAACGGCCGTTTTGCAAGAGTACCACCATCGTCTCAAACGCCATCTCGGCCAGCGCTACCGTCTCGATCCCACCCTGCCAGACGAGCAGTTCGTCGCCCAACTGGCCGCCTACAACCCCAACCTCGACCTGCAGGCCCTGACCGCCCTGCTCCAACAGCTTACCCGCCCCAAAGTCAGTGAACAAGAAATGGTCGAAATTGCCGCCCTAACAACGGAGTGGCTAAAATGAACAAGGTGGCAGAGTGGCAAGGCGGCAAAGTGGCAAAGTGGCAGAGTGGCAAGGTTCTATCACCTCTACACCCCATCACCTCCACACCCCAGGGAGTAACCTATGAATCCATCTAACCTGCAATCCGTATTCCAAACCATCCGCCAGGAAGCCGATAAAGTCATCGTCGGGCTGGAAGAGCCGTTTGAACTGCTTATCGTCGCCCTGTTCACTGGCGGACATGTACTGCTGGAAGGCGTGCCGGGCACGGCCAAAACCCTCATGGCAAAAACACTGGCCCATCTGGTGCAGGCCCAATTCACCCGCATCCAGTTCACGCCGGACCTGATGCCCTCCGACATTCTGGGCACCAGCGTTTTCGACATGGCGAGCAGCCAGTTCTACCTCAAAAAAGGCCCCATCTTCACCCAAATTCTGCTGGCGGATGAAATCAACCGCGCGCCTGCCAAAACCCAGTCCGCCCTCCTGGAAGCGATGGAAGAACGGCAGATCAATCTGGAAGGCGTGCGCCACGAACTGCCGCCGCCCTTCATGGTTATTGCCACCCAAAATCCCATCGAATATGAAGGCACCTATCCCCTGCCGGAAGCCCAATTGGACCGTTTCCTGTTCAAAGTGCTGGTGCCTTATGGCAGCCTGGACACGGAAATCGAAGTGCTGCGCCGCTACCATCAAGGCTTCGACGCCCACGATCTGGCAACGTCCGGGCTGCGCGCCTTGCTGCCTGCCGCCAGCGTCGTCGAGGCGCGGCGGGTGATCAACAGCGTCAAAGTGGAAGAGGGAATCCTGACCTACATTGCGCAGACAGCCGCCGCTTCCCGCCAATCGCCGGACCTGACGCTGGGGGCCAGCACCCGCGCCGCTACTCACGTGCTGCTGGCCGCCAAAACCATCGCCGCTTTGCGCGGCCGCGACTATGTAACGCCCGACGATGTGAAATACGTCACGCCGCCGGTTTACCGCCACCGCCTGCTGCTCAAACCGGAAGCCGAAATCGAAGGGTTGGATGCGGATGCGGTCATTCAACGGATTTTGGGGCAGGTGGAAGTGCCGCGTTAGGTCTCCCCAGGTGACAGTCACCTCAAAGGTGACTGTCACCTCAAAAAGCGCAGGATTTTGATGCATATTTCATTTCGTGGGGTCCTTTTACTGCTGTTGGCGGCGCCGATGATCGCGGCGGCCCTTTGGCTGCCTGTTTTGCTGTGGGTGGGTTTGGGTTACGCGCTGCTGGTCCTGCTGTTGTTTGTCCTGGACTGGCGGCAGGCGCAGCCGGTGACGCGCTTTGAAGTGCGGCGCGAACATGACAACCGGCTCAGCCTGGGCGCACAGAACGCCATCCAACTGCACATGCGCAACCGCAGTCCTCGCCCGGCGCATCTGTGGCTGCGCGATGAACCGCCGGATGAGTTTATCATTGACGAACAAGAACGGGTTTTAACGGCCGTTCTCCCCCCCCGCTCCTCCTGGACAGGCCATTACCAGGTGCAGCCCCTGCGCCGGGGCGACTATGCGTTCGGCAACGTCAACCTGCGCTGGCGCGGGCCGCTGGGGCTGGTGGTGCGTCAGGGCAAAGTGACGCTGCCGGTCTCGGTCAAAGTCTATCCCAACCTGCTGGACGTGCGCCGCTACGATCTGCTGCTGCGCCGCAACCGGCTGCAAGAGTTTGGCCTGCGCCATGCCCGCCAGTTTGGCGAAGGCACGGAATTTGAACGCCTGCGCGAATATACGCCCGACGACGAATACCGCCGCATCGACTGGAAAGCCACCGCCCGCCGCCATCGCCCCATCACCGTGGAATACCAGACAGAACGCAGCCAAAACGTGATGGTGGTGCTGGATATTGGCCGCATGATGCAAAGTCCGGTGGCGCAAATTGCCAAACTGGATTATGTGATCAACGCGGCGCTGCTGCTGGCCTACGTCGTCACCGGCAAGGGCGATAAAGTGGGCATGATGTCGTTTGCCGACAGCGTGGGGCAGTATTTAAGCCCGCGGCAGGGACGCGGCCAGTTCTACCGCATGTTGGAACTGCTTTACGCAGTAGAAGCGCAGCCGGTGGAGCCGGATTACCGTCTGGCGCTGGCCTATCTGGCGACCCGCCTGCGCAAACGGGCGCTGGTGGTGATTTTTACCGATTTGAGCGGCGGCCTCAGTATGCAGTCCCTCGTGAGCCACGTCTCGGTCCTGGCGCAGCGCAGTTTACCCCTGGTGGTGACGATTAGTGACCCGGAAGTGGTGGCTGTGAGCCAACAACGGCCGTTTGATTCACTCTCGGTTTATGAACGGGCCGCCGCCGCCCAACTGCTTGATGAACGCCGTCTGACACTGGACCAGTTGCAGCGGCAGGGGGTACTCACCCTGGACGTTTCCGCCAATCAACTGTCGATTGCCGTCATCAACCGCTACCTGGAGTTGAAAGCCAAAACGATGATTTGAGAGGGTGGAGTGAATTTCAGGGGATTGGGGCGTGATGCGTGACCAGAGTTAATCATGAATCATGCCTCACGAGTTGAAAAGGAAACAAATAAATGAGAACACAGTACCAAACCTTACCAGTCACACACCCCACCGGACAGTACGACGTGCTTGTGGGCGACAACTTGCTGCCTCATTTGCGGGAACTGGCCTGTATCACCGGTCCCTTTGTGGTGGTTACTGATATGAATGTGGGGCCGTTGTACGCTGCTCAAATCGAGGGCGCCCTGGCTGTCGTTACCGTGCCTG
>JAWOGU010000191.1:0-6280 GCA_046496595.1 Chloroflexota bacterium
TAAAGTAAAAATGCAGGACTAATGCCTGCACCTTTGAAGATCGGTCTGAAATGGGGGAGATCAAAAAAGGCCGCAGGCGGGGGTGGGCTGCGGCCTTAACTTGGGTATTATGTCAAGTTATCGACGCGCAGGCGCACAATGAACGGGTAAACCACCACCGAAAACGGCGGCAAAGATAAACATCTGGTTAATTTGGTTGCTCATCTGTGCGTCTCCTTTTAAGAATTTTAACAAGAGCTACTTTAGCATAATGGGCAAAGCATCGTCAAGGATTTTTTAATATTGAGGCCGATGAATTTTCAATTTCAGTTAAGCAGGGCGCTTCGCGAAGCGCCCCTACCAGAGAGGAATCATGTTCCTAATGATTTAGCGCAACGTTAGAAGTTTTGTAGGGGTGGTTCGCGAACCACCCTCCTTTTTGTTATTCATCCAGGATGATGACAGGTTCTTCGTAGTAGCGCAGGCGGCTGCGGGCCAGTTTTTCTTCCAGGAACTGGTTGAACCAGGCGCGTTTGGCGGGCAGCGGTTCGTCTTGTTTGAGGCGGGACAGGTCGGCGTTGAGGCGCAGGATGCGGCCGGGGATGACGAAGCGGGTTAACCCGGCGGGAACCAGGCCGCCCTGGCTGGCGACGTTGAAGACGGTTTCGGGTTGGAATTGGGGGAAGATGGCAACGGCCGTTATCTGGGGAAACTGGCTGAGCAGGCGGGGCAGGTCGGTGAGCAGGGTGCGCTCCACGTTACCCCATTTGGTATAGGCGGTTACCAGATCATTCATCACAGCCAGCCGGTCGTAGCCGCTGGCAACTTTGGCGACGATGGTGCGGCCTTCCCGGTCCAGGAAGTAGCACAGCGTCCTTTCATCCTGGAAGACGTGGGCGATGCTGGCGGCGGGCAGCGGCTCAAAGGTGAGGCCGGGAATGGTTTCCAGGTGCTGCTGCAAGTCGGCGAAGGTGCGCGGCGTTACTTTTTGGCCGCTGGAGATGGCGTGATACCAGGTGTGCAGTTGGAACCGACTGTTTTCTGAGACGCCTCCTTGTGGCGCCGCCACTGGTGGCGCCACCACTTGCACAATGAGATACGGATAGCCGAGGCGTTTGAAGGCGGTGGAACGGGTAGCGCCGTCTAAAACGATGTACTTTCCCTGCCAAAAGATGGCGATAGGCGGATTGACCAGCAGGCCGTCTTCTTCCAGGCGGCCCATGAGCCGCGCCACCCGTTTGTCGTCTACCTGCTCGTGGGGCACCACCAGCGCCGTCGGCGCCAGTTCCAGCGAGAGGATTTCACTGGGGCGCTTTTTCTCCAGAACGGCCGTTATCTGTCGGGCAACGTTGATGGCGGCGTCCCGCTGGCGGTTGCCGATGATGGTAGTGGCGTGGGGCACGACGATGACGCGCGGATGCTGGCGCAGGCGGCGAGCTGGTTCGCTGGCGTCACCCAGACTGGCGGGAAATTCAGGCACGGCGGCGTCGGATAAACGGCCGTTTACCAGGGCATCCAACAGCGCGGCCTCATCGACTAAATCGGTATGTCCGGGGTTGATGACGCTGGCGGATGGTTTCATGAGGGCCAGTTCTTCTGCGCCGAGGATGGGGAAGGTCTCGCCTTCCGGGCGCACGTGCAGGCTGACAAAGTCGGACTGCTGCAAGAGATCGACGAGGTCGGTGGCTTCCACCCCCGCCGCCAGCGCCAGTTCAGGGGTGAGGCGGGGCTGGTTGACGATGACGCGCATGTCGAAGGCGCGGGCGCGGCGGGCGACCTGCTGTCCCACCCGGCCAAACCCGATAAGCCCCACTGTTTTCCCGGCTAAACGGCCGTCGGCGAAGCGCGAAGCCAGAGCCAGCATCCAGGCCAGCACATGCTCGGCCATGGCGACGGCGCCGCTGCTGGGCACGTTGACCACGCGCACGCCCATAGCGCGGGCGGCGCTGACGTCGATATTGTCCAGGCGAGTGCCCAGGCAGCCGATGACGCGCAGGTTGTAGCCGTTTTCAATCATGCTTTCGGTGAGCTGCGTTTCCTGGCCGACGATGACGGCTTCGACTTGCTCGATTTGGGTCAGTAAGTCGCTTTGGCTGATGTGGGGCTGATGGTCGATAACGGCCGTTTTCTGCAAAATTTCCAGTCCTGCCGGGTCGATGGGGTCACAGACCAGGACACGGGGCAATTTTTCGGGCTTAAAGGTCGGGGTCGGACTGGGGGCGGGCGGTTCCGGCGCGGCGGCGCTTTTGCGGGCCGCCAGCAGGGGGGCGATGGCCTGAAAATCCACATTGCCGCCGCTCAGAATAACGCCTACCCGGCTGCCATGGGCCGGGTATTGCCCGGTGAGCGCCGGGTATTGCCCGGTGAACAGGGGCGCCAGGGCGGCGGCGGAACTGGGTTCCACCACAATTTTTAGGCGCGTCCACAGGAATTCCAGCGTTTCCAGGATGGCGTCGTCGTCGGCGGTGGTCATGTCGTGCACGTACTGAGTCATGATATCCAGGTTGCGCTGGCCGATGAAGCGGGTGCGCAAGCCGTCGGCGATGGTGTGGGGCACGGCGCTCAGGCTGACGATGCGCTTTTCCCGCCAGGATTGACCGGCGTCGGGACCGGCTGCCGGCTCTACGCCAACGACGCGGCAATGGGGGGACAAAACGGCCGTTGCCAAAGCGCTGCCGCTGATCAGTCCGCCGCCGCCCACCGGCGCAAACAGGGTGTCCAACTCGCCTACCTCCTTGAACAGTTCCCAGGCGGGAGTACCCTGTCCGGCGATAATATCGTCGTTGTCGTAGGGGTGGATGAGGGTGTAGCCGTGCCTGGCTGCCAGTTCGGCGGATACTTTTTCTCGCTCTACCGCCGGGCAGGTGACGATTTCAGCGCCGTAGGCGGCAGTGGCCGCTTTTTTCACCGGCGGTGAATCATCCGGCATGACGATAACCGCTTTAACGCCCAGGAGTTTGGCTGCCAGCGCCAGCCCCTGAGCATGATTTCCGCTGGAATGGGTGACGACGCCTTTGGCCTTTTGCGTTTCTGTGAGCTGGCTGACGGCGTTATACGCCCCACGAAATTTGAAAGCGCCCACGCGCTGGAAGTTTTCGCATTTCAGGTAAACCTCGCAGCCGCAAATATCGTTGAGGGTGCGCGAGGTGAGAACGGGGGTTTTGTGGGCGATGCCTGCCAGCCGTTCGGCGGCGGCGGAAATGTCTGTGGGATTTATCATGCGGGATTCCTGATTTGGTGTTTGATGCGGTGATTCGTGATTCGTGATTCGTAATCCATGATTCGTAGTCCGTAATCCGTGATTCGTAAGCCATAGTCCGTAATTTTGAAGGCGCTATTTTTGCAGAATCCGTCGGAAAACGGTTTGCGGGCTTCGGAAAACGGTTTACGGACTTCGGGATACAGATCCTGCGGATTCCGGTTAACGGTTACTGATCTTTGCCTGGTTTCACCATTTCGAGGCGGCGAAAGGCTTCAAAATAACCGGCCTGCCTGAATCCTTGATACTGCACTTCGTCAAACAAATTTTCGGTGATGGTGTCCTGCCGTTTGTGGCGATGGTGGAGCATGTGCAGAATTGATGCGGTGACCTCAATAGGATCGCCGGTGGTCACTTCCACCACAACGCGCGTAAGTTGGAGCAGACCGGCGTGATAAGTGACCCAGCCGCGTCCCCCGTTTTCCAGTTCTACCACCAGAGCCGACAGGTTTTTGACATGCAGGAAGGTTTCGGTTTCGTTAAGCCAGTTGGGCTGTTCTTTGCGGTGCGAGAGCAAGATGATGGCGTCTTCGTGGTCCAACGGCGTGACGCTTTTGTAATGGATGTGGTCTGGCAGTTCCGTTTGCGGGTTGGGCGGGCGGCGGGCGACGATGAGTTCTCGCGTTTCGCAAAATCCCATGCTGCTGAACAGTTGGTGGGCCGGTTTGTTGCCTTTGATGACTTCCAGCCAGATTTTGTTGACGTTTAGGAGGTGGGATTGGCGCAGCAGTTCTTCCATGATAGCCCGACCCACGCCTTTGCGCCGGCCGTTGGGTAAAACGCCCAGGCGGGTGATCCAGCTTCTATTTTCACGCACGCCCAACATGCCCAATCCCAGCATGGTATTGCCTTCCATAGCCACAACGGAGCGGGCATCGTCGATGTCATAAACGCGGGAATACTCAAGCAGCCTGGCGACATTCATGGGCATGGGTACAACGTAATCGATGCGGGTTTCATTATAAGCCTCGACCAGTTGTTCGTAGGTGAAGAAATTGGCTGGTATTAGTTCCATGAATGGGTGGATGTCGCCGCTAGTCGAGGAAGGCGGCAATCTGGTCCGGGAATTTGCGGATGTCGATGGGTTTTGTGATACAGCCATCGCAGCCGTATCGCTGGGCCATTTTTTCGGCGGTATCGGCCGGCCAGGCGGTGACGGCGACGATGGGTACATGCTGCATTTCCGGAATTTGTTTGAGCAGGGTGACAACGGTTTGCCCATCAATGTCAGGCAGGCCCATGTCCATGAGGATGAGGTCTGGAAGTTCTTCAATGGCCATGGCGACGCCTGTTTCCCCATCCGGGGCATGGAGGAGCCGGTAGGGGTGCGGCTCCAGGACTCGTTCGATGAGTAGTTTGTTGGCCAGGTTGTCTTCAATTTGTAGTATCGTTTTCATGCCGCAACTCTCCTCGATGGTTGGGATGTGGGTGGCTAGTCTCCGTAACCCGAAATCCGCCATCCGTTATTCGATGGCGTCCACCAGAGGCAGCGCCTTTCGGATAACGGTATACGGATTCCCGATTACGGGTACTAAAGGGCTGAGGTTCGACTGCGCTCGGCTATGAGCCAGGCGGGGGCACGGGCAGGTCGTTAACGGCCGTTTCCTTCCACTTCTCCCCTTCTTCAATGAGCATGACGGGGATGCCGTCGCGGATGGGGTATTTGTAACCGGAATCGGCGCAAACAAGCCAGCAGTTGTGGACAAGCTCCAACTTGCCCGGATCGTCCCCATATTGATCGGAATGGACGGCGACGGGGCAGCGCAGGATTTCTAATAATTCAGGGCTGATGGGCATGGTGGTTTCTGTACTCATGTTTACCTCTTTGATTTCATGCAGAGACGGGACGGCGCAGAGAAAATTGCGCTGTCTGGCGTACTCTACTGATGTTTTCTTAAGGGGGTGATGATACGCAAGATGAGTGGTTGTGGCAAATGAGAAAGAGAGGGGGAACGGCCGTTTACGGATCCTGGACGCAGCGAAAACCAACGGTGGCGCTGATGAAATCCGGGGTGAAGTTGCTGCGGTTGGCGGCGCGGACGCGGTCGGCCAGATTGTTGTTGGGCCAGGCGCCGCCGCGAATGGCCTTCATCAGTCCGGTTTCCGGACCGGTGGGGTTGGCGTCTGGGCTGATGCTGTAATAGTCTTCGTCATACCAATCGTTGGTCCATTCCCACATGGAGCCGGCCATGCCTAAAATGTTGAAGGGACTGCTGCCGGCAGGCAGGGCGTTGACAGGTTTAAGTTTTTCATAACTGTCGCTGTTGAAAACAGCCAGGTTTTCGTTTGGCGCCTGGTTGCCCCAGGGATAGATGCGTCCATCGCTGCCGCGGGCGGCGTATTCCCATTCGGCCTCGGTGGGCAGGCGGCCGCCCATAGCCTGGCAGTAAGCCTGGGCACCGTACCAGGAGACGTGGTTGATAGGGAAGTTGGCAAAGCCGGTGAGGGGGATATAGAGGAGTTTGCCGTTGCCCTGATCTTCTTCCAGGAGGTAGCTGGTGAAACCGGCTTCAAAGCGGGGGTGGACGCAGTCTTTTTCCAGGCAGGCATTTTTGTAGCTGCCGAGCCGGTTAAGGAAGGCAGCGTATTGGGCCACGGAGACTTCGTATTGGTCCATGAAAAAGGGATCCAGGGTGACTTCGTGTTGGGGCTTTTCGTCTGGGGCGGCAGTGATATCTTCATCCGGAGATCCCATGAGGAAAGCGCCGCCGGGGACATAGCTCATGGGCATGCCGTCGGTTTCCCGGATGACGAGATCGCCGGGCTGCGCCGGCGTGCTGGTGGGGATGCTGGTAGGGGTGTCGGTGGCTGGCGGTGTGGGGGTGTGGGTCGCTGTGGCCGGTTGGGTGGCGCTAACAGATGGGGTGACGATGGCTGTTTGGGTGGGAACGGCCGTTTCCGTGGCTGAGGCTGTGGCGGCAATCAGAGCAGCAGCCAATGCCTCCGAGGTGAGGATAACGGCCGTTTCCGAAATAGTTGGCGGCTGACCGCCAGCCAGCCGTTGTTCGATAGGATCGCGGAAAAGCAAGGCGGCTAAGACCA
>JAWOGU010000226.1:0-3597 GCA_046496595.1 Chloroflexota bacterium
GCGCATTGCTGCTGGAAAACACCTGCCCGGAAGTGGTGCCCTACGACCCCGCCTGGGTCCACCACATCCTCACCAACTCCATGAAAGCCGAACACTACATTAAATCCGGCCTGAACGGCATTCCGACATCGGTGATGAGGTTGGAGGAGTGTGTAAGGGTGGCGAGCGGCGAGTGGCGGGTGGCAGAAGACAAAGGGCAAAAGGCAAAAATCAAAGGGCAGAAGCCAGAAGGCAATATCACCCCATCACCCCAACAGTCGCAGACTGTCCAGCCCATCACCTCCACATCCCATCACCCCATCACCTCTACACCCCATCACCTCCACACCGGACCATTCTCCGCCGCCGGTCACGGGCTGCCGTCGCAGGGTGATTTTGTGATGACGGGGCAGGCGTTTGTGACGGATACGCCGATTACGCTGCTGGGTTTTGTGAACCGGGAAACGGCCGTTATCGAGGAAGAGGGTCATCCGCTGAATGGGCAGAGCATGGCGGGCAAGATTGCCATTTTCCCCAAGGGCAGCGGCTCGACGGTGGCGCCGTATGTGCTGCTGGAGTTGTTCTACCGGGGCAAGGCGCCGCTGGCGATTGTGAATACGGATATTGACCAGCAGAGTGCGCCGGCCTGTTCGCTGGAAGGAATTCCGTATGCCTACCGCTTTGATGCGGATGTGATTGGCAGCATCAACAATGGAGACACAATTGAGTTGAAGCGGGTTGGTGAACAGGTGAAGATTCGGGTTTTAGAGCGGAGGAGAAGTTAATAGTTAATTGTCAGTAACTATCCAGGTGTAGCCTGAGCTTGTCGAAGGCGGAACCGGGCTTCAACAAGCTCAGCCCTCGACTGGCTGCATAGTTACAACTGTCAATTGTTAATGAGGCATCAGTGTCAACTCTCCAATCTTTATCCTCACACCTCCATGCGCTGCCGCCATTTTTCGGCCAGCGACAGCAAACCCCAGGGGATCAGAATCAACAAGGCGCCGCCAAACAAGCAAGGCAAAGATGTTAGCAGCGCCTGCCAGCCAAATATCAAACCGATCAGCCCGCTGCCCAGCGCCACCAGTGTAAAAATCACCAGAAAGAGCAGTTTCTTGTCGCTCTCCTCACGATAACGGCGCATGTTCGTACCGGGTGATGAGGTGTCTTCATTATTTTCACTCATGATTTACCTCGTGATGCGTGATGCGTGAGCAGATTTTCGCATCACGCATCATATTTTATACGGTAATTCTGCAAAACTTTCGCAGAAAACGTGGCGGCGCCCCTTATACATTTCTAATAGACGGCCGTTCTCCCCCCTGGTATAATGAACTTGCATTTGGGTACATTAAAAACGTCCTTGGGGATGACAGGCTTCGACGGGGAAGGCTGGTCCTGGACTGCAAGCCGAGCACGCTTTACAACTCGTAAAACTGGAAGCAAACAATTAAGTGCCAATACAAATGCACGCTCCTATAACGCCCTCCCTCTCGCTGCTTAATCTCAGCCTGAGAAGCGTTATGATGAGTCCGTAAAAGGACTCCCGTCTACCCCAAGCTTTCGTCGGCAGTGAGGGTTGTAGGCGACATAATCGTCGACGTGCGCTGCTTCAACGCCGATAGAAGTAGTTAAGCGGTCCTTTCGGGGATCATCGGTTCGCTGATGGCTGACCCAGTTAGTCGGGGCGCCCATCAGTTAAATCAAATAGACTAAATAAGCTTGTAGACGTTCAGAGGCTGAATTTTTCGGACGCGGGTTCGATTCCCGCCATCTCCACAACAAAAGCGCTCCTCTTGGGGCGCTTTTTGTTTTGTCTTGACTTTAGTAGCCGCGATTTCTTATCGCGCTTATAACACGGTAACTATACACGTCCTTGAGGGATGAGCTTGTCAAAGCCCGGTTTCGCCTTCGACAAGCTCAGGCTACACCTCTTGTATAGATACTCGTGGCTTAACGGAGCGGGGTAAGAAGGATACCCCGGCTACTAAGAAAACTATGAGCGAACAAACTTTTCACATCACCGGCATGGACTGCGCCGACTGCGCCCGCAGCCTGGAAAAAGGCGTGGGCAAGCTGGAAGGCGTCGATCTGTGCCAGATTAACTTCACCACCGAAACCTTACGCATTCAGGGCGACACAGCCGCCGCAACCGTCATCGCCCGCGTGCGCGAAATGGGCTACGACGTGGCTGAACCCAACACGACCCCGCCTGCCAGCCAGGCGTCGACCAACTTTTGGGGCTATATGTGGCAGCGGCGAGACACCCGTCTGGCGCTGCTGGCCGCGCTGCTGGTTTTGCCCGGAATGATATTTGATGAACTGCTGCCCGGATTGGGCGTTGACACCGTTTTTATTGACGTGATGTCAATTTTGGCGATGATGATCGCTGGCACGCCCATTTTCAAGAGCGCCTGGACGGCCGTTCGCATCAACCGCGAAATCACCATCAACGTCCTCATGTCCATTGCCGCTGTGGGCGCGGTGTTGATCGGGGCGTATACCGAGGCCGCCATGGTGATGGTGCTGTTTGTCATTGCCGAGGCCATTGAGGGTTATACCGCCGATCGCGCCCGGCAAAGCATACGCAGCCTGATGGAACTGGCTCCTAACAAAGCCACCGTCCTGCGGCCCTGTATAGACTGCGCCGGACACCTGGGGCAGGATGGTTATGAGGGCGGTCCCTGCCCCTTCTGCGGGCTGGAAGAGCAGCGCGTGGCTGTGACCGACCTGCACATTGGCGAAATGATCATCGTCAAGCCGGGAGAGCAGGTACCAATGGACGGCCGTTTACTATCAGGCCATTCCGCGGTTAACCAGGCCCCCATCACCGGCGAGAGCGTGCCGGTAGAAAAACAGCCGGGAGACGAAATCTTCGCCGGCAGCATCAACGGTGAGGGCGCGCTGGAAATCGAAGTCACGCATCTGGCCGCCGACAATACCATCAACCGCCTCATCAAAATGGTGGAGGAAGCGCAGGAAAAACGCGCGCCGACGCAGCGGTTTGTGGACCAGTTTGCCAAGTATTACACGCCCGCCGTCGTGGGCGTGGCGGCGCTGGTGGCCGTCGTGCCGGTGCTGTTTTTTGACCAGCTGCTGGTGGATCCGGTGGACCCAACGGCGGGCTGGCTGTACCGCGCCCTGGCGCTGCTGGTGGTGGCCTGTCCCTGCGCCCTGGTCATTTCCACGCCGGTGAGCATCGTCAGCGCTATCAGCAACGGAGCGCGGAACGGCGTCATCTTCAAGGGCGGGGCGCATCTGGAGGAATTGAGCCGCGTCAAAGCGATTGCCTTCGACAAAACAGGCACGCTGACAAAGGGCAAACCGGCGGTCGTTGCCGTCCGCTCGGCGCAGTGCGGCCTGTCTGCGGGAGCAGAGTGCGATCACTGTGACGAGTTTTTAGCGCTGGCCAGCGCCGTGGAATTGCGCAGCGAGCATCCCATCGCGCAGGCGGTGGTGGCAAAAGCGGCGGAACGAGAGGTAAACGGCCGTTATCCCGCCGCCGAAAATGTGCAGTCATTAACAGGACGGGGCGTGCAGGGAACGGTAAACGGCCGTTCCGTCACCATCGGCAGCCACATCTTCTTTGACGACCACGCCGCCCACGCCGCCCACTGC
>JAWOGU010000235.1:0-12241 GCA_046496595.1 Chloroflexota bacterium
TACACCTGCCTGCCGGTGAACGCTTCGGGGGGCAGAACGCCGCTCATGGCGGCGCGCAGCAGGTTGGCGCGGCCCCGGGTGGCGTGCATCTCGTCCCGCGTCACCATAAACGGGGGACACATGGTGTCCACGGTGCGCTTGCGGCATATGCCCGCGCCGTTACACATTTCCACCGCCCGGTTAAAGCCGCCAGATGGGGTGGAACCGGCTCTACCTTCGTGTTCGCTGAAGTCGATGCGGGGCGTGAGGGGTATAACCTGGTAGTCCTCGCTGTAACGCAAGTTGGCGGTCATTGGTCCCGCATCCACGATGTTGCCGGGGTTAAAAATGCGCTCAGGGTCGAAAATGTCTTTAACCTGGCGGTAAAGACCGTACAACTCCGGCCCGAAGAAATACTCGTTAAGCCAGCTCCGGGAACGGCCGTCGCCGTGTTCGCTGGAGAAGACGCCGCCATACCCGCGCAGCAGATCCACCGTAAAGCGGCTGATCTGCGGCATCTTGGCGATCTCGCTGCCCTGTTTGGTGTTGAGGATGGGGCGAATGTGGATGCAGCCGGCGCTGGCATGGGCGTAGTAGGCCACGTCGGTACCCAGGTCGTTGCAGAACCGTTCCACTTTGGTCACGTATTCGGCCAGATGTTCGAGGGGCACGGCGGCGTCTTCAATGAAGGCGACGGGTTTGTAGTCGCCTTTTATTGACATCAGCAGGCCCAGACCCACTTTACGTACTTTCCAGACGTTGGCTTGTTGGACGGGATCATAGGCGGCGACAACGGCCGTTTCCCCCACCCCCTGTCTCGTTAAATGCGCCTTCAAGCCTGCCACCTTCGCCCTTAATTCTGCCTCGCTTTCGCCATAAAACTCGGTGATCAGCACACAAAACGGCGCGCCCTCGATGAAGGAATCGAGCAGGCGGGCATATTCAGGCACATTGCGGCACATGGTCAGACCCAGGTTATCCAGCAGTTCCACGGCGGAAGGAGCGGTTTCCAGGATGGCGGGAACGGCCGTTAACGCCGTACGCAGCTCGCCAAAATGAATCACCGCCAGCGCCGTGCGTGTGGGGCGGCGCACCAGATTGAGTTTTATCTCAGTCATCACTGCCAGCGTGCCTTCCGAGCCGCACATCAATTTCGCCAGATTAAAACGGGGATCCACAGGCCATTGAAAACTTAATTCTCCGCTACGCTGCGTCTCTGCGTTTAAAATCATGCGATCCAGGTTGTAGCCGCCGCAGCGCCGCCAGTGGCGCGGGGTGTCTCGCCGGATGACGTGTTGGTTGGCGGGATCCAGGGTCAAAGCGGTTATTTTTTCGTATAGACGGCCTTCCTGACTGGAAAGCGGCTGTTTTTGCGCCAACTGCTCGCCGGTAAGCGCAGAAAATTGCGCTAATGAACCATCGTTCAGTATTACGTTCGTCTCCAAAACGTGATCCGCCGTCATGCCATACAGGATGGAATGGGAGCCGGTGGCATTGTTGCCCACAATGCCGCCCAGCGCCGCCCGGTTGCTGCTGGCGGGATCCGGACCAAACTGCAAACCAAACTGGCGCAGGTGGGTGTTGAGTTCGTCCAGCACAAGGCCGGGCTGCACGCGCACCCACTGTTCGGCCTCATTCACTTCCAGCACGGCGTCGAGATGGCGCGTGAAGTCGATGACAAGCGCCTCGTTGACCGTTTGCCCGTCCAGGCTGCTGCCGCCGGTGCGCGCCAGGATGGGAATTTTGTAGCGGGCGGCGCATTCGACGGCGGCCTGCACGTCGTCCATCGTCTGCGGGATGAGGACGCCATGTGGCATCACCTGGTAAAGGCTGGCGTCGGTGCTGTACAGAACCCGGCTGACCTCGTCGGTGCGCAGCTCGCCGCTGACACGTTTTTGCAAATCGTTTAGAAAATCAAACAAGGCGCTTTCCATCACATTCCTCCAGAAAAAATACAAGAGTGGCGAGTGGCAAGTGGCAAGTGGCGAGACTGCCACCCGCCGCCCGCTACTCGCCACCCGCCATTTTTTTTCATCTGACGCAGATCATCATTTGCGGTATGATCCAGGTTCATCTCACTTCTTGGAAAAAGCTAATTATGACACAAACGCAACAAAATCCGCTTTCCCGCTTATGGCAGTATTCAAGCCGCTACCACAAAACCATCACCATTGCTTCACTGTACTCCATCCTCAATAAAGTATTCGATTTAGCGCCGCCGCTGCTTATCGGCATGGCGGTGGACGTGGTGGTGCTGCAAGAGGATTCGATCCTGGCGAACTGGGGCGTGACCACTGTTGTGAACCAATTGTTGGTGCTGGCGGTGTTAACGGCCGTTATCTGGATAGGCGAGTCCATCTTCCAATATTTGTACGCAATCAAGTGGCGCAACCTGGCCCAATCTATCCAACACGACATCCGCCTGGACGCCTACGACCATACCCAGCACCTGGACATGGCCTTCTTTGAAGAACGCTCCACCGGCGGCCTGATGGCGGTACTCAACGACGACGTGAACCAACTGGAACGCTTCCTCGACGTGGGCGCCAACGAAATCTGGCAGTTGCTCACCACCATCGTCGTCATCGGCGGCATTTTTATCGTCATCGCCCCGGAAATTGCCTGGATGACCATTCTGCCCATGCCCTTCATCGTCTGGGGATCCATCCGTTTTCAGAAGAAACTGGCCCCGCGCTACGCCCGCATGAGGGAGCAGGTCGGCATTCTTAACAGCCAATTGGGCAACAATCTGGGCGGTATGGCGACCATCAAAAGTTTCACCGCCGAAGCGCATGAACTGGAACAGGTGCGCCGGGAAAGCAACGCATACCGGCAGCGCAACCAGGACGCCATCGCCCTGAGCGCCGCTTTTGTACCGCTGATCCGCATGGTGATTATGGCCGGCTTTATCGCCATCATGGTCGCCGGCGGCCTGATGGTCGTGGCCGGAACGCTGGAAGTGGGCGCCTACAGCGTGCTGATCTTTATGACGCAGCGGTTGTTGTGGCCGCTGACCCGCCTGGGCGAAACGCTGGACCTGTACCAACGGGCCATGGCGTCCACCACGCGCATCATGGATTTGCTGGACACGCAAACACACGTGAACAGCGGTGACGAGAGCCTGCCGACGGCCGAGGTGAAGGGTGAGATATTGCTGGAAGATGTCTGCTTTTCTTACGCGCCGGGGCAAAGCGGAAACGGCCGTTCCCCGGTCACCTATCCCACCATCATCAAAGATCTATCCCTGCGCATAGCGGCTGGGCAAACCGTTGCCATCGTGGGCGCTACCGGCGCGGGCAAAACCACGCTCATGAAGCTGCTGCTCCGCTTCTACGATGTCTCCGCAGGCCACATCCTCCTGGACGGACACGATTTGCGCGCTCTGCAAATCAGCGATCTGCGCCAGGCCATCGGCTTTGTCAGCCAGGACGTGTTCCTGTTTCATGGCACGGTGCGCGAAAACATCGCCTACGGTACTTTTGACGCCACCCTGGAGCAAATTATTGAAGCCGCCAAACTGGCGGAGGCGCATGAATTCATCCTGGAACTGCCGCATGGCTACGACACCATCGTCGGCGAACGGGGGCAAAAGCTTTCGGGCGGGCAGCGGCAGCGCGTCTCCATCGCCCGCGCCATCCTCAAAGATCCGCCGGTGCTGGTGCTGGACGAGGCCACTTCCTCCGTAGACAACGAGACGGAAGCCGCCATCCAGCGCTCGCTGGAACGCATTGCGGTGGGCCGCACCACCATTGTCATCGCCCACCGCCTCTCGACAGTACGCAATGCAGACGTGATTTTTGTGTTGGAGAATGGCAGGCTGCAGGAAAACGGCCGTCATGAAGACCTGGTCACGCTCCCCAACGGCATTTACGCCGGTTTATGGCAAGTACAAACAGGCACGGCTGCCCATCAAAATCTCAGGCGTACGCCTAACAAAAATTGAAAGGTTTGTCAACTATAATACTATTGTTCTGCGTGAAAATTACGTTTATACTAGACATATCTTATCCCTGGAAGCAACCATGACCGCAAAGTTATCAGACGCCTTAAACATATACGATCCCCGTTCCGGGAAATTACTGGCCACCATCGCCTTAAACGGCTATGACATCGGTGCTGGCGGCCTGTTCCCCTCCAGCGGCGCTATGCGCAGTTTCGTCTTGTTGAATGGCGATTTGTGGGACCAGTGGAATGCGGTGGAAGCTGTCGCCTTGAAACACGAAACGGGGCAACAAGTGCCGGTGCGCGTCGCCGCCCTCCCGGTAGAAGACGATGGCTACGGATTGTTGGAATTTCTCTAGCCCCTACCTAAAGCTCGATGCAAAGCAAAGCCCTGGCTAATCGTCAGGGCTTTTTTTATTGTGTTGTGGTAACTACCAACCGTCGATCAGGTCAATCGTTCCGTTTTGGGGTGGACTCAGTGCCCCTAACGTTCTGGCTCACGGCAACCGTGTAGGCAATAAACGCCAACGTCTCATCCAGGCTGTCCGGCTGCGAACCGAGAGGCCAGGCCAATGCCTGCTCAATCAAGACAGCCCATCTGCCAGGCAATTCAACCAGCGCCCAACGCGCCGCCGCCGGTTTGGAAACCACGTCACCCAGACGGAGTGTGTAAAGCGCCCGGCACATCGTCAAAACGGCAAATGCCTGGTATTCACGCCGCTGCACAAAAGCAGGCTCTTGCAGCATGGGTTCCCACCACTCCCGCAAAATCTCCGTAACCGCCTGCTTCAAATCGTCGGCAGTTACCGGATCAAGCAGCGAAGCCACCGGCGGGCCAAACAACGTGACGCCATGCTGGCGCAAGATATGGCGTTGAATCACCCAATCGCGGCCGTGGGGCGCCACATAAAAGCGGCCTTCGTTAAGGGTGGGCCACGGACCGGCTTCGGGTTGATAGCGTCGCAAGGCAGCCTGGGTGATGTAGGAGCCTTCCAATTTTGACGCCCATTTCAAGCCGCTGTTTGTTAACTGCTCATGCATCATGCCCAGTGCGGTGATGGTATCTGCAGGCAACGGCGCCTGCGTGGTAACAACAAAGTCAATGTCGCTGCTGAGCAGACTGAAATCGCCGCTGGCTAACGAGCCATACAAATACAAGCCTTTCAACTGAGCACCCAAAACGCGCTGGACTTCAGCCAATAATTTTTGCAAGATAGAGGTTACATTGGGATCGGGTATTGCTTGTTTCATAAGAGACCTGTTTTTCATTTAAAGTTATACAAGAGTGTATCTCCATATATATATTTAATAGTAGTAGTTAGTAGTGCCTGTTGATATGTGGATAGCCATTTTTGCCCGCCATATATGCTTATAATGTCCCCTAGTGCCAGCTATATACCGCTTTGCAGGGGGGCTTTTTTATTATGAGTTGTGGAGGGAAAACGGCCGTTTTGTATAGCTCCCCCTTCCGTCTTCAAAACACCCGTTGCCCATAATCCAACCCACCCCCTATATTTGGCGGCGCACAAACGTTCTACGGAATATGTATCTTCCTTTCCTTCAGCCTCTGCCCCCTCATGGGCGTATCTTTTCCACAAAAGAAGTCACTTTTCCACAGTTATACGCAAGTTATCCACAGAAACGAGCGTAAACAAAGCGTGAACCTCGCGGACTCTTCGGAGCGGACCCACAAAAAAGAGGCCAATTCCCTGGAATTGGCCTCTTCATAAACATGATCTGCAAGACAGATTTGGGGTTTAATTTTCTACACGGAGACAGTCATCGGCTCATAAAGAGCCGCCTTGATCTCCAGCATATCACGGCGAGCCGTGGCGTCTTTTTCCAGCACAGACGCTATTTTTTCGCAGCCATACAAAATAGTAGTATGGTCGCGGTTTCCCAGGTATGTTCCTATTTGGGGAAATGAAGCGTCTGTCTCTGTCCGGGCCAGATACATAGCCATTTGGCGCGGGAAGGCTATGGTCCGGCTGCGGCTGGTGCTGGACAGAGCCTCCGTGGAGACATTGTAATACTGGCACACGGCCTGTACAACCTGTTCTACCGTCACCTTATCCGGTCGGCGCACCAAATCAGCCAACGCCATGTTAACCAGATCAGAATCTACTTTGCCGGCGCCGGAAAGCTGCGCATAAGCAATCACTTTGTTTAGGGCGCCTTCTAATTCCCGAATGTTATTGCGGACATGATGCGCAATGAGGTCAATGACATAATCCGGCACGTTGATGCCATGATCTTCGGCTTTTGCCTGCAAAATGGCTTTGCGTGTTTCCGTATCCGGCAGTTGAATGTCAGCCATCAAGCCCCATTCAAAGCGGGATTGCAGTCGTTCTTCCAATGTCACCATTGCTTTGGGTGTCCGGTCGCTGGATAAAACCACCTGTTTGCCCAAACTGTGGAGATCGTTAAACGTGTGGAACAATTCTTCCTGGGTGCTTTCTTTACCGGCAATGAATTGGATGTCGTCGATAAGTAAAATATCGGGGGTGCGATAGCGCTCTCGGAACTGAGCCATTTGTTTATTCCGAATCGACTGCACCAGGTCGTTCGTGAATGTTTCGGAAGAGATATAACAAATCGTTAAGCCTTCACTGATGCATTTCTGGGCAATGGCATGGAGCAAATGTGTTTTTCCCAAACCAACACCGCCGTAAATGAACAATGGGTTATACGTTTGCCCCGGATTTTCGGCCACAGACAGGGCGGCTGCATGGGCCAGGCGATTGCTTGGCCCCACTACAAACGTGGAAAAAGTAAACCGGTGATTGAGCGATAGACCCTGAACGCCGCTCGCCCCATTCACGCCATTTTCGCTATACACACCATTACCATTATTGGCAAAGGAGGGCATGGGGGACTTGTGATTCTCTTTTTCTTTGTTAAGGCTCATGACGGTTGGCGCCGGGCTGATCAGTTCATCTGACCAGACGACAAAACGGATGGTGACGGGGATGGTGACAATGGAGGAAAGGGTGCGCACGATCGTGTCGCGCAACCTGTTTTCTAGCCAATCTTTAGCGTAATCATTGCGGACGCCTATGACGAACTCGTTCTCTTCACAGGCTAACAGGCGGGCATCCTTCAACCAAGTGTTGAAAGTTGCTTTTGTCATCTGTAGTTCGAGTTCACCAAGCGTCGCTTTCCAAGCAGATTCTGGAGTCATTTTCCTCTTCCCTATAGACATGTCGGCAGATATAGGCAGGCATGTGAAAGCATGGCCCAGGACCATGAGAAAACCCTCAATTGAATATGGGGGGATATGGCGACCTTTGTGATGCTTTGGGGCAAAAAACCATACTGACACCCTTATATCAGTATGCAACCCTCCTTGCTTGCTCATGTGACTCCTGATTTCACTTGCAAGACCCGATGTTTGCAGACAAAATCGTTATGATGAGCATATATCCAAAAGGCCACAATCGTCTATTCATTCTAGCAAATGGCGAGGGGGGGTGCAATGAAAATTCACGTTTTTTGCCTTAAAAGGTTTGAAGTTTTTAAATTGCCAAAATGACAACGCCTTGTTTTTTTTAAGGTTTGGATCTTGACAGAAGCTTCGAATAGCAAGGGATAGGAATGAAGGGAAGTATGACCCTAGATATTGGGGTCCTATTTTCCATAACGATGTTTACATATTTTGGTATAGTGGTTGTTGATGTGAAGACTATGCGGATTTTCCTTCAACCTCAATTCCCGATTGTGTATTAGGTAATTTCCAGATGCTTGGAGGATGGGCACGAAGCGAAATCTGGTAATTTTCTCGAATATGCATTGCTTTCAGTCTGCAATTTCAAATAACTTGACAATACGTGTATGAATTGTCTAGAATTTTAAAGTCCAAGGGCACTGGAATCTCATTGTTTCTGTGCTATGACTGTCACATCATGAAAGAACTTGGAGGCTTTACATGAATGTAATAAAAGTGTCTGCTCGGTCCCGTACGGCGGCTGTAGCTGGCGCCATTGCCGGGGTCATGCGCGAGGCTCATCGGGCTGAAGTCCAGGCGATTGGCGCGGGCGCAGTGAACCAGGCTCTGAAGGCTATTGTTATAGCCAAGGGGTATCTGGCTGAAGAAGGAGTTGATATTGTATGCGTACCATCTTTTGTAGAGGTAGAGATTGAAGATCAGGAGAGGACAGCGATTAGAATTTTAGTTGAACCACGACCATGATAGGCAACGGATACGTATGTTAAGAAGGGGCACAAGAGGAATCTTGTGCTCTTTTTTTATGTGGTTGCTTAAATCGAGCGGTTTGATGAATAATGTAAACTGGCTGATCGGTTTTATGATGATGATAGCTTTGGGAGGTTTTATGAAAACGAAGCGTTACTTCTATCTTGGGGTAATTGGGGTGGTGGCCTGTGTGCTGGTGGGTGTTTTGTTAGGGTCTTTTTCTGGCGACGCGGGGGTAACGGCCGTTTCCTCTCCTTCCTCCCATTCCCCTGAGCAGGTGATAGTGGATGATGGTTGGGTAACGGCCGTTTCCGCACACCTAAAAGCCGCTGAGTATGCCATTTCCGCCAGCCAGGGCGCAGTGGGGCAGCCGATTGTTTACCAGGCACCCAATCGGGCGCAAAATCTGCGCACCTATTTTTCTGAAACCGGTATTCAGGTAACGCCGCGTCTGGCGGCGGCAGGCGCGTGGCAGGCGGCGTTAGAGGTGCTGGCTGTGGGGAATGGCGTACAAACTACCTCACCCCGGCTGGCAGCCCATGAGGCGGTTGCTAATCGGGTGACGTTGGATTATGGGGCGTGGCAGGCGTGGTATGTCAATGACGTGCGCGGGGTGGAACAAGGTTTTACCATTGAGGAGCCGTTGTTTGCCCAGGAAACCGGTCTTTTGCACATCGACCTGGCGGTGACGGGCGACCTGTCCCCACGATCGGTGAGTGACGATGAGGTGCAGTTGGTAACGGCCGTTGGCGAACAGGCGCTAATCTATCACAACCAATATGCTTACGATGCCCACGGCGCAGAACTTCCCGCCAAAATGGAGCTTGCCACTCTGCCAGATAATCAATCTGGCATCCGGCTGGTGGTGGACGTCACCGGCGCTGACTATCCCATTGTCGTGGATTCTCTTCTCTTTAGCGGCATCATTTGGGAAACCTGGCTGGAGCAGGACGCCAACTATGGCTTCTCCGTCAGCACGGCCGGGGATGTGAATGGCGACGGTTACGACGACGTGCTGGTGGGGGCCAACTGGTTTGACGGCGGTGAACCCCGGGAAGGCGCTGTCTTTGCCTACTATGGCGGACCTCAAGGACTGCCCCATGACTATCAATGGAAGGTGGAAGGAAATGCGTCCCAGCTTGAACTGGGTTATGCCGTTAAACCGGCCGGCGACGTGAACGGGGACGGTTACGCCGACATCATCGTCGGCGCATACGCCACGCCGACCGGCAAAGCGCTGGTTTACGCCGGTTCGCCCGCTGGCTTGGAACCTTTCCCGCTGTGGTTTGCAGAAGGCGAACAGGCTGGCGACCGTTTTGGCATGGCGGTGAATACGGCCGGCGACGTGAATAATGATGGGTTTGACGACGTGATCATTGGCGCGCCTTATTATGATGACGTGAGCATAGGCCAGGACAGCGGCCGCGCTTACGTCTTTTATGGTCCGCTTTCTGGCGCGGCGCAGTCACCGGATTGGATAGGGACAGGCGGCTGGCCGGATGTTTATAATGGCGGCTTGTTTGGATACGCCGTCAGCACGGCCGGTGATGTGAACAACGATGATTATGATGATGTCATTATCGGGGAACCACTGGCCGAATCTGATGGCGTTACCGGCCTGGCAGCGATATTTGGTGGTTCGCCGGACGGTTTATTTATGCCTGTTTCAGGCGAGCCGGCCACACGTAATGATGCGGAATGGGTCAGTTTCGGCGCGTATGCTAGTGATTCCTGGTTTGGCGGCGCGGTGGGATATGCCGGTGATGTCAATGGCGATGGTTATGACGACGTGGTGGTCGGCGCGCCCTACTATCCTGGTAATCAGCAGGCTGCTTCAGGCGCTGTTTTTGTGTTTACGGGCATGGACCCGATTTTCTATATGCAAAGCAGCCCGGCTGCGGAATGGACGTTTACCGTGGATGCCGGGAATGCCTTGTTAGGTTATGCCGTGGGCGCGGCCGGCGATGTCGATAATGATGGTTTTGACGATGTAATTGCCGGCGCGCCGCAGTATGACAATTCATTCTTTCAACCGGCTCAGGCTCAGGCTGTAAACGGCGGCGCGGCGTTTATCTTGCGCGGCACAGGGCAGGGCTTTGGTACGGTGTGGGAATTCTCCTCTAATGAGGCTGAGGCCAGATTGGGTACATCGGTGGGCGCGGCGGGCGACGTGAATGGCGATGGGTATGCGGACGTGATTATTGGCGCGCCGCAGATGCCCAGTCCGGCGGATACGTTGGGCGAAGCCTTTGCCTTGTTTGGGTCCGGTGAAATTCGGGAGTTGGCGGCGTTTAATGACAGCCCCACTTCTTTGGGCAGTCCGACGCAGTTCGGGGCAGAGGCTGCCGCCGGCGGCGCGCTGGATTTCTTGTGGAATTTTGGTGACGGTACGGTTGCGCCGGGCGCATTTGTGGCCCACACCTACGAGCAGCCGGGTTTGTTCACGGCCGTTCTCACCGCCACCAGTTTTACAGACCAGGTCACAGCGACAACGGCCGTTACCGTCAGCGAAAGTACGCTCATCGATCCGACCAACGGCGGCAGCCTGGCGTTTGTAAATGACGAAACCGGCTTTGGCACTAAAGTGGACGTGCCGCCGGGCGCGGTTTCTGAGACCTTGAAGCTTTCTTACACGCCGTTGGCCGCCATCCCGCAGCCGTCGCCCACCAATACCTTGGGTTATTACTTTGACCTGGACGTAGACCTGCCTGATTATCAGCTGTTCTTGCCGGTGGTGGTGAATGGGGATGATGGCGGGACGGTGCAGGGGGTGGAAACGGCCGTTGTCCAATCCATCACCGACGGAACCAGCTACAAATTCGCCAAACCCGTCACCGTCACCATCGTCTACTCCGATACCGGCCTGACGCCTGAACAGGAACTACGCCTGAAGCTTCCCTACTGGAACAAAGAATCACAAATGTGGATTGACATTGCGGAGGAATGCGGCCTGGCGGATACTTACATCTACTACCCGGATGAAAACTACTTCACCGTGCAAATCTGCCACTTGACTCGTTTTGGCGTTGTTCATTGAGATCCCGAAATCTACAATGACACATAAGTGATAAGAGAAAAGGCGGATCCTGAAATCCGCCTTTTTGATTTACGTATTGTTTGGAATTTTATGGGATCGCCGTTGTCCGAAAGGACGGTTCGCGCCAGGCGCTGCGCATCTCAAGCGTCCCCCCAAAGCTGGATTTCTTTGTGAGACAGCACATTTTCCAGATAGGCCGCGCGCATTTCAGGATCACTGATAAGGCTTGCTTGTTTTTCCAGAAGTTTGTTTGCTTCAAGCCATGTTTTTCTGGCAGCAGCGGGGTTTTCTAACCGATTTAAAGTGGAAATGGCGCTGTGATACGTCTTTAACGGAAACTCAATACCGTCTAATCCATTTACCTCAATCCAATTCAGAATTTCAGTCACCAGCTTTTCTGCGAGCGCCGCATTGCCTTCTGCTACCGCAATTTCCATCAGGCTTGTTAGATTATCAATTGTGCCCGCTTCTTGCCCTATTTCACGTCGAATCGCTATCGCTTGATTATGGGCCGCTTTTGCCTTCGTGAATTCTTTTAATCCTTGCTGCGCCCTGGCTAATGTTGTCAGGCTGTAACCCTGACCTACCCGATCTTTGATGTCAATGTCGATATTTAGCGCAATACTGGCATAGTATTTCGCTGTTTCGTAATCGGATAAATCGCACAAGACTTGTCCCAGATTATTAGCCGACAACGATTCACTGGCTCTGTTTTTTAGTGTTTGTGAAAGGACTAACGCCTGTTCATGATGGGAAGCTGCTGTTTTATGATCCCCAAT
The DNA here is from genome assembly GCA_046496595.1 of Chloroflexota bacterium. Lineage (GTDB taxonomy): Bacteria > Chloroflexota > Anaerolineae > Promineifilales > Promineifilaceae. The sequence goes on from JAWOGU010000235.1 coordinate 11,930, forward strand.
TGCATAATAAATGCCTCCTAAATTATTTAGGATAATCGCTTCGCTGGCGCGATCCCCGATTGTTTTGACGATTGCCAGGGCTTCTTCTCCGGCAGTTCTGGCTTTGCCAATGTCGCCCAGCCCATGGTAAACCGCCACTAAATTGATGAGGCTGGCGGCCTGGCGCTGCAAATTCTTCAGTTGGCGGGCGCTTGCCAGGGAGGCTTCGTAGTGGTCGCGGGCGGCGTGGTTGTCGCCGCGATAGTAGGCGATGATGCCCAGGCGCAGGAGGCTGATGGATTCGTTGAGCAGATCTTTTTGTTGGGCGGCGAG
>JAWOGU010000260.1:0-3142 GCA_046496595.1 Chloroflexota bacterium
GTATGATTTTCTGCTGTCTGTTTGATTATTTGGTTTATGTTGCCATAATTTTAGGGGATCGAGGGTCAGTCAATTTGACTTACCCTGCCAAATGGGGCCAAACGCTTGTGGGGGAACGCCCTTTTAGATTGTCAATGGGTATCTTCTCAAAAAAGCGCGGCAGAGTTGGTTGAGCCTGTCGAAACCAACGGTCTTCGACAGGCTCAGACCTCGTCTCCCCTGGATATTGAGAAGATACGTCAATGGGATGGTAAGCACAGGTTTATGAGGCGATCCAGGTTGAAGCAGGTCAGGTTTTTAGCCACCAGGGGCGCGCCTGTAAAATCTTCGCCAAAGGTGTAGTCGTTGTAGAACACGGCGCAGGGGATGCCCGCCCGCTGCGCTGCCTTGAAACCCACTTCCGAGTCCTCAATCATCAACGTTTCGGCCGGCTGCACACCCAATTCTTGCAGACAGAGGTGGTGCAGCGGTGATTCCGGCGCCGTTTTCGCGCCATGTTCCTTACCCAAGACCGGCTGGAAATAGGGCGCATACTCTGGCAAATGGTAGGCCAGCACTGCCTTTACCTGGGCCTCCAGCGACATCGTGACCACTGCCAGCTTCACGTCCCGCGCCAGGGCTTCCGCCATCAAGGCCGCCACGCCGGGCCGCACCGGCGTCTGGTAGACGTACTTTTCGATAAAAAGCGTCTTCTTGAGCGCAAACAATGCCGTCGCCGCCGCATCCAGTTCGGCCGCGCTCATATCCGGATAACGCACAGACAGCCCGTGGCGCATGCGCAGCCGGTTCCCCGGCAGCGGCATCAGTGCTTTGAACGTCGGCCAATCCCATTGAATATCGTAACCCAAAGCGGCAAAAGCTTCATTGCAAGCCGGCAGGTGGCCGACTTCTTCGCTGTCTACAATGGTGCCATCCACGTCAAAAATGAGCGCTTTTAACATCGTCTGAACGTCCTTTAGTCAGATAGTCAAATAGTGGATATGTCTTGACTCTGCCACTCTGCCACTTTACCTTGCCACTCTACCCCTATGCCACCGCTTTCCGAAATTCCGCAATGTTTTCGCTGATGGATTTGCCGCCGCCGAAGATGGCGCTGCCGGCAATGAGGATGTCGGCGCCGGCCGCCGCAATGGACGCCGCGTTGTGGGTTTTGACGCCACCATCGACCTCGATAACGGCTGTTCCCCCCACCCTTTCTATCATCTGTTTCAATCGGCGAATGCGGTCGCTGCTCGCCGGAATGTACGACTGTCCGCCAAAACCGGGATTGACCGACATGATGATCACCTGGTCCACCAGGGGCAGCGCCTCCTCCAACATGACCAGCGGCGTCGCCGGATTAATCGCCACGCCGGGGCGCATCCCCAATTCCTCAATCATCTGGATAGCGCGATGCAAATGCGCCGTGGCTTCCACGTGGACCGTGAGAATGTTGGCCCCAGCTTCGGCAAAGTCGGCCAGATACAGCTCCGGATTCTCAATCATCAGATGCACGTCCAAAGGCACGCCTGTTTGCTGCGATAACGGCCGTAAGGCTGCCACCACCAGCGGTCCAATAGTGATATTAGGCACAAAATGCCCATCCATCACATCCACGTGAATACGATCCGCCCCGGCAGCCATCGCCTCCGCCACGTCTGCGCCCAACCGGGCAAAATCGGCCGAAAGAATACTGGGAGCAAGTTGTACGATGCCCATTTTTTCACCTGTAGAGGTGGAGAGGTGAGCAGGTGTAGAGGTGTGGAGGTGAAATTCAATCACCCCATCACCTCTATACCCCATCACCTGCTCACCTGCTCATTAGTTCCAACGCCGCCGCCGCCATCGCTTCCGGCGTCAGGCCAAATTCGCGGTAGAGCGTTTCAAACGGCGCCGACGCCCCAAAATGGTCGAGGGCGATGATTTTCCCGTTGGGACCGACGTATTTTTGCCAGCCCATAGAAACGGCCGCTTCAATCGACACCCGGGCCGTGACGGCCGGCGGCAGCACTTCGTCCTGGTACGCCTGGGGCATGGCGTCGAACAGTTCCCAGCAGGGCACAGACACCACCCGCGCCGCCACGCCTTGTGCTGCCAGCAGTTTTTGCGCTTCTAGGGCAATGTGAACCTCGGAGCCGGACCCCATCAAAATAACCTGCGGATCGGCCACGTCCGCCAAAACATACGCGCCGTGTCGCAGCCCTTCCGTTTTGGCCGGATCCAGCGGCGCCAGATTCTGGCGGGTGAGCGCCAGAGCAGTGGGCGCGCCGCGCCGTTCGATGGCGACTTTCCAGGCCACGGTCGTTTCGTATGGATCGGCGGGGCGGATGGTCGCCAGATTGGGGATGGCGCGCAGGGAGGCCAGTGTTTCCACAGGCTGGTGGGTGGGACCGTCTTCGCCCAGGCCGATGGAATCGTGGGTGAAAACGTAGATCGTGCCCAGTCCCATCAACGCCGCCAGCCGAATGGCGGGGCGCATGTAGTCGGCGAATACCAGGAAGGTGCCGCCGTAGGGGATGATGCCGCCATGCAAAGCGAGACCGTTCATGATGGCGCCCATGCCATGCTCCCGCACGCCAAAACGGAGATAACGGCCGTTATACCCATTCTCCTTCTGCACGTCCGCCGCCCCCTTCAGGTCGGTCTTGTTGGAGCCGGTCAGGTCGGCCGAGCCGCCCAGCAGTTCCGGCACGCGCAGCGCCGCGGCATTCAAAGCCATGCCGGAAGCAGCGCGGGTGGCAATCGGCTTGCTGTATTCCACGCTGAAATCGTCCCAGCCTTCCGGCAGATCACCCTGCATCGTGCGCGTAAACTCCGCGCCCAATTCAGGATAGGATTCGGTATAGCTGCCCAGGAGGTCAGCCCAGGCCGCGCGTTTACCGGCGCCCGCTTCCGCCGCCGCGCCCAATATTTCGTAAGCCGCCGGATCCACCCAGAACGGTTCCAGCGACAGGCCCAGCGCCTCTTTCGTCAAGGCAATTTCCGCCGCGCCTAACGGTTCACCATGGGCGCTGGCGGTGCCTGCTTTGTTCGGGCTGCCATACCCGATGACCGTTTTGCAAGCGATGATAGACGGCCGTTCTTCATCCGCCAGCGCCTCCAGCAAAGCAGCCTGCACCGCTTCCGGGTCATGTCCATCCGCCCGCCAGGTTCCCCAGCCATA
>JAWOGU010000282.1:0-23981 GCA_046496595.1 Chloroflexota bacterium
GCCGTTAACCGGGGCAGCAAGTTGAAACTCTGAAAAATAAACCCGACGCGGTGGCGGCGGTGGGCGGTGCGCGCTTTGCCATCGGCGCTGTGCAGCGGCAGGTCGTCCAGCCACAACTCGCCGCTGCTGGGATGATCCAGGCCGCCAAGTAAATTCAGCAGCGTCGATTTACCGGAGCCGGACGGGCCAACCAGGGCGATAAACTCGCCGGGGGCAATGGTCAGGTTGATGCCGCGCAGCGCCCATACATCTGCTTCGCCGCGTGCAAAACTACGTGTGAGATCGTTGATTTGGATGGTGTTTGTCATAAAAAAAGAAGATTGAAGATTGATGATTTAAGGCATACGTCATCAATCTTCAATCTTTAATCTTAAATTTTTTGGGGGTTAATTTACTCGAGTGATTCCGCAATTGCTAAGGCTTCGTCCCCAGTCAGGCTGCCGCCCACCCAAAAACTGGTACCGCCGTCGGTCCAGGCGAGCAGGGATTGGGCGCCGTCTTCACTGGTGAACAAAGTACCAGCCAGACCGCGCACGGTAACGGCCGTTCCCGCCTCTGCCCGTTCAGAAACCGCTTCCGCCGGACCCTGGGCTACGGTGAAAGAACCGCCGTCTGTGCGAGTGTAGCGCTGCACAACCGCGCCGCGCATCTCAGTCGCGCCTACATAAGTAGCATCAGCGGGTAAAGCTGTGGGGTTCAATATATTCAGGGCAGACGCTTCTTCAGGCGTCAGTTCGGTTGGTTTCAGCTCTGCCAGGGTCACAATTTCTGCGCCTTCAGGAATGGCAAAGGTAAAGAGGGCTTCGTCAAGACCCTGGTTGATTTCCAGCAAGGTGGCAGTGGCGCTGCCGGACCCCATCATGCCTTCGGCATATTCCACGGCCAGCGGCGCGCCGTCTTCCGGGCGCACAAAGACGCGCAGGAAACCGCCAGCGGCGCGCACTTCATCCGGCATCTGTTCGGGGATGGGGATCAGGCGCAGCCCATGGGCGTTGGTATCACCAATTTGAGCATCCGCAATGCGTTCGGCGGTAAAGTATGTCAATAGTTTATCGACTGCTTCTTCGGGCGTTTCGGGATGGTCGGCTGCTTCGGGATCGAAGTCTTCGTGGCCGAATTCACGTTCAAACTCTTCACCGGCCATTTTCTCGGCCATCATGGCGGCGGCTTCTTCGGCTGTACCTACGAGCACCTTGTTTTCAGCCGGATCCCACAGCCAGAAGTTTGAGCCATCGGAAACGGCCGTTAAGCCCACCATATCCGCTTCACTGGCAGCCAGTACTTCCAGGCGGAAAGCGGGCGGCGTTTCTGGGTTTTCATTGAACTTGCCCCACATTTCCACCGTACCGGCAGCGCTCTTCTCAGGGGTAGTCATAGTAAACGTGGCGACAGCATGACCGTCGGTGGTAGTTTGCATGGTTTCAATGGCCTGCACCAGCAGGTCTTTGGCGCTGGGCTGGAGAACAAAGGCCACCAGAACCACGCTGGTCAGCAAAACAAGGACTGCTAAAACAATATAGAGCTTTCGATTTCGCATGTGAATGGACTCCTTGATAGAGGATATGGTTAAACACCGATTTATCTATCTTCATGATTCGCGTTCAGCCTGCAACATATTGTCACAGACAAGTTCATTGTAAATCTTACATCCTCTAAACACCACACTTGCGCGGTTTGTGACAACGTTTGTTCACCAACTTATTATTCCGGTGTTTATACAAGTCCTCGAGGGCTGAGCTTGTCAAAGCCCGGTTCCCCCTTGGACAGGCTCAGGCCTCGTTCTCCCCGAAATCTGGAGCAGTCACGTTGGCCTGGATAAAAAAACCGGGTCTCTTGTGGAAACCCGGTTTGGCCGTCTGTTTTCAGTTATAAACCGCAAAAAGATTTCTTTTCAATCTTGTCTTGCGGGAATTTAAAAAGCTTGGGGGATTATCTAGCAGTTTATTATTTAATATTCATAGGCAGATGGATAATCCTCATCTTCCCGACGGGAACGATAGCGGGGTTCGTACTCTTCTTCAACGGGATCGGCAAAAGCCCAATCTAGTTCAATCGGATCTACCCCCACTATTTCCAGGGCGGTACCGCACTCGCGACAGGTTATCCGCTCCCCCAGACGCACCGTGCGCAGCCGCAATCGGGAATCACATTCAGGACAATAAGATATTTCCTTTTTTGTTGCCATTCTAATCCTCTAACACAAAAAATCGGAGGCCGCACTGTTCATTTATCGATCTTTCCAGTGGACCTGCCACTACCTGAAACAGGCAGTTTTATGACAATTGACATTACCTTACTGGAAATCTGTGATAATTTTTGCCTAAATGGTGTATAAAAATCGTGGTAAATAATAATAGTTTGTATAAAAGCTGTGAAAATTCAGGCGTTTTCCAGGGTAAAGCGATAACCAACACCTGGTACATTTTCAATGAATCGGGGAACGGCCGCATCCGGTTCGATTTTACGGCGCACCCGGCTGACCAGTCCACGCACCAGTTCCCGGCTGCCCTGCCCCGTGTAGCCCCACACCCGTTCCACAATCACATCCACCGGCACAACCTGTTCCCGGTTCACCATCAGCACATAGAGCAAGCGGAATTCCAACTGTGTAAGACGCCGGGCTTGCTGCCCTAACACCGTCACGGTACGGGAATCTGGTTCCAACTTTACTTCTTCTATATTCAGTTGGGGCAAGGCAAAAGTGGGTGTGGCTTGTACACGGCGCAGCAGCACACGAATATATTCTGACAAAACTCGGGGGGCGACCGGCCTGGATAGGACAAGGTCGGCGCCATCACGCAGGAGCTGGCATATCTGTTCTTCGGTAGGGGTCTCAAGCACAACCAGACAGGGAACCTGTGTTACCTGGCGCAGCTCGATGAGGCTGATGTGCAAAGCCGCATCCTGGTTGACCGCCACGACGATAAGGTCAGCCGGGCGCTCTAGCCATTTATGAGCGATGTTCATGAGATCACGGCCGTTTGCTACGGACAAACCGGCGTGTTTAATAATAAAATTAAAAATGTCTCTTTCGTCGGGATTTGGGGCCACCAGCAGCGCTTGCATGGTATATCTCACACACGTCAAGTCAGGAGAATTGTAGGCGGTTGTTGTTTCGGCTGGCTACTTAAACAGGCCGCCAAACCGTCCGGTTTCTTGCTTTTTTCGTTCCTTGAGTTGTTCCGCCATCTTTTGCGCGGCTGGCAGAGCGCCCAGGCGCAAAGACTGCTGATTGGCGCGTTCCGCTTCATCCAAATCATCCAAACGCCAATAGACCAGGCTGATTTTGTGCCACAACAGGGGGTTTTTCGGATCAAAATGGGCGTTTTCTTTGTAGGCCGCTAACGCTTTGTCCAATTCATCAAACTGCATGTAGAGATCGCCCAGGCGGTTGGTAAGTCGAAATTTTTGGGGCAGGGTCGCGGCTGCTTTTGCCGCCTCCGCAATGGCTAACTCAATTTGAGGGAGATCTTTTTGGGCCTCCCAAAAAGCTACGGTTGCCAGATGAACATGGTAGTTCATCGGTTCCAGACCATACAGGAAGTCAATCACCAGGAGGGCATCATCGTAACGGCCGTTATAAACATACACAAACGCTTCAATCACGTTAATATCAACAATGTCCGGCTCTAACGCCTGCGCCTTTTCCAACCATCCCATTGCCGCCTCAAGCCCCAACGGCGCATAAGAACCATCCCGTTCCTCCGAAGCAGCCAGCAGAATGTAAGCCACACCTGCATAGGCATACGGCAGAGAATCGCCAGATTGGAATACGCGAATGGCCTCCGCCAATGCCTTTGGCTCACCCCCAGACGCTTCTACCTTATCCAGGCCGACTATGTACGCCTGACGTCCTTGTGCGTTTGCTGCTGGTTCACCCGACCACTCTACATTATCCAAATAAGGCAGAAATTTTTGCAGCAGTTGTTCACCCATGATAAATGCCCTCACCATACATCATAGACAATAAAAACATATCATACCCCGCCAGTGTACCGGAACCCTCCAAAAAAGAAAAGACCCCTCGTGAGAGGGGTCTTCATTTATTTTATCAAGCCGCAATGGCACCATCTCAATAAATCGCGGCGGAGTTGGTTGAGCTTGTCGAAACCAACGGCCTTGGCCGAACCAACGGCCTTCGACAAGCTCAGGCCTCGTTTTCCCTGAATATTGAGAAGATACCCGCAATGGTCATCAAGTACGATCAACCATTGTCACGGGTTAATTTAGAAACCCATGCCGCCCATGCCCGGGTCGCCGCCTGGCATTGGCATTGGCTTTTCTTCCGGCAAATCCGTGATCAGTGCTTCTGTTGTCAAAATCATGGCCGCAATGCTGGCCGCATTTTCAACAGCGCCGCGCGTCACTTTAGCCGGGTCAATAATACCGGCTTTGAACATGTTAACATACTCGCCCGTCAACACATTGTAACCGATCTTATCATCATCTTTTTCAATCTGTTCACGGCGCACGTTCTGGATAATAACGTCGCCATTCATGCCCGCATTGGCAGCCAGTTTGCGCATCGGGGACAACAAAGCTTCGCGCAAAATAGCCACACCGGTCGTCGGATCGCCTGCTTCAACCACTACATCGTCCAGAGCAGACAAAGCGTTCAATAGGGCAACGCCGCCGCCGGGCACAATGCCTTCTTCCACAGCAGCGCGGGTGGCGCTCAAGGCATCTTCTACGCGGTGTTTCTTTTCTTTCAATTCAACTTCAGTCGCCGCACCGACACGAATAATGGCCACGCCACCGGCCAATTTAGCCAGGCGTTCTTGCAGTTTTTCACGGTCGTAATCAGAGGTGGAACGATCGATTTCCACTTTAATCTGCTCAACGCGGGCTTTGATCTGGTCTTCTTCACCGGCGCCATCCACCACGGTGGTGTCGTCTTTGGTAGAAACCACTTTCGCCGCGCGGCCCAGGTCGCTGATTTGAACGCTTTCTAATTTACGGCCCATTTCTTCGGTGATGACCTGACCACCGGTCAACACAGCAATGTCTTGCAGCATCGCCTTGCGACGGTCGCCAAATCCGGGGGCTTTCACAGCCAGGGCGTTAATCATGCCGCGCAGTTTGTTCAAGACAAGTGTCGCCAGTGCTTCACCGTCAACATCTTCCGCAATAATGACCAGGTTTTTCTTACCAATCTGGATCAATTTTTCCAAAATCGGAACGATGTCTTGGGCGGAGCTGATTTTTTTGTCGTGGATGAGAATGTACGCATCACTAATAGAGGCTTCCATGGTGTCTGCATCGGTGACAAAGTAGGCGCTGATATAACCACGGTCAAACTGCATACCTTCTACGTATTCAGTCTCAAATTCCAAACCGCGGGATTCTTCTACGGTGATGACGCCGTCTTTGCCGACTTTGTCCATGACCTCAGCGATGAGTGAACCAATCGCTTTGTCTTGGGCTGAAATAGAGGCAACAGAAGCGATCTCATCGACGCTGTCAATGGTGACGGCCATTTCTTTAATTCTGGCGGACAAGGCGGCGGTGCCGGCTTCGATGCCCAGTTTTAGCAGCATGGGATTGGCGCCAGCGGCCACGTTTTTCAAACCTTCGTGAACCATGTGCTGCGCCAGAACGGTGGCGGTGGTGGTACCGTCGCCAGCGATGTCGTTGGTTTTGATAGCAGCTTCTTTGAAGAGTTGGGCGCCCATGTTCTCAAAGGGATCTTCCAGTTCAATTTCTTTAGCGACGGTGACGCCATCATGGGTAACGGTGGGAGCGCCAAATTTTTTGTCAATGGCCACGTTACGGCCTTTGGGGCCAAGTGTGGTGGAAACAGCATTTGCTACGGTGTCGATGCCCTTCTTCAGTTTACGGCGAGCATCTTCAGAAAAAACAAGTTGTTTAGCCATGGTTGTTATTCTCCTAAATAATTTCGATACAGGGTCTTGCCTGTATCAGATAATTGCCAGAAAGTAATTTAAATTCCCACAAAGTGAGCGCTGAGAATTCATTCAAGGAAACTGCAAAATTGGTGAAAGGTTATTTCAAACGTGTTTTACGGTTTGCCTGAATCAAATCACGTTGGATTTATTGGTAAGATCAGATTACGCTGACGACGGGTTTTTACTCAAGAATTGCCAGGACGTCAGATTCTTTCAGGATGAGCAGTTTTTTGCCATCGATTTTAATTTCTGTACCACCGTATTTGGCGTACAAAACACGGTCGCCAACGGCCACGTCCATAGCGATACGATTGCCATCGTCATCACGACGACCAGGGCCAACAGCCAAAACTTCACCTTCTTGTGGTTTTTCTTTAGCGGTTTCTGGTAGAACCAGGCCGGATGGGGTTACTTCATCACGTTCTTTTGGCTCAACAACCAGGCGGTCGGCAAGCGGCTTCAAATTGACGGACATATGATATCTCCTTTGATCTTTTTTAATTTTTCAAGAAATTCTTGGGAATTCAGCACTCTCCCAGTGCGAGTGCTAATCTCAACAGACGACATTCTAGCATAGATTGAAGTGTTGTCAAGATATTTTTAGCACTCTTTTGTGGAGAGTGCTAATGTATAACGAAATTCTAACGGAGCTTATGGATTTGCATCTAAAGCGGCGCGGCGGCATTCTTCCAGGCTGGCGGCGGCGTTTTCGCGCCAGGCCAGACTGACGGCAACGACCTGTTCAAGATAGGGGATGGCCTTGGGGCAATTATCGAAAGAATCGCGGATATAGGCATTGCCCAGCATGAGGAAGAAACGGGCATTAAGGTCGGTTGCGTCACCATACAAGGACACAGCGCGTTCTAATGATTCGACGGCTTTGGGGTAGTTGAACTGGCGAAAATAAGCTTCCCCTAAACGGCCGTGAGCACGGGCAACGTTTGGATTCAGCCGCACGGACTCCAGCGCATTTTCTTCAGCCAATGGATCTTGCCCAAGCTGAATGTACATGTAGGCCAGGCCATCATAGGCGGCTGCGTTATTAGGGTCTGCTTGAATGGCGCGTTCAAAATAGAGAATTGCCTCAGGTATATTGCCGGTGCCAAAAAAGTTATATGCGAGACCTTTGAGCAAATCAGGATCGTTAGGCGCAGAATTGAGTCCGAGCAGATAATTATCACGCGCTGCATCGTAGTAGCCTTGGTAATCGAGTACAGTTGCCATGTAGTAGCGGGCAATGGGGTTATCCGGATCGACCACCACGGCGAGATCGGCCATTTCTTGGGCGCGCATGAAGTTTTCAGGTTCGTTGGGCCGGATCCAACCGGCGGCCGCGTAAGCATAGGCGTTGGCGTTTTCCGGATTGATGCTGATAGCCTTGTCGGCGGCTTGACGAGCCTGAGCAAATTGCAGCTTGGCGCCGGTAGGGTCGCCAAGATCAGACAAGCGATCTCCATTGGCGACATGGGCCGCAGCAACGGCCGTCCACACGGCGTCATTTTCGGGCGCCAGCACGATAGCCTGTTCAGCGACCTCTAATGCCCGTTCGGGCTGACCTGTTTTAACCAGCAAGTTGATCAGGCGAATGAAAAACTCGGGTTTGGAAGCATCCAGGCCGATGGCGTTCTGATAATACTCCACGGCTGCCATATATTCACCGTCGCCTTCGCTGAGGTCGGCCAGTAGGGCGAACTCGGTGGCGGAGCGGGTTGGCTCCGGCACAGGCGTGGGTATGATGATGTCGCGTACCTGCTCACGATTAGAGATGACAAAGATGCCAAATCCCACGCCAAGCAGCACAAATAAGACCAGTAAACAGGATGGTCCTTGACGGGGGTAACGAGGATCTGTGCGTTTAATAACCATGAGATATAGAAAAATAGTTTACAGTGAACAGTTTTCAGTGAACAGTCATACATGTAAAAAGCCGACGATCCTCGTCGGCCATTACAGATGAGTTGATCATAACACCGGGGCAAAGCGCGTCAAGGGAGGCGCTGCAACTCTTATGGAGAGTTTACGCTGCGTGGATTGGTTACGCTAATTTTTATGAGTCGCCACGTATCTTCTCAATATATTTGGTAAAACGAGGCCTGAGCTTGTCGAAGGCCGTGGGTTCGGCCAAGGCCGTGAGTTTCGACAAGCTCAACCAACTCCGCCCGATTTATTAAGAGGTTACATCGCCACCTACGATAACCTCATAGATGGTTTGCAGTTCTTCGTCTGAATAGTAGTCAATGATCACCTGTCCGCCCTGACGCTTTTTGGCAATGGTGACGCGGGTACCTAAGGATTGCTCAAACTGGTTTTGCAGGTCAAGTAGTTCCGGCGGGATGGTTTTCTTGGGTTTGGCTTTGGGTTTTTCACCGGCCTGCCTCCGGGCAAGCAGCAGTTCTGTTTCTTCCAGGGTGTAATTACGCAGGATGATCTGTTTGAGAACGTCTATTTGGGCTTCTGCTGTGGGCAAACCTTCTAATACCTGAGCATGTTTAAAGCTGATCTGGCCCAGGAGAACAGCTTCTCGCACTTCTTCGCACACCTGAAGGGCTTGAAGTTTCACCAGGGATTCGGTCTGGCGCACGCTGAGGTTTAGATTAATGATTTGATTGAGGGCGTGGGTTTGCTGTTCCTGGGTTTCGAGGGGCAGAAGTGCGCGGGCATGGGCGCCGCTGATCTCGCCGTCGATGACTGCTTGTTGGATGCCGGGCGGCAGGGTGAGCAGGCGCAGCAGGTTGGCGACGGTGGAGCGCCCTTTGCCGACGCTTTGAGCAATGTCTTCCTGGGTCATGCCAAACTCTTCGATGAGCTGCTGGTAGGCGTAGGCTTCTTCCAGAGCGTTGAGGTCGGCGCGCTGGATGTTTTCGATGATAGCCAGTTCCAGCATGTCCTGAGGAGTGGCTTCCTTGACGACGACGGTGACTTCTTGCAGTCCGGCTAATTGGGAAGCCCGCCAACGGCGCTCGCCGGCAATCAGGTAGAACTGCCCTTCTTGTTCGGTGACAATGAGGGGCTGGATGAGGCCGTGTTCTTTGATGGAGGCAGCCAATTCGGTAAGTTTTTCCTCATCCAGGGCTGTAGTGCGCGGCTGGTGAGGATTGGGCAGGATGGCGGTGACGGGCAGGGTGCGGATGCTGTCGGTGGACAGTTCTGTTTCGCCGGCCGGGATGAGGGCGCTAAGTCCGCGCCCGAGTCCACGTTTTTTGGTCATGCGGCACTCTCCTTCGGGGCATCGCCTTTGAGTATTTCGGCGACCAGGACTTTGTAGGCGATGGCGCCGGGGGAGTTGGGGGCATAGAGGTTGATGGGCTGACCAAAACTAGGGGCTTCGCTGAGCCGGATGTTGCGCGGCACGATGGTGCGGAAGACTTTGCCGGGGAAGTAGCGGCGCACTTCTTCGACGACCTGGCGGCTGAGGTTGGTGCGGCTGTCGTACATGGTCATCATGAGGCCGCGAATGGTGAGGTTGGGGTTGAGGTATTTCTGCACGAGTTCGACGGTTTGGGTGAGTTGGGACAAGCCTTCCAGGGCGAGGTATTCGCACTGCACGGGGATGAGGACGCCGTCTTTGGCGGCGGTGAGGGCGTTGACGGTGAGCAGGCTGAGGCTGGGCGGGCAGTCGATGAGGATGTAGTCGTAACGGCCGTTTATCCCTTCCAGTGCTTTTTGCAGCCGATATTCGCGTCCGATGGCGTTGACCAGTTCCACTTCCGCGCCAGACAGGGACGGGTTGGAGGGCAGCAAGTCGAGGTTGCATTCCGGCAGATGCAGGATGGCTTCATCCAGGGGCATTTCCTCTAAGAGGATGTCGTAGGTGGAGTTCTCAACGGCCGTTTTGTTTACCCCCATCCCCGAAGTGGCGTTGGCTTGCGGATCGATGTCGATGATGAGCGTTTTGCGGCCGTTACTGGCCAGGTAGGCGCCCAGGTTGATCACACTGGTCGTTTTGCCCACGCCTCCTTTTTGGTTCACGATTGCATAAATTTTAGTCATGTGCTTTGTCGGAAAAATTTTTTACCGCGGAGGTCTGGAGAGCGCAGAGGAATCTGGCGTCTGCTGTGCCACGGCGGTTCATTGTCGTCCCGTTTCCTTTCTCAGGTAGTTTTGAACGGCCGTTATCTTGGCCGACACCCCGGAATAGCCCACAGAAAGCGCAGCAATCTCATTGGCAAAACGGGCGGCTTCCCAGGGATTACCGCCCGTTTGGTACAGGCGCACGAAAAAGGCAGTGGCAAAGGTGTCGCCGGCGCCGGTGGCGTCTACTTCTTTGACCTTTGGCGTGGGAATGTGGCGGATTTCGTCGTCATAATACACCGTGCAGCCATCATGCCCGCGAGTAACGACCAGCAGCTTTGCCAAGTCCTGGTACTGCTCCAGGGTGTCGTCATCCGGCAAATCTTCATGGCTGACGATAACGGCCGCCACCAGTGGCAAAAATTCGGGAGCGTCGCGCCACGCTTTGGGCGAGACACGGCCGTTTTCATCCCACTGCCGCAGCCACCCTTGAGGCGTCAGGCAGACCATGCTGTTGCTGAACAGATGAATCATGGCCGGGTCCACCTCATCAGCCACCGGACCAAGATGGACGATACTGGCCCGCCGCCAGGCTTCCGGCACATGCTGCGCCAAAATGGGCGCGGCGACGCCGGAAATCGTTTGGATACGCCCGGTGGACGTGTAGACATTTTCAAATGTAGTGGTTTGGCCGGCCAAAATGGACACGATCTCCACACCAGGCAGTTCATGCTGCCAAATAAAATCGGGCGCGCAACTGGTGAGAACGGCCGTGCGGCAGCCCAAAGCCTGCGCCAACCTGCTGGAAAAGGAAACAGCGCCGCCCAACTTGTCCCCCTCAGGGGTGAGATCCCGTGTGATGTGCCCCACGGTCAGGTAATCAATCTGTGCCATGCCGGGAGAAATTCTAGCATAGCCGCCCAGACATAGCTAGGGGATTGGGATTGGGGGGCAGTGAACAGTAAACCGTGAACAGTAGACGGTTCACTGTTCACTGCCCCCCGTTTCCTGTAAAATACAAGCATCTAACTCAGGGAGAATCCGATGTCATTTCGTCGCATGGCGCCTTTTTTGTTATTAAATATCCTCGTCTCGGCAGCAGTGGTGCTGGGTATATTGTTTTGGTGGGATGGCCGCGACCAGCCGGTTGAGGCTGAAAACATGGTCTTGGTGACGGTGACGGCAACGGTCGTTATCCCCACCACCGCCGCCGACCAACCTGCTCAGACTCAAGAAGCAGCGCCAGACGCGGAAAACGACGATGACGCAGAAGGCCCCACCATCCACGTCGTGCAATCCGGCGAAACCCTCGGCAGCATCAGCCAGCGATACAGCGTCACCGTGGAAGACATCATGGTCGCCAACGGGTTGGACAACCCCAACATCATCAGCGTCGGGCAAGAGTTTATCATTCCCATCGGCGGCCTGGACACGCCTACACCGCCGCCCACAGAAACCCCGCCGCCCAACACCCCACCCACCCCCATTGCCACCGAAGCCCCTTCCTCCCAGGGCGAAGCCATCGTCACCATCAACGGCGTTGTCGGCATTGGTAATCTGACTGAAGAAGCCATCCAAATCGTCAACTCCGGCAGCCGCCAGATTGGGCTGCTCAACTGGACCCTATCCGACGAAAGCGGCTACAGCTACAAATTTGGGCAAATCACCCTGTTTGGCGAAGGCGCCGGCATCCTCATCCATACCGAAACGGGCGCCAACGGCCCCACCGACCTGTATTGGAACCAGGAAAATCCCATCCTGCAATCTGGCGAAACACTCACCCTCGTCGACGCAGACGGCAATGTCGTCTCAACCTTTACCGTCCCATAATGCGCTGCACGCGGCGCACTGCTGGCGGCGTTAACTCGCCAATCCGCAGTACGCCCTGGCAGCAAGGAGAAAATCTCATGCGCGGTTTAATCGACAGAAAAGGTGAACAATTTGCATATCTGCAAAGCAGCACTCTCTATGACTTAGAAGGCAATGCTACCGGCCGCTTACAAGGAGAATACATTGTCGACTTACAAGGCAGCCCGGTGTGGCGCGTCATCGGCCACGGCATCTACGCGCTAGACGGCTCAGAGAGCATTGGCTACATCGGCAGCAGCGTCAAAGAAAACCCAAACTGGTAGCCGTTTTGTAACTATATAGGTAGGTTCCCTGAGCCTGTCGAAGGGAACCGGGCTTCGACAAGACTTCGGCGTGAGCTCAGTCGAACGCTCAGCCCTCGAGGACGTGTATAGTTACAAATTCTTTTTATTGGAGAACCACCATGAGACTCGGCGCACACATGAGTACGGCCGGCGGCGTTTACACCGCCTTTCAACGCGGCAGCGACGTTGGCTGCGACTCCATGCTCATCTTCACCAAAAGCAACCGGCAGTGGCAGGCTAAACCCCTCACCGAAACCGACATCACCCAATACAAAGAAGCCGCCCAACAGTACACCCACATCCGGCCGGTGGCAGTTCATGCCAGCTACCTCATCAACATCGCCTCGCCCGATGAAGCCTTGTGGGAAAAATCGTACCAGGCGCTCAAAATCGAGGTGGAACGCTGCGGTCAACTGGGCATTCCCCTGATCAACTTCCATCCCGGATCCTACATGGGCAGCAGCGAAGAAGCCGGGCTAAACAGCATTGCACGCGGTCTCAAACGGCTGCTGACGGAAACGGAAAGCAGCGCTCCGGACGTGGTTATCTGCCTGGAAACAATGGCGGGGCAGGGCACCAATCTGGGCTGCACCTTTGCCCAAATTGCCCATATGCTGGACCAGGCCGGGCCGAATGAACGCCTGGGCGTGTGCCTGGACACCTGCCACATCTTCGCCGCCGGTTACGACATCCGCACCGAGGAAGCTTATGAAGCCACCATGGCCGAGTTTGACCGGGTGATCGGCTGTGATCAGCTCAAGTTTTTCCACTTTAATGACAGCAAACACGAGCTTGGCTCCAACAAAGATCGGCACGAGCATATCGGTCAGGGCTTCATTGGCAGGGAAGGATTTGCCCATTTCCTCAATGACCCGCGCTGGGCGAATCATGCCGCCCATTTGGAAACGCCCAAAACGGAAAAGGATGAAGACGGCAAAGAAATTGAGATGGACGGCGTCAATCTGGCAATGCTGCGCAGTCTGATAGGGGATTAAGCTGTCGGTGGATTTTGCGGAGGGTCTACCGCCAGAGGCGTTTCCGGCCTCGTTAATTCATCGCGCTTTTTGTCCGTCGCCTGATCGGAGAGCCATTTATTGACATAAATGACATAAGCAATACCTAATCCGAGGCTAAAAATGAACCATTGAAGGGCATAGCTCATGTGGTTGCCTTCGGAAATTTCTACGTTTCGAGGTTCATTGTAGGGCAATTCCGTGTTACCTGCCGCCGGGGGCGATTGGACGACATAGACGGGCAGCAGTTCGTAGGGCATTTGGGGTTGGATGGCGGCAATGTCTACCCGGTACCATTCCTGGCGTGGGCCGCTGGGAGCGGAAACGGCCGTTCCCCGTGATATGATTTGGGATAAGGCAATGTAGCCGGCGACACTGACCGGCCCCCTTTCGTCGTATTGGCTCCAGAATTCAGGCGACTGTTCTTCATCCGGTATCCAGCCGCGGTCCACGAGAACGGCCGTTTCCCCTCCAGCCAATACCAGAGGCGTAATTAAATGCAAGCCTGCCATACCCTGCCAGTTTTGCACGATCAACGCCAATTGATTGTCCAGGTCATACTCCCCTTCAGCCAACACCAGCCGGTCTTTCCAGGCTTGCAAATCACCGGAAATCGCCGTCTCAGGCAGCGTAATAGGCTGCGCATCCAGAGCCGCCGCCAGCGCCACGTTCTGCGCCCGCCGCTCTTCCAGTCGATCTAACTGCCAAAGACCCAATCGCGCCAACACGGCCATTAAGGCCAATACCAGCAGTGTCAACCACCACCATTTCCGGCCAAATAACGTCTTAATCAGTAATATGAGACGATCCATGCTTACTTCCAGTCTGTGGGAATTTCTAAGGCGGCGGGTGGCGGGTGGCGGGTGAGAGGTGATACCCGCCACCTGCCACCCGCCACCCTACAGTTTCCACCTACATCCTTATTTTTTCATGCCAGGAGCCAACAGCTTCTCATCCGACCCCCACTCACTTTCCGGCAGATATGGCTTACGCTCTTCTTCGCCCAAAAGCTGGGCAATGAGCACCAGCGCGGCGATGATGTACATCATGCTGCCGGGCACCCACATAATCACGCCCGATATCATCTGATCCGTCATGATGTCCATATTCCAAATGCGCGGTACATTGAGATAATAGGTGTAGATGGGCGTCGGCGAAAAGGCGATGACGACGCCTGTGAGCATGTTGGGCGGAATTGCCAGGATGACAAAGGCGATGCGACCAACGAGACTAAACTGTTTGTGAATACGGGGGCCGGCGCCGATAACATGCCACCAGTACAACATGCTGACCCCAAAAAAGGTGATATGTTCCAGATCGTGGGCCGGTTCGCTTTCCAGCGCCCAGTTGTACATTTGCGGATCATGCCAGCCAATGATGATGATCACCCACATTAACCAGACAATGCCCGGCGCGGTCGCCGTCCGAATCCAGCCCCGGTATTTGGAGTCTGAGTTCAGGACGAAACTCAAGCCTTTCCCAACCGGCTGGCGCAGCTTGCGCGGCAGTCCCCACAATGTCACAGCCATCGGATTTGCGCCGAGCAGCAGCACTGGCGCAATCATGATCATGAGCAGGTGCTGGATCATGTGCATGAAGAAGAGCTGCCCGCCCAGTACGTCGATGGGAGACATGAGTGAAATACCCACAATGAGTAAGCCTGAAAGATAAGAGACGAGCCGCCAAACGGCCGTTAACGGATGGGGTTGTCCGCTCCGCCGCTTGCGTTTATGGGGTTTCGTTCGTTTGCGCAGCAGCACCCACCCCCGGGTGTACAAAATCCCGGCCAACGCCAGGATAATGATAACGTCTGCCCGCCAGTCCCACGATAACAGAATGGCTTTATTGACAGGATCCATAACACACTTATTGGAAAGTAGAGATTGAAGATTGGAGATTAAAAAATCTCTAATCTTCAATCTTCAATCTCTACTCTCTAATCAAAAAACCGCGGGGAACGCAGAGCGCAGGGAGTTATTTCTCCGCGTCTCCGCGCCCTCCGCGGTTCAACATGAACTCATTGGCTGTTAAACGGCCGTTCCAATCAAATACAGCGCGGGGTAGAAAATAATCCAGATCACGTCTACATAGTGCCAGTAAAGCGCCGTGCCTTCCACACCCCAATGCCGCTCGGCCGTAAACGCACCCTTGCGTCCACGATTCCACACCACCAGAATCAGGAAAATGCCGGACAACACATGCAGGGCGTGCATGCCCGTCATCATAAAGAAAACGCCGCCATACACACCATCCCAGGGCTTCAGATGACCAAACACCTCAATGCCGGCCACTTCCCCGCTCAGGCCAAAAATGTTCCATTCAAAAAACACCACGCCCACAAAAAAGAGCGCGCCCAACAAAGCCGCCGCCATAAAACTGCGCGTAAACTGCTTGACGTCGCCAAACTCCATGCCCGTTTCACCGCGATAAACGAAATAACTACTGAGGAGGAGAATCGCTGTGGTCAGAAAGCCCATTTCCTGGCTTAACTCAGGCCGCGTCTGGCCTACACCTGGCTCAAACCACAAGTAAAAACGCGCCAACAGCAGCGCCCCAAACAAGAAAAGCTCCGAAATAAAGAACAACCACAAACCCAAGCGGTTCGCTTTTAACTGCGTGGCATAAGGCAGCTCATGGCTGCTATGTTCATGTTCGTCATGATGGGCAGTGACAGCACTCATGAATGACTCTCCTCATCGCGCCATACGCGGTACATATGCATAAACACCCAGGCCACTACCGCCGCTTTCAACAGCGCCACAATCAACAACAAAACGGTCGAGCTGCTGTTCAGAGCGATATAAAATTCCACAATCGTCAACAGCGCCAGCAAAACCAACACCACATTCCCGCGCCGCATGGCTGCTTTTTTACCATCTGCCATGTTTATTCTCTCCAATTTAACTTAACCACATGCCATAAACGGTTTACTGAACACCGAACACGGTTCACTTGTTCACTGTTCCCTAAATCAATCCCCAGACGGTACCGGCGCAGCATGCAACCTGACATATGCCGGATCATCCTTTGCGCCATAGCCATACGGATCGCCAACCACTTCAAACGGCCGTTCATAGTTAAACTCCGGCACCGGATACGGAATCTGCCATTCCGGTGAACGAGAACCCCAGGGATTCTCAGGAGCCATCTGCTTGGCGCGGGCGCTGCTCACCAGATTGTAAACCATAATCAGCACCGACCAGCCAATGATAAAGGCCGCAATCGTAATCAACACCTGCGTACTCTCTATCCCCAAAGCCGGATCATAATCCGAAATACGACGGCGCATACCCAACAGGCCAATCTGCATCTGGCCCAGACTCATCACCCAGAAACCGGGCACCATCAGCCAAAAATGCAGCCTGCCTAAGGACTCTTTATACATGCGTCCTGTTATCTTGGGGAACCAGTAATAAATAGCGGCAAAATAGGCAAACACAAAGCCGCCAAACATCGTGGCGTGGAAGTGCCCTACCACCCAATAACTGTCATGCAAATGCAAATCAGTAGGTACCGTACCCAAAATCGGACCGGTCACACCGCCAATTAAAAACACGGAAATCGCGCCCATCACAAAAAGCATCGGCGTTTCAAACGTCAGTTTGCCTTCCCACATCGTCGCCATCCAGCTAAAGAACTTAACGCCGGTCGGAATTGCCACAAACAAAGTCGCTATCATAAACGGCACCCGCAAAGCGTCGTTCATGCCAGAGGTAAACATATGGTGCGCCCACACCAGAAAGCCGACGAAAGCAATGCCCAGACTGGACAGCGCAATCCACTTGTAGCCAAACAACGGCTTGCGCGAAAACACCGGCAGCAGTTCGCTGATAATGCCCAAACCGGGCAGTACAAACACGTAAACCACCGGATGCGAATAGAACCAGAACAAATGCTGGTAAAGGATAGGATCACCGCCGTTGACCGGGTTGAAAAAGGTCAGGCCAGCCACACGCTCCATTACATTCAACGTCAGAGCCACGCCCACGGTTTGCGTAGCGGTAAACTGAATCAAGGATGTGGCAATGGCGGCCCACACAAAAATGGGCATCCGAAACAAGGACATACCGGGCGCCCGCATAAAAGCTACCGTCACCAACAGGTTAATGGATCCGGCAATCGACGAAAAGCCGACCAGATAGAAACCCATCAGGAACAGGACCACCCCCAGCGGTGCGCGGAAGGTCAGCGTGGGATAACCAACCCAACCGGTATCCCAGCCCCCCACAACCATGCCGCCCAAAATCAAGACGACGGCCGGAATACCGACCCAGTAACTAAAGGCATTCAGACGGGGGAAAGCCATGTCGGAAGCGCCAATCATTAAGGGCACCAGGTAATTGATCATCGCGCCCACGCCCAGCAGAATACTGGCAATCATGACAATGCCGTGCGCGCTGAACAAGGTATTGTACTGGTCATTATTCAGAAGCTGCATACCCGGCTGCGCCAGTTCCAGGCGGAATATCAGAGCAAACAGACCGCCCACCAACAGCACCAACACGCTGGTGTAACCATACTGAATACCAATCACCTTGTGGTTAACATCTACATTGACGTAGCGAGACCATTCCGGTCTGCCTTCTTTAACGCCATGCTGAAGCGGCGTCTTTTTGCCAACAATCCATTTGAGCCAGTCGGTTAAGGCGCCGGCGAAAAGCAAAAAGCCAAAGACGCTTAAAATGGAGCCAAAGACAATTCCCGGCTCCGGGTTTGGCTCTAACCCCATCGCCGCCCGAATGGCGTTGACAAAGCCAATACCGCCAAACATGAACAACGCCTGACCGATCAAGCCACGGACATACGCAGACGTTAACATGATTCTTAATGCTCTCATACACATCCTCCCAAAATAATCATTATCTTCGTTTCTTTTGGGTTATTGATCTGGGAGACCTGACAGGTTTTTGAAACCTGTCAGGTCTAATTATCTAATTCTTTACTCTATAGTTCGCATGAAGGCGATCAGGTCATCGATGATGTCAATTTCGATGCCTTCGGCGGCTAACAGTTCCGCTTCTCGATCGGGGATTCGCGTTTCGTAACCCATGGCAGCCATCAGGCTGGGATCGGCAAAACCGGCTACGATTTTGGCGTTTGGATCCATAATGGATTCGCGAATATAGGCGTCATCCACTATAACGGTGGTACCATCAATTAATTCCTCTTCACGGCCGAAAATACCTGCCCAGGAAGGACCAGCTGCGCCCGGAGCGCCGGTTAGATTATGGCAGCCGGCACAGCCCAGCTCGGTATACCAGATTTCGCCCCGTGCTTCAGGCGTCAGGTCGGCAAAGGCAGGTACAGACAGGCGTTCTTCCACCCAGGCGTCAAATTCGGCCTGATTTACCACCTGCACATCTGCCACCATTTTGGAGTGGTCAAATCCGCATATTTCGGCACAGAGCAGCCTGTAGTCGCCTTCTTTAGTGGGGGTGATACGCAAGTAGGTGGTTGTAGCGGGAACCAAGTCTTGCTTAACACGGAACTCCGGTATCCAGAAGGAATGGAGTACGTCCAGAGATTCCATTTCCAGGACAATTTTTTGGTCAACTGGCAGCACCATGGTTGATGATTTGATGCCTTCCTGTTCAGGGTATTCAAACTGCCAGGACCACTGCTGCCCATAGACTTTGATGGTCATTTCATCGGGCTGTTCCGCTGTCAAGGCGGTCAGGACGGTGGTGCCCCAATAGCCAAAACCCAACACGACGATGACCGGCAGGATGGTCCAGGCAATTTCCAACCCGGTATGCCCATGGACGTAGGGTCCAGGTTCGTCATCCCCTTCCCGGCGGCGAAACACGACAGCCGCATACAGCATCAAGACCATGATCAAGGAAAAAAGGAAGGCAATGAGCCAGAAGTGCCAGTAGAACATGAGGTCAATGGGCACTGCCTGAGCGCTGGCAGCCACTGGCAGCCGGTAAAGTGGACCCAGAATGAAAAAACGCAAAAAGACAGTGGTGGCGATGACCAAAACAGTGACGGCAATATAATGTTTTGCTTTACCCATATGGTTGTATCCTGCGAGAATTAGTTTGACGGGAAAAACGGCCGTTTCCATATTAAACGGCCGTTTCCCGCTCAACTCAATTGTTGGTAATCATCCAATACTTACAGCGGATTGTTGAAATAAAGCATGAGGCCCAAGCCAACCCCTACCACCAGCAGCCCGGTGATGAGCACGGCAATAAAGTCCCAAGGAATGGGCGCATTATCGTTGTCGGCCACGGCGTTCAAGCGTTTCCGGCGCGCCAATAAGGCCAGCAAGGGAATGGTAATGATGAATAGGGCAATGATGATCGGCAGACCAGAATTGAAGGTCTGGCCAAATAGAATAATTTCACCGGTGGGTGAAACAAGCCCGTACGTGAGAGTGGCGATTAAGGCCACAAAGAAGAGAACCAATAATGAGAAACTAACCGGATCCAACCCATAAACATAGCCTTCTGGTTTGTGGGGTTCCGGTTGGCTGGCCCGTTTGGCTTTCAGTTTTTCGATGTTCTTGCCTTCCAGAGAGGCTACGCTCGTCTGGTAATCTTCACTGGCGGCCACCTGTCCGGTGAATTTGCCGCCCAGGCGCATCAGCAGGGTAATCACCAAGCCCGCGCCAATCACGGAAACTGTGACGACGGCGAATAAGAAAGCAAATGCCTGCCATCCCGCCAAATCCAACTGACTGGCGCCCACCATGGAAGCAATAGGCTCCGGAATGGGCACCACAATCGGCGCTATTGTTGTGGCAGGGCGGGCTGCGCCGCCAAAGACGGATCCCAGACCACTAAAATTAAGAGATTGTGCGATTAAGGGCCAGACAACAGCCATAACGGCCGTTGCCATCAGGATCAAGAGTATAATCAACCAACTTCCTAACGATTTGATTCGTGCCAAAAGATCCTCTCCTCTTTTATGAATGATTCACACATCTGGTGGGATGATTGCGACGTTTGTCAATTGGGAAAAATAACTTTGTGGACAATATCACAATCAGTTGTGCATTGTATCACAATCAACATGCGCCACCAGAGAAAATTATGATCATGTTATTACATATTCTCATCTGGAACTAAGGATAATGACGAGAAATTTTACAGCCAAGCCGGACGAATTCAAAACGACAATTCGCTACCGGGGCAGCCGGCTGCGCGGAAACAATGCCCGCCGTTTCGCCGGCTGCGGGTGAGCCGCCTCAAATTCTTCACGTAAAGACAACAAAGTGCGATGATAAAGCGATTTGATCGCGCCTTCACTGCGCCCCATAATGTCGCCCACTTCCGCATTGGAAAGACGTTCTACAAATTTGAGAATGAGCAGTTCCTGGCGGTCAGCCGGTAATCGCCGGATAGCGCCCAGGAGTACATCCTTGTCTTCCAGAATTTGCGTGGTGAATTCCGGATCTTCTTCATTAACGTGCCACTGCGCAATGTCGTCCAGGGCAATCACACGGCGGCGGCTGCGATCCCGGTGAAAGTTCGCCACCAAATTGTGGGCGATGCGATACAGCCAGGCGGAAAAAGGCAGCCCCTTATCTTCATAACGGCCGATATGGTTCATGGCCCGTTCAAAAATACGCGCCGTCAAATCTTCCGCATCATCGGCATTGCCCGTGCGGTAATAAACGTAGTTATAAATACGATCGTAGTACCGCTCGTAAAGCAGCCCAAATGCTTCACTGTCTGTTTTTGCGCGTTCGATAAGTGCGGATTCTTCTGGATCCAATGCTTAGTACCTTGTTCTGCTGCCTGCCGGTGAATTCGGCAGCAGTATATCAGATGCAGGATAGCCTGACGAAAATGGGAAGATGAGGGTTCCGGGGGAATCCGCAGCGTTCGTTTGCCACAATAAGAGCGTTGGGGCTGCTGCCCAATTTTTTCACATACTTCCAAATAATCCGGCTTAACGTTTCCCACACGGCAGCCGCCGCCGCTTGACGGCCGTTTTTCCCTCAGTTATCCTCCCCGCCTATGCTAAAAGAAGAAAATGGTTTCGTATGGATATTGCTTGGTTTACTAATCCTGCTCACCGGAATAACGCTCAATGCCTGTGCGCCAACATCCGACGTGCTGGAAGCTCAAGTCATACCACCCAGCCCTGTCGCACAAACAGCCACCCCCACGCCCCCGCCCCGCCCAACCCTGGCGCCGCCGCTGGTTTCAGTGAGTGGGGAAGAAACGGCCGTTCCTGCGGCAACACTTACAACTGAAATGATGGTGGGGGAAACGGCCGTTCCCCCCACCGTCATCCCCGTCATCGTCCCGCCCGCTTTCCTCTTGCCCACGCCCTCCGGCGCCAACATCTGGACCCTGCGCGTGCCCATCCTCATGTACCACTACCTCAGCGTCCCCCCCGCCGACGCCGACATCTACCGCACCGACCTTTCCGTCACGCCGGAAAACTTCCGCCAGCAAATGGCCTATCTCGCCGAAAACGGCTACACCCCCATCGACTTCTACCAACTCTCCGCCGCCATCACCGCTCAAACTGACCTGCCCGACAAACCCATCCTGCTCACCTTTGATGACGGCTACCTGGACAACTACGAAAACGCCTTCCCCATTCTGCAAGAATTCGGCTTCACCGCCACCTTCTTCATCATCACAGATCTGGCCGACCAGGGCGCGCCGGGCTATGCGAATTGGGAACAGCTTAAGGAAATGGCCGCCGCCGGGATGCGCATCGAATCGCACACCAAAAATCACCCTGACCTGAGCACCATGGGCCGCGACGGCGTCATCTTCCAGGTCCTTGGCTCCCAGGAAACCATCGCCGCCCACATCGGCTACACTCCCCGCTACCTCTGCTATCCCGGCGGCCGTTACAACGCCGAAACGATGCAAATTTTGAGCGAACTAGGCCTGTGGGGCGCTGTCACCACCCAGGGCGGCGCCTGGCATAGCTTTGCAGACCGGTATGAATGGGACCGCCAACGGATGCGCTACGATACCACCCTGGAGCAGTTCGCCCGCCTGATCGACCCGGAAAACACCGTCGGCGGCAAAGTCGTCACCGAAAATTAAACCTTTTGGTAACGACCCGGTCTGCTGCCTTCGACAAGCTCAGGCAGCAGGCTTTCGTTACAAACCTTCTCCGTTTTCTGCCCCCCTGCCACTCGCCCCCCTGCCACCCGCCACTCTGCCCCTTGCCACTCTGCCCCTACAACTGCCCATCCTCCGCATCCCAATTCGCCAGCAGCGCCTGATAGGCTGGATCATCGTAGCGGCTGAGGGCAAAGGCGGGCGCGTAGGCTGGCAGCGCGCCGCCGGTGACGTGGGTCGCCAGCAGTTCCCCTGCCGCCAGCGCCGCCATCACCCCATGCCCGGACAACGCCCCAATCACATACGCGCCAGCTACCGGCAGCGGTCCAATCAACGGCCGGTTTTCCGGCGTTTTGGTGTAGTAACCGCCATCCAGCCAGAATTTGCCGATGGGGTCTGTGTAAACCGCCAGACCGGGAACCATGCGCGAGACACCGCGCAGCACAATTTCGGCGTATTCGGGGTCGAAGTGCAGGGGCCACAGTGGCGGATCAACGGTTTCGGTATGGTATGTCCACAAGAGGAGCAAAGTCTGGCTGCCGGGACCGCCTTCGGGGCGGAAGTGAGCGCCGGGCGGGAACGCTTGCAGCAGCCAACGGGTATCGCTGCTTTCGCTCAAAAAGGCGCGTTCCTCGTCCGACCAGGGCAGCGTCAGCGGATCCTGCCAGATGGTGAGCGGCGCGTCACGGGGCACAATGCCCAGCGGGTCTTCGATGGCGATTTTGCCGTGCAGTTCGTTTTGAATGGGCAGCTCGACACCTATCATGGCGGCGACCTGCTTCAGCAGCGGTCCGGCGGCATTGACAAAATGCCGGGTTTGCCACTGCGTTTCCATGTTTGCATGATGAATGGTGACGGATGAACAACGGCCGTTTTCCACCCCCACGCCTACCACTTTCCCACCCACCAACTGCACGCCGTGGTTTTTAGCCTGTTCCCACAAATACATGCCCAACTGCTGGGCGCTAAACCAGCCTGCCCGCCGCACATGCAGCGCCGCCGCCACATCGTCCGCCACAAAAGGAAAGTGCTGTTTGACAAGGCCGGTTCCTTGCAGGAAATCGGCTCCGTTGGGCTGGTTGTGATAGCCGTGAGCAGAATGGGGCTGGTAGCTGCCGGCTGAACGATGGACGCGCAGTTCGCCGGCCCCTAATTCAGCCACGCGCTCCGTCGCCTGCCGCATCTGCGCCGCCCGCCCCGCATCCGCCGAGAGATACAGGTAGCCGCGCCGGTTCAGGTGGAAGTAGTTGTCGCTTTCGGCCGCCAGCGCTTCCAGCAGGTCGATGCTGCGGTTCATCAAACGCACCATCGCGTCCCCAGGTCCGGGCCACCAGTTACGGTAACACTCGCTGGATTTGTCACTGGTTAAGGAGAGTAACGGCCGTTCATCCACCACCACCACATTGCGCACCCCCTGCTTCACAGCCAGATGGTACGCTGCCGCCACCCCGGCAATCCCCGCCCCGCAGATCATCACATCCGCATGGTTACCAGGCATGTTTCACCGTCCTGAGATAGAGTGTAGAGTGTAGGGTGTAGAGTGTAGAGTGTGGAGTTGAATAACGGTCTATCTCTATCTCTACACTTAACTGTTGTTGAGCCGCGCCGCGCCGCTGCGGGTGATTTGGAAATGGTCAAAGTCACGGGCAATGAAGGCGTCGGGAAAAATGGACTGGGCTTCCACGCGCACGTCGCGTTCGTGATAACGGCGGGAGAGGTGGGTGAGAATGAGTGACTTAACGTTGGCGTCCCGCGCCAATCTGGCGGCGCGCGCCGCTGTCATATGCCCGAACTGCCGCGCCATTTCTTCTTCTTCCTGGATGTAGGTCGATTCAATCACCAGGGTGTCGGCGTTCCGGC
>JAWOGU010000308.1:0-8787 GCA_046496595.1 Chloroflexota bacterium
CCGGGGCCGGTCGCGTGAGGTCCGACTTTCGCAGCTTGGGCGTGTTCTCTGCGATGGCGATGCTCTGGACGACCGCGACCTGATTCGCCAGCGCGCCTGGGATTACTCCGCCACCGCCTTTGCCTGCCACCCCAAGGAGTACGAGGCGCTGCGGCAGGTGGTCATGGAGCAGTATGGCCCGGCTTACGAACTGCTGGCCCCGCCGGAAGAGCAGCCGCCGCGCTGCCGGCGTCCGCCGCGTAAACGCCAACGCCGCCATTGAAAACGGCCGTTCATCCCACCAGGGACAAATGAAACCGATGAACGATGAAATAGAAGGGCGTACAGCAACTTCGCCGCCAGCCTACCTGACGCGGATGATGGCAAGCAGCCAGGCGGGACCGTATGGGCGTTTCAGGTAGGAACAGAGGGGTGGGGGGAACGGCCGTTGGCGGCGTTTGTAGACCACACGCACTTCCGGATCCGGTTCTATTTGCTGGTTATGATCATTACTGTATCGTTGGTTTCGCTTTTTATCTTTCACTCCATTGCCCTTCAATCTACCCTTTTTTCAAGGGTGGCGTTGTCTCCTCCTATTGTGGCACACAGGGTGTGGCCCACAGGGTGTGGCCCACAGGGTGTGGCCCACAGGGTGTGGCACACAGGGTGTGGCACACAGGGCAAGTGTGTTTGGAGGAAGCTAGACTCATCCTACTAAACACGTAAAGCAAGATTCTTTTTGAGTCAATGCGGGGACAAACATTTTTGAAATTCAGGGGCACATATTCTTGAAACTGGGACAGATTAAGCTAAAACGGGGACACTCTATCTTGAAATTAACAGCTTTAGGCATTTGTTTGCCCAAAAATTCGGCGAATGAAAAGCCAATCCTTCTTTTTAGCGAGCCGCTAAATGTCAGTTTGTCTGTTTTGGGGAGTAACGGCCGTTACCTATAAAACCCACACCACAAAAACACCATCACCATATCCCCGGCCATATTTCGAGTATAATAACGGCCGTGCGCGAATGTCATCGCTTATATCGTGGTTAACAGCCTGCCATGCCTGATAGAGACCAAACCCACATGAATAAACTTGCCGCCTACCTACCCCAAGACCGCCGCCGCGCCCTGGCGCGGGGCGAAAGCCTGCCCGACCGGACAACAGGAACCGCCCTCTTTGCCGACATCTCCGGCTTCACCCTCCTCACCGAGCGACTGCGCGACACGCTTGGCCGTCGGCGCGGCATTGAAGCGTTAACGAGCCAAATCAACGCCGTCTACACCGCCCTCATTGCCGAAATTGAGCGCTACGATGGCAGCGTTATCGGCTTTGCCGGGGATGCGGTGATGTGCTGGTTTGACGCGGGGCGATGGACTACGGACGATGGACCACGGACGACGGCCGCTCGCGCCGTGGCTTGCGGGCTGGCGTTGCAGGCGGCCATGAGTCACTTTCCTGAACTGGGTCTCAAGGTTGCCATCGCCACTGGTCCGGCGCGCCGCTTTGTGGTTGGCGACCCGCAAATTCATTACCTGGACACGCTGGCCGGGGCTACGGTGGGCCGCACTGCTACCGGCGAACATCTGGCCAACAAAGGGGAACTATTGCTTGACGAAGCAACGGTTAAGCGGTTAGGGACGGCGTTGACGATTTCCAAGTGGCGGGCCGATTCTGCGACCGGGGAATCGTTTGCCGTTATTACCCATCTGGCCGGCGCCGTCACCTTACCCCCGCCGCCGGAGATTCCGGCCTTAGCGCCAACCCAACTGCAAGCCTGGCTGCACCAACCGGTGTACGAGCGGGAGGCGGCCGGACAAGGCTCTTTCCTGACCGAGTTCCGCCCCTGCGTCGCACTGTTTGTCCGTTTTGTCGGCATAGATTACGACAGCGACGAGGCCACCGCCCAGCTAGACGCTTTCATCCGGCAGTTACAGCAAATCACCGCCCGCTATGACGGCGCGCTGCTCCAACTGACCATCGGCGACAAGGGCAGTTATGCCTACATCAACTTCGGCGCGCTGCAGGCGCACGAAGACGACGGCCGTCGCGCCGTCAAGGCCGCCCTGGCGCTGAGGGAGGTTACGCCATTGGTGCTCCAGATGGGTGTTGCGCAGGGCGTGATGCGCGTGGGCGCTTACGGCGGCGCGACCCGCCGCACTTACGGCGCATTGGGCGATGATGTCAACCTGGCCGCTCGCTTAATGAGCCAGGCTGCGCCGGGTGAGGTTCTTGTCAGTAAGCAGGTACAAAGCGCCATCGCCACCGATTTTGCCTTTGTCGCCCATCCGGCCGTTCAGTTCAAGGGCAAAGCGGAACCCTTGCCCGTTTTTGCCGTCGCCGACCGACAGCAACGCCGCGCCATCAGGCTGCAAGAACCGGCCTACGCCTTGCCCATGGTCGGTCGGCAGGCTGAGTTGAAGCAGATTGAAGAGAAACTGGATCTGGCGGCAGAAGGTAAAAGTCAGGTCATCGGTATCGTCGCCGAAGCCGGGTTGGGTAAGTCCCGGCTGGTGGCGGAGGTCGTTCGCGCCGCTCGCAAGAAGGGTTTTGCCGGTTATGGCGGGGCGTGCCAGTCGGATGCCATCAGCACACCGTACCATGTTTGGAAAACTGTCTGGCAGGCGTTCTTTGATGTAGACCCGGAGATGCCGCTGCGCAAACTCATGCGTAATCTTGAAGGCGAAATTGAAGATCGCGCCCCTTTGCGCGTGGCAGCCATGCCGCTGTTAAATGTCCTCCTCGGCTCCAACATGCCCGAAAACGATTTTACCGAACTACTCGAACCAAAAACCCGGCAGAGCGCCTTACATGCCTTGCTCGAAGATTGCCTGAAGGCGGCAGCACAAGATGAACCGCTGTTAATTGTCATCGAAGATATGCACTGGGTGGACGCACTCTCGCACGACCTGTTGGAGCAACTCGCCAAGGCGCTGGCGCAGCATCCCGTCTGTTTCATGTTGGCGTATCGTTCGCCGCAGATCGCGCGTTTGGAAGCGCCGCGGCTCGAAGCGTTGGCGCAATTCACGAAAATCGAACTGCATGAGTTGACGCAGACCGAAGCGGAGAGCGCCATCCGCGCCAAACTGGCGCAGTTGTACCCCGCGCGCGGCGGCAGTTTGCCTGAACGGTTGGCCGAAACGTTGATGGCCCGGGCGCAGGGCAACCCGTTCTATCTGGAAGAACTGCTCAACTACGTCCACGACCGCGGCCTCGACCCGGCTGACCTGGACCAAATCAAATTGCCCGACAGCCTGCACACGCTCATCCTCAGCCGCATTGACCGGTTGAGCGAGCAGGAGAAAAGTACCCTGCGCGTGGCGAGTATCGTAGGGCGGCTGTTCCGCGCCAGGTGGCTGACGGGTTACTACCCCGAACTGGGTCTGGTCCCGCAGGTGAAGGCGGCGCTGGATGCGTTGGAATCCTTGGAAATCACGCCGCTGGAGTCGCCGGAGCCGGAGTTGGCCTACCTGTTTAAGCACATTGTCACCCACGAAGTGACCTATGAGAGCTTGCCCTTTTCCACACGAGCCAGATTGCATGAGCAGTTAGCGGCCTATTTGGAAAATACGTATCCCGAATCGTTGCCGTTGGAGGCGTTGGCCTTCCATTACGGGCGCAGTGAGAACACCGCCAAACAGATGGAATACCTGCGCAAGGCGGGCGAAGCGGCGCAGAAGAATTTTGCCAACGACGCCGCGCTGGATTTTTTTGACCGCGCCCTACATCTTCTGCCCGACACGGACCGGGAGGGGCAATATGCGATTTTACTGGAACGTGAAACTGTATACGGCCGTTTAGGCAACCGCCAGGCCCAAGAAGCCGATCTCGGCCGTCTGACAGAGCTGGCGCAAACCCCGCAGCAACGGCTCGATGTGGCTGGGCGTTTCAGCTGGTATCTCAGCGATGTGGGCAACTATGAAGCTGCGATTACGATAGCGGAACAATCGTATCAGTGGGCGATTGACAGTGGGGATGAGGTCAATCAAGCCCAGGCATTACTGAACAGCGCCTGGTCGCACATGAAACAAGCCAATTACCCCATCGCCCGCCAACAATATCAGCAAGCCTACGAGATTGCGCAGCGGTGTGGCGGTTCTGTGCAAATGGCGCGCGCTTTAGGCGGGTTAGGCGGCATTGCCCACCATCTTGCTCAATTTGATTCAGCACTCGATTATCACAAACAGGCGTTGCAAATACGCCAGGCTATCCAAGATGTGGGCGGTCAAGTCCAATCATTGCGCCACTTAGGGGGCATTGCCATCCGTCAAGGCGGCTATGAAACCGGTCAGTCCTATTATCAGCAAGCTCTTCAACTGATCCGCCAAATGGGAGATCGCCCCAACGAAGGGCGGCTTTTAGCCAATCTAGGCTCAAGTGCCTTGTTACAAGGGCAGTATCCAGAGGCGGAACAGTATTTACAGGCAAGCCAGAGCTTATTATTGGCGGTAGACGACAAGGCCACCTTAGCGCGGGTATTAGAGTCGTTCGGGCATCTAAACGATCATCAAGGGCATCATGATCAGGCGACAAGTTACTATGAACAAAGTATGACTATCTTTCAAACATTGGGAGATCGTAGTGGGGAAGGGGCTGTCCTGAACAATTTAGGGATTATGGCGGATAATCGTGGCCGGTATGATCTATCCACCCACTACTACCAAGGCAGTTTAGCCATTCAACGAGAGATTGGGGAACGCTTCGGTGAGGCATTTGTCTTGAATAATTTGGGATTGGCCTCAGAACGGCAAGGGCTGTATGCCCAATCGGCCACTTATTTGCAACAGAGTTTGGTGATCTTTGAAGAGATTGGGCATCGGCCGGGAAGAAGCGCCGTGCTTGCCAATCTGGGGGATGTAGCCTTTGCCCAAAAGCAATATGACGTGGCGATCCGCTATTATGAGCAAGGGCGGCAAATTGCGGAGGAAAGTAGTTTCCTTGTTATCGTCGGGATTATTTTGAACAATTTAGGGGCGGTGGCGCTGGCTAAAGCTGAATTTGAACAGGCGCAAGCCTATTATCAAAAGGCGTTGACTTTGCGCCAAGAATTGAATCAGCCGCAGTTTTGGGTTGAGGATTGGGCGGGGTTGGCCCTGACGGCGTTGCGGATGGGACACCACCAAGCCGCACAAACGTATGCGCATGAATTGTTGTCGGCTTGGACTGATAATCGCCTGTTTACCGGCGCTGAACACCCTCTGCGGGCGTTTCATTTTATATGGCAGGTGTGTGAGGAGTTGGGATTGGTTGAGGCGGATGATGTTTTGGCAACGGCCGTTGGCCTGATCCAGATCCACCTTGACAATCATCCTGACCCAACCGCACAGGCCATCTATTTACAACAACCCCATCACCAGGCATTATGGAGCGCAGTCAAAATGGGACGCAGATAAGCGCTGAAAACGCTGATTTTGGGGCAAAAAGCAGCCAAAATCGGCGTCAATCTGCAACATCTGCGCTTAATAAGACAAAGCGGACCGCCTGGGATGATGACGGCGGGATTGGCAGCAATGGAACGGCCGTTTAATACGAGTGAATGGATCAAGAAAGCGAGGGGGGCTGAAAACGGCCGTCTCTCCCATACTCATGCTCTGCTGCGTGCCCATTGTTTTTTGAGACATGGCAATCCTTCTCCAATTATTTCACCAGCCGTACGCCGGTGATCAGGCCAAAAATAAACGTGAATAACATCAAAATGAGGACAATTTCTACTGTCATGCTCTTGTTCCTTTATGACTTGGTTTTGGTAGTTAGGGCACACTGTAACAAACGGCCGTCTGCCAAACGTTACGAAGAGTGACATTCTGCTCCCTTATTACCGCCATATGTCACTATTCATGGCAAAGGGAATGGCTTATCATATCGTGGTACCATGGTACTGTATTGGGCAGTTACTTTACTTTCCAGCCCGCAGACACATTCTCCTCAGTAAAAAACACGCAAAGCCTACTATTTATCGGAATAATCGAATATGACTGGTACCGCAGATAGAGTATCTGTGCTGGATTGGAACCAACGGCCGTTCACGCAATAATCTTGACGGCTGATCCAAAAGGAGGTGTTGCCGAAACCTGCTAAAGCCTTATCCCAGGAATCGTAGGGCTTCAAAAGCGAGTCAAAGAATTTGTTTGGTTTTTTTAGCCACTTTCTAGTTGCTGATAACTTTACTATATCTCTGCAACACTATTTTTTTGGAGGATGATCATGACCACAAGACGAGGTTTTCTAAAGTTAGGGGGAGCAGCTGGAGCATCACTATTGTTGACCATGAAGTTTGGGAAAATGACCCGCTTGTTTGCCGCCCCGATTCCCGGCGGCACCCTGGACCCGCTCACCGTTTCAAAATATCAAACACCGCTGTTGATTCCACCCGTCATGCCAAGAGCCGCAAAGATTAGGCAGCCCGGTGGGAAAAATATTGACTACTACGAAATTTCCATGAAGCAGTTCCCCCAGCAAATCTTGCCGGCAGGGTGGCCAGCCACAATGGTTTGGGGTTATGGGGCGGTCGCCTCGGCCAGCAACAAAGGGCTGCTGCTGCACAATGCGCCTTCACTCACCATCGAAGCCGATTGGCAAAGGCCGGTGCGCGTAAAGTGGATCAATGACCTTGTTGATGCCAACGGCAATTACCTGCCCCATTTGCTGCCGGTGGATCCAACACTGCATTGGGCTAATCCTCCGGGTGGGTTGGCCGGGCGTGACATGCGACCGATTTTCAACAATACACCAGGCCCATATACTGGTCCGGTACCAATGGTGACCCATGTTCATGGCGCAGTTGGCGTGGGTGACGAAAGTGACGGTTATGCAGAAGCCTGGTACCTGCCAGCAGCTGGCAACATTCCTGTCGATTACGCCACTGAGGGAACCTGGTACGATTTTTTTGCCGGAAAAGCGTGGGCTAATTTTGGCGCCACCTGGGGACCAGGTTTTGCCACCTTCCAATATCCGAATGACAACCGGGCGTCCACTATCTGGTACCATGACCATACACTGGGCATGACACGCCTGAACGTCTATGCCGGACCGGCCGGTTTCTACATCATTCGCGGCGGCCCGGCTGGGGACAAGGCGGTACTCGATAGTCGCTTCGGTACAACGGCCGTTCTTCCCGGCCCCGCGCCCAAAGAAAATGACCAATTCCCGCCCAACAAGACCTACTACGAAATTCCCATCGCCATTCAAGACCGCGCCTTCAACAGCGACGGCTCCCTTTTCTATCCGAACACCCGCGAATTTTTCGACAGTATCGTCGGCCAATTCATCCCTGATGGAGAATTCTCACCGATCTGGAACCCTGAGTTCTTTGGCAATATGATGATGGTTAACGGTAACACCTGGCCTTTCCAGGTTGCCGAGCAACGCCGCTACCGCCTACGCTTCCTGAACGGCTGCCAATCCCGCTTCCTCAACCTGGATTTCAACCAGATACCCGGCGTAGAAGTGTGGCAAATTGGCAATGAGGGCGGCTTCCTGGCCGCACCGGTGAACCTGACCGCAAATCACGGCAATCACCTGTTAATGAACCTGGCCGAACGCGCTGACGTCATTATTGATTTCACCAACGTACCACCTGGCAGCTACGTTCTGGGAAACATTGGCCCGGATGAACCTTTTGGTGGTGGGGTTCCTGGCGTAGATTTTCCGGTGGCTGATCCAGACAGCACCGGCCAGATCATGCAGTTCCGCGTTGTGCCAGCAGTGGCCGCCGACCCAACGACGCCGCCGCAGTTTCTGATACTGCCGCCTATTACCCCGCTGCCTCTAGAAACGGTTACTCGTTCATTGGCGCTCATCGAAATGATGGGCATGGGCTACGACGCCAATGGTGCTGAAGTAGAAGGGCCGGTTGAAGCGCTTCTGGGCACTGTTGGCCCAGACAGTATAGACCCAACAATCCCGGCAGGGATGTGGATGGAACGCAAATGGATGGAACCGGTCACCGAAAACCCGGCCGTGGGCGCGACGGAAGTGTGGGAATTTTACAATACCACTGGCGATGCCCATCCCATGCACGTTCATGAAGTCGTCTTTGAAGTGGTGAATCGTGAAGGGTTGGTGCTGAATGCCGACGGAGAGGTTGTGGAACCTGTTGAACTCGACGGTGTTATTACGCCACCAGAACCATGGGAAACGGGTTTCAAGGATACGGTCACTGCCTATCCCGGTCAGGTAACCCGCATCAAGGCTCAGTTCAACATGCCAGGCCAGTATGTCTGGCACTGCCACATTGTGGAGCATGAAGACAATGAGATGATGCGGCCATACCGTATTGGGCCAATGCAACCAGGACAGCCCATGCCACATATGGCTTAAGGCTATTTGTGGACGGCCGTTTCTCCCCAAGAAAACGGCCGTCCACAAAAACAAAGTGTTACGAAGCCAGGCAATCATCGCATCTCGGAACGGAACCGGTTACAATTTTGCGCATAATTCAGCTCAGGCTCCACTTTCTCGGATCACCCCGTATCGAACGCGACGGCCGTATCGTAGACCCCGACACCCGCAAAGCCACAGCCCTGCTGGCTTACCTGGCCCTCAGCGGCGAACGGTCGTCACACGATTTTCTCGCCGCCTTCCTCTGGCCCGACTTTGACGACAGCCACGCCAAAGCCGCCCTGCGCCGCACCCTCTCCGCCCTGAAAACGGCCGTTGGTCCCCACATCATCGCCGCCAACCGCGAAAGCATCGGGCTGGAGCCGACTGCCGTTTGGTGCGACGTGATCCAGTTCCGCCAGGCCATAGAAACCGGCGATCTGGAAACGGCCGTTTCTCTCTACCGCGATGATTTTCTAACCGGCTTTAC
>JAWOGU010000417.1:0-8177 GCA_046496595.1 Chloroflexota bacterium
CCTTTCCCTGTCATCCGTATAAGCTGTCTCGCCGCCCGAATCTCACGGTCTTTGACGCCTGAACCGCCACCTCGTTCTGCACCTTGACGACTCCTGTCTGGAGAAGCATAACCAAACATTCGCTGCGATTCTGCGCCCCGACAGCGCGATAAATCTCCTTCAAATACTTCTTTACCGTGTTTTCGCTCACGTGCAGACGCTGCGCCAGATTCCTGTTCGTAGCCGCGGGATTGGCAACCAGAACCTCTAACAGCTCCATTTGTCGCGGCGTCAGTTCGCACAATGGGTTATCACATCGGTAATAAAGCGCCAGGGGCATTTATTCGTACATACCTCCGAGCATGGTTTCATTTTCTGAAGCCACGGCAAATGTTTTACGCGAAGGATCGGGATGAAGGGGGCAGCGCAGCGTCACGCGCGTCCCTTGAGGCTCGTTTCCCAGCGCCTGCAATTCTCCGCCCACAGAATGCGCCCACTCGTGCATCCCCAAAATCCCCAGACAACGCTGCCGGATGAGATCGTTGATGGACAAACCTGCTGTGGCCGCGCCCCGGCCGTCATCCGCCACTTCCAGCAGCAGCATTTCATCGTCCCATACCAGCGTAACAACGACAGAATTTGCGGCCGCATGTTTGACAACGTTGTGCAGCGCTTCGGTGATGATATGGCAGACAGGCGTTATCAGATCTACCGGGACAATACTCGCGTCGCCCGTCACTTCGACAGTAACGGGCAGCCCATAATCTTGACGAAACTGGCGCACGATAGAATTTACCGCCATCGGCAATTCCTGCTCCAGCGCAGGCGGATATAAACCCAGACAAATACCGCGCAGCGTATCTCCTGTCAACATTATTTCGTCTATGCCCCGCTCCAAATCGGCCACGACCTGTTGCGTATTCCAGTCGCCCGGGGTGGTGCGAATCTTATCAAGCAGGTTGGTCACAAAAAACATGCGCTGCAAGGGATCGTCGTGAATCTCCTGGGCGATCCGCTTCCGCTCCTGTTCACGGATCAGCATAATCCGGCGCCCCAACCAGCGCGTTGCTTCAAAGAGGTAAATATTTTCGCTGGCTACAGCAAGAATTCTGGCGACACGCGCCACAAATGTGACCTGCGCAAAATTGAAATAACCATCTATATTGGGTCGTCCCAAGGCCAACAGGCCAACCGCTTCCCCCCGGACAGCGATCGGGACTATCAACTCCGCCCAATCAAAAAGCGACAACAAGGGGTGGCTCTGGGGATGCAGCGCTGTCCGCACCAGCGGCTCCGTCAATACAGGTAGAACCACCTGCGCCTGGGCAATCAGGTCACTGGTCGTTTCGCCGACTACCGGGCGCAGGTTCCCCTGCTCATCTTTCAAGATCATCATGACCCGGTTGCTGCCCAAGATGCGCGCCACAGAGGCAGCCACCTGCTCTATCGTCTCGAACTCCGGTTGGTTGGACAGCGCGGTAGCAAATTCAACCAGACGCTCTTGTTCGCTGGCAATACGGCCGTACAGCAGATTCTGCACACTCTGGCTCATGGGGCGATTGGCATACATGGCAAAAAGCAGCGCAGGCACAAATACGACGGTCAACTGGATGACGCCGCCCCCAGCGGTTTCTAATCCCAGCCAATTTCGCCCCAGGTAAAGCGTCAAGGCGTACAGGCAGCCCATGCCCATCGTCAAAGCCAACAGGTGCAGGGCGCGGCTAAAAAAGAGATCCAGTCCCAAAAAACCTTTGCGGTATATCACAAACAGATATCCGACTGGAATAAAAATCATCAGGGCGATGGCCACCGGAAAGGAGAGCAGCGTGACGCCGGCCAATGCTTTGGGAATAATTGTCAACAACATGGTGGGAAAAACGCCCAACAAAAAGAAAAACAGCAAAATCCACAACTGCTGGCGTAGATAGGACGCCGGCGGCAGGCGCAGGGCGCGCCAGAACAAAATAACCACACAGGTTATCAAACTCACCGCCATCGCCAAAAAGCTGAGGTCATAGAGGCTGACGCCCAGGATTTCCTCAAAGCTGGTCGGCTGCGGAAACAGGACCAATACTTCGTACGCGGCCATAGCCGCCAGGATTGAGGCCAGTATCAGCAGCACGCCCAGCGTTTTGGGCGCGCGCCCACTGAGCGGGTCGGCACGCGGCAAAAAGCCTAAGTAGACCCAACCCACAGCCAGGAAGTAAATCATGACATAACCGGCAATCCAGGCGCCCGGCGTACCGGACAACGAGGCTTCAATGCCGATCAGCACTGACGCCGACAGCAGGAAAATATACCCCGTATGTAACGCCTGCCGGTTGTCCCTTTGCACTAAAAACAGCATCAGGCTGCCAACCAGCCAGCCAACCAGCGCCAACAGAGAAGATGGCGCGAGAAACCAGATAAACTGTTCATCAAACGAGCCGGACACAGGTACAAGGAGGGAAAGCGCCTCGCCGTCCCGTTGGACTAAAAATGTATAGGCGTCCTGGTGCGGCAGGGAGAAAAAGGGGGACATGCGGCGTATCGCCTGGCCTTCAATGGCTATCACCACATCGCCAACTTGCAGTGGCGTCTCCGGATGAGCGTGATGCGCAGCCTGAATTACCAAACGGGAATCCGGGTACCAGGCCATCCATGGCGCGCCGGGCGGGGCGCCCCACCAGATGTAGATCAAGCAGTAGCCCACAAACAACAATGAAAGAGCGGCCGCAACCGTACGCCCATGATATAGGCCGGTATTGATATGCTTTGTCACATCCAATCGTTTCATAACCACCCTATCTGCGGGCAAATACCTCGCGCGCGTTTCTGGCTGCCACCGGGCCTGGATGCCATTCGCCTGCCAGCCCCTTATTCCGCTACCGGTCCTCGCGCGTCTATCCTTAAGATGAACCTCATCATAACCGAAGAAAGACAAAAAAAACGGCACTAAGTGCCGTTTTTGCCCGGCATAAAGTACCGTCTTCACCAGTCCGAAAGTACGTTTTGTATCCGGCAGGGCATAGAAAATCCCGGCTTTTGCGCCGGGCGTCTGGCAGCATCAGGCGAGGGACTGGCGTGTAGCCGCCTGGCGGGGCCTGGCAGGTCAGGCGGTTGGCGAGCAAGCCGCGAGCAGGTCGCTGGTTGTCCCACATTCAATGGGCCGGTTCTCTCTATACAGGAGGGAGCTGCTGCATCCGGGTGTAATAAGCGACAGCTTCAGCCGTGTTCTTGACCTCCAGCGTCCTGTACACATTCGTCAAGTGCCCTTTAAAAGCGCTCTCGGAAATGTGCAGCAGCGCCGCCAGTTCGGCATTCGGCTTATCCAGGTTGCGCATCTTGATGAGCCATATTTCCTGCTGCCGCGCCGTCAACATGGCGACGCGATCAGAGCGGGGCGACTCAAATAGGATTTGCTGCACCGCCTTGGAGAAGAAGTTATGCCCGGCATGGACGGTTTTAATCGCTTCCGCCAGCCGTAAAGATAAAATATCTCCCTTCAGCACATAGCCTCTGGCGCCGCGCCGCATAATCTCCTGGACTTCTCCTGGGATGGCGTATTGGGACAGGATAATGACGTGCGTCTGCGGATACGCCTGGCTTAACCTGGCTATGGTATCCAGGAAGGGGAAAGTGCTGCTGTCCCTGTCCCCGGCGTGCTGCGGCATACGTAAATCCAATAACACGATATCCGGGCGATGACGGGCCACCAGCGGCAGCACCTGCTCACCGGCCATGCCCTCAGCCACGATCTCAATGTCGTCATAGTCGTCCAGACGACTACGAATGGCTTCGTGGATTAACGCATGATCATCAACAACCAGAACGGTAATCGGCTTAACGCCCATAAATACCTCGCTCTTCGTGTGGTTTGAGTTGGGTTTCATCCACCGCTAAACAAAATACGACAGCGGTATAGAGTGTATAAGATGGTCAGGACAAACGGCCGTCTCCCGCCGGGCAGCCCAAAAGGCCAACCGGAGGTCGGGTGTTTAGGCCCACTACTGAAACAATGATGGGAGAGCCACAGCAGGAATCGTGTCATCTATCTCGCTTACAAAGAAGCAGCGGCGAAACAACATGCCTGTTTGGCATGGGTATGCGGGCGCGTCCTGTGTCTAACAAGCGGCCCGCAGCAAGCGGTTGAACCTGGGCCGATCTTCTCTGAGGCCCACGGCAACCAACGGGAAAATTGTACAAACCTGCCTGTTCTTGTCAAATCTCGACCCTGGCTTTCTGGTCCGTCACGCCGCAACGGCCCCACCACTGTGGCGCGTACAGGCGGTTTGGACAGCGTCTGTAAGGCAACAAACGGCTTAAAGCGTCTGGCGTCACAGCCGTCTCCCGGGGTGGCGTCTACGCCCGAACTGTCTGGGGATTGTGCGGCCGGGTGGCTGTGGCGCTGCCCCCCAACAAGCGCTGCGGTCGGATCTGCATTCCGGAAAACGGTTCGGTCGATGCGAAATGGTTTTCTCGAAGCCCCGACTGCCTGATGCCTGGATTGGCAGCTTGACCGGCGCACAACGGCCGACCGCAGACGGCCGTCACCCGCCCTGCCCGCGCCGCCTGGCGCTTCCGCGCAGCTGTACCGGCCGTCTCAGGATACGTGAACGGTCTGAGTAAATCATCTAGCCGCGGGAGAAATCCGCGCCCCCTCCGGGGGATACAACCGCCACGGGTAGTCGGCTTACAGCTTGTGGCTACGGCCAGCCACCTGTCAGTCTACCAGGGCCAACCTGGAGGCGCGGACCTATGGGGATCAGGGAGCCTGCGTCACCCCATCTGACGGGGCGACGGGGATGAGGCGATTGTTGCCGTCCAGTTGAAGGTGTTTCTGCTGGAGCAAGATGTCTACCAGATAGTCCACATCCTTGCGGCGCTGAGAGGAGAAACGGCCATATTCGGCATAGCTGGTGTCCTGCCAGGATTTGGCTCCGACCAACATCTTGGCCAGACCGCTGCGGGTGAAACGGCCGGGATAACAGCGAACGACATCCAGGATAGTCAGCTGCCAGGGCGAGAGTT
Source organism: Chloroflexota bacterium (assembly GCA_046496595.1). Classification (GTDB taxonomy): domain Bacteria; phylum Chloroflexota; class Anaerolineae; order Promineifilales; family Promineifilaceae. Next base: position 4,990 of record JAWOGU010000417.1, read on the forward strand.
GGTCTGCGGCAAAATGGGGCATCACAGGGGTTATTTTACTGATACGGGGAATGCGCGCCAAACCACGGTTTAAGGCGCTAAAAGAGGCAAAACGGCCGTTTACCGGGCTGCCCTGCCCCATGACTTGAGTCGTCGCCAACGCCACTGCCGCTCTGCGACCCCTAAAAAGGCAAATCATCGCCAGTAGCGCCGGTGACGCGCCGATACCACGCCGTCAGCCACCCCATGGCGCGCTCGAACTTATTAGCCGGCAGCAGCTTATAGCTGGTGATACCAAATTCGCGATACAGCTGGCCGTAGATCGCCGGGTATTCGTTCTTTTTCGTGCGTTTTTCGATCTCGAACGCGATGGCTTTGACGGCCTGACTGAGCTGCATCGCCTGATCCGGGGTGATATTGCGGCCGGGATCGCCCAGGGTTGATTCCAACTCTTCAAGACGCTGCTCGTGATCGGCAAGCTGTGTGGTATGGGTGCTCAATTGCGCTTCCAACATAAGCTGCTGCCGGGCCATTTTCATGATGGCCTGCGCAATCTTGTAGGCCGGCGCCGCCGGCGTGTCGCTGGCTAATAAATCATCAAAACCGGGATCGGCCGTTAACCGACCGGCGACAAAGGCTTCGGCCAGGACATCGTAACATTCCCGCTGATACCGAATCACGCGCTCGCTCAATTCTGGTTTCACGCGGCTGGCGCTAACGCCAAAGAGCCAACCGGGAATAAACTTCAGGGCAGACAAAGCATCTCTCTGGCTTGCTGTGTAAGTGTAACGCTTACAGAGGTCGCCATCTCAGCTTTTTTTGCCTCTTAGAGCATTGCCTACAAGTTAAGGGGTTTTACCCTTTGTCAAGGCCGATTTTCAGCGATTTTTGCCGTCCAAATAGCGTTGGAACCATCCTGAGTTTGTGAAAGCAAGGTGATTTTTCACCCCTTTGACGGGATTCAATCAGCATCCAAATGGATTTGAAGGTTTTTTAGCTCTTTTTTGCCCGCAATTTACTCTGGAATTTGCCCTTGACAAGTCAGAAGTTTGCTTAACTTGTAACCAATGCTCTTAGAGATATGAATTTCTTCATGGAATGCAAACTTTTCTTAATGCTGAAGTCCTGTTAAGCGGCAGAAGACAAGTAACTGTTTGGGATTATTGTTCACAAATAAAGATACTATCCGAATTAAATAGAGCCTGACAATAAGCATCCGAAAACGTTTTTTCGAAGCAGTGCCTGCTTTTTCAAAATTCCAAAACATGGCATTTACCTATTGCAAATCACTCCGCCCGTGAGGTAAGATGTTTTCAAGTTTGGCAGATTACAGACTGAGGCGGAAACTCCTCCCCCCAAACTGGCACGAGAGAAACGCGACTGGAACAACATCTGCCAAACTCAGGGTGTGCTAACCCTCCCGTTCTCAGTCTGGCATACCTGACCACACACAAAAACGGCCGTTCTCGCTGAGAACGGCCGTTTTTCGTTTCCGTGATAAACTGCGGCAATTACGTGACGGGTGACGGGGAGCACAAAGCCATGAGCAGCCATACGTTGCGCCGGCGGTTGCTAAAAAGGCAAATCATCGCCAGTAGCGCCGGTGACGCTGCGATAGGAATCTGTTAACCAGGCCATCACCCGCTCAAATTTGTGGGCCGGCAGCTGCTTGTAACTGGTGATGCCAAAATCACGGTAGAGTTGGCCGTATATCGCGCCAAACTCGTTCTTCTTGGTACGCTTCTGAATCTCTATACCGATTGCCTTCACGGCCTGGCTGATCTGCATCGCCTGGTCGGGGGTGATGAAACGACCGGGATCTCCCAAAGTTGACTCGATGTCCTCAAGCCGCTTCTCGTGGTCTAATAGCTGGGATGTATGTGTTTCCAACTGTGCTTCAAGGTAAAGTTGCTGTTGGGCCATTTTCATAATTGCTTCAGCCATTTTGTACGCCTGCGCGGCAGGAGAATCTGTTTTGAGCAGCTCATTAAGCGTCAGCGAGGACGTAAGTTGTCCCACTTGAAAGGCTTCCCAAAGAGCTTTAGCTGCCTCCTCCTGAAATTGCTCCAGTTTCGGCCTTATCTCTTCACTGACCGCTTTGGTGCTAACGCCTGACAAGAATAACGGCACAAGATCAACGCGCAATACATAGGCTTGCTGCTCACCGCGAGCAGGAGTCGTAATGGGCATTTGGGCAAAGCCTTTTTCCAGCACGGCCTGCCGCCGAATTCGCCTTGTTTGCGCCTGTGCGTCGATCCCGAGCGCACTACACAGATGGCGAAGGGACACATAGATATGTCCATCATTGACACGAACGGCCACAAGCTCATCTTCATAAAACTCAACTATTTTTTGCTCGACTACTTGCAGAGAACGCTTAGTATCTACCATCATCTTTTTCCACTCAATCACCTTTGTTTATCTGGCAAGCAATGTTACCGGGCTGATAGATGAGAGATGGGTAGCTAAAATGGCTACTCATTGAAAGCTTCTGAATTTGCGCAAAAGACCCCATTATTTTGCCCGTCATATCGTTCAGCTCTTTGTCTGATTACACAGACCTGATCCGTGTGTATTGCGCACACAAATCCTATCCTTCACCTACCTTCCTGATTTCCATTAAGTTGGCGGCAGTTCAACAACCACCTTCTTCACCATGCTCTCCTCCAACGCGCCATTATGGACATCATCCAGCCTCTGCTGCATAGGATTTTAATCTGGTAAGAAATGTCTTTGCGCGTGTGTTAGGCAAAACAGTCGCATCCCGGGAAAGCTGATATCCTGCAAGGATCTGGTTCCAACCAACATCCTGACCAGACCGCTGCGGGTGAAACGGCCGGGATAGCGGCTGACGACATCCAGGATAGTCTGCTGCCAGGGCGAGCGTTGGTCTGCGGCAAAATAGGGCATCACAGAGGTTATTTTACTGATATGGGGAATGCGCGCCAAACCACGGTTTTAGGCGCTAAAAAAGGTAAAACGGCCGTTTACCGGGCTGCCCTGCCCCATGACTTGAGTCGTCGCCAACGCCACTGCCGCTCTGCGCCCCTAAAAAGGCAAATCATCGCCAGTAGCGCCGGTGACACGCCGATACCACGCCGTCAGCCACCCCATGGCGCGCTCGAACTTGTTAGCCGGCAGCAGCTTATAGCTGGTGATACCAAATTCGCGATACAGCTGGCCGTAGATCGCCGGGTATTCGTTCTTTT
>JAWOGU010000099.1:0-21210 GCA_046496595.1 Chloroflexota bacterium
GCGTCGTCGGCGACCAACTCATCTGGAACGTGGGCAGCCTGATCGGAAACCAGTGGGGCGGACAAATTGAAATTACGGCCGAAATTGCCAGCACCGGCACGGTGATCAACACCGCCGAAATCGATTTCCCCAACCTGGACGTGGACCTGAGCAACAACAGCGACAGCCACAGTGAGGACGTGGCCGCTATCTTGCCGCCGCTCATCACCCAACCTACGCAGGGTACCACCGATACCACGCCCACAGTCAAAGGGCAGGCTCCTTCCGAAGCGGTAGTAGACCTGTGGGATATATCAGTCGAACCGCATACCTGGATCATGTCCACAACTGCCGCCACCGACGGCGGTTGGAGCATGAACCCGACGTTTGCTCCCGGCAGCGTCAGCCTGGCAGCGACAGCCACCAAAGCCGGTCTGACCAGCGGCTATTCCAACAGCGCCTCTATTACCATAGACAGCGCTCTGGATCTGGATGCGGATCACGTGCGCATCAGCAGCGATGGCGTCGATATTGCGGTGGGCGTGGTGCGCGCCGAGCGGCGCACACTGGCCTTCCGCCAGTTGGACATCGAAGCGGTTCTTGACTGCCCCACAGCGCCGGCGGCTAACCTGTACGTCACCGAAAACGGCCTGTTCAATTACGTCGTGCCGCCGGTCGCCCTCAGCCATCAGGGCGGAGAGCAATGGCTGGTTGAATTCCGCCTCTGGCTCTCTGACCCGCACAGCACTTATGACGTGTGGCTGGAATGGACGTGCAACGGCGTCGACACTCGTGAAAATCTGCTGTTCATCCTCATCGATCCGGACGGTTACGTCTTCGACCAGTCGCTGGTGGATGGCGGCTCGACCATTACTGATTCGTTGATTTTGAATGCCGTGGTAACGGCATATGTCAAAGTCAACGATACCTGGCAGGTGTGGCCGGCTCATGTCTACGGTCAGAGCAATCCGCAAAACACCGATAACACAGTCGATGACGGTGTGGCAGAACCGGGTTATTACAGCTTCCTGACGCCGCCAGGACAATACCGCATCGTTGTCGCCGCCGACGGCTTCCAGCCCTATCAAAGCCCTGTGCTGACGGTCATCAGCGAACCTATCCATCTGGATATCGGCCTGACGCCGGTGACAGGCGGCAGCGGTCAGGTGCAGGCGCCGGTGAATATGGAGCGCTCCGGAAAGTGGGTGGATCAGACGACGGCCTGGCTGGACGATGTGCTGACGTACGACATCTGGCTGTTTAACGATGGTAATATTGATACAGAGTTTCCCATAGACGTGATCGACGCCATTCCGGATCACACCGCCTATGTCGACGGCTCCCTGAACCTGGAAGAAGGCGCCGGCGTGGTCGCTTATGACGCAGGCAGCGATGAGATTACGTGGAACGGATCGCTGGCGGGGCAAACGGCCGTTCACTATCGGTATCAAGTGGTGGTGACCAGCACGCCGGGCGCGCCGTTTGACATCATCAACACGTCTACCGCCAATGGCTCCCTGTCGGATGTGTACACGCTGCCAGCCTTAACGGCCGTTACCCACATTCAAAACGTCGTCGGACTTAGCCTGGAAGGCAATGAAAGCCAAAGCGCCGATCCTGGTGAGACTGTCGTTTACCAGCACACCCTTACCAACGGCGGCAACATCACCGACACCTTCAACTTCTCGGCGTCGTCTTCGGCGGGGTGGGCCTACGACCTGCCGGACAGCGTGACGCTGGGAGCAGGCGAATCGGCGGGGGTCTGGTTAAGCGTGACCGTTCCCGGCGGCGCGCTCTATGGTACGACGGACAACACGGTGTTAACGGCCGTTTCCACCGCTCATCCAGATACCACCACCAGCGTTACCGATCAGACGACGGTCAACAGAGTGGCGGCGCTGTTGTTGGGCAGCGCTTCCCCTCAATCCGGCGCGCCAGGTACGACGGTGACGTACACGCATCAGGTGCAAAACCTGGGGAATGGTTCGGACACATTTTTGATAACGGCCGTTTCCAGCCAGGGCTGGCCCATCAGCCACAGCACCAATCCGGTGCTGGCGGCAGGCGCATCTACCGTCATTGAGGTAGTTGTGACCATTCCTGTCTCGGCGGCCAACCTGACGGTGGACCAGACAACAGTCACAGTTACCTCGCAGGCCGATGATACAAAAACGGCCGTGAGGACTGATACCACGACCGTTCAAAATACAGACTTCTTCGTTTATCTGCCTATGATTGTGAAAGCGCCTTAACCATCCTGGGGAGGATGATCAAGCCTGACAGGCCGTCCGGTTTTGACTGTTCTTAACCAGGATTGGTATCTAAATTGGACACCGGGGAATATCTGGCAAAGCATTTTGCCTGAATATTCCCCGGGTATTTCATCTTATAAAAGGAATCGCTATCATTTCACTTGTATGGGGTTAATAATTAGTTATTAAATACATACCTTTTTATTGTATTTTGATGTATAATAGGCTACATGAAACTCAGCGACTATGCCCGTCAGATTGGCGTCACCTACAAGACAGCCTACCTCATGTTCAAGCGGGGCGAATTGGATGCTTACCAGCTGCCCACTGGTACCATCATCGTCAATGAGTCCACTATGCCATCTGTCGGTCAGGGCGTGGCGCTTTATGCCCGCGTTTCCAGTCATGATCAAAAAGACGATGTGCAACGGCAGCTAGACCGGCTGCGCGACTATGCCGCCGCCAAAGGGTACAAGGTCACGGCTGAGGTCGTAGAAATCGCCTCGGGCCTCAATGACCAGCGGCCCAAATTCAGCCGCTTGTTAACCGACACGGCCGTTCAGACGATTCTGGTTGAACACAAAGATCGGGCCACGCGCTTCGGCTACCCATACATCGCCCTCTTGCTGGAAGCGCAAGGGCGGCGAATTGAAGTCATCAATGAAACTGATACGCAGGATGAGTTGGTCGATGACTTCGTTTCCCTAATCACCTCGATGGCGGCGCGTATTTACGGCCGGCGCTCCTCCCGGCAGCGGGCAGAGCGGATTCGAGAATGTGTCGAGCAGGTCTACCAGGTAGCAGAAGACAGCGCATGATCGTTCAACGAGCCTATAAAACAGAACTGAAGCTCAACAACCAGGAGCGGACGCTGTTAACAGGCTGCGCTGGCGCAGCGCGGTTCGCCTACAACTGGGGGCTGCGGCAGAGCATTGACGCTTACGAAGCTACGGGGAAAAGACCCTCTTACCCGGAACTGCACCGCCAATTAAACGAGTTGAAGCAAAGTGACCTGGCCTGGCTGTACGACTATTCCAAGACCATCCCCCAGGAGGCGCTGCGCGACCTGGACAAAGCATTTCAGAACTTCTTTCGCCGCCTGAAGAAAGGAGAGAAGCCGGGCTTTCCCCGCTTCAAGTCACGCAAACGAGGCATCGGCAGCTTTCGTATCTGGGGCTGTATTCAGGTGGACGACCGGCGCATCAAGCTGCCCCGGATTGGCTGGTTACGTTTGCATGAGTCGGGGTATTTGCCGGTAGAGGGCGTCAAGATTCTGTCGGCTACTCTCTCAGAGCGAGCCGGACGCTGGTTCGTCTCCCTGCAAGTAGAGGAAGCGATAGCCGACCGGCAAGCAACGGGGGAACCAGTCGGCGTTGACCTGGGCATCAAGTCGCTGGCCGTTTGCTCCACAGGCGAGAGCTACGCCAACCCACGCGCCTTAGACCGCGCCACGCGGCAATTGGCCCGCTGCCAACGGGAGTTGAGCCGCCGTCAGCAGGGCAGTCGCAATCGGGCCAAAACCAAAGCAAAGCTGGCCCGGCGGCATCAGCGCCTTGCCAACTTACGGCGGGAAGCCATTCATCAGGCGACGAGTCGCATTGTGGCGAAAACCAAGCCAGAAGCGGAACGGCCGTCGGTGATTGTCATCGAAGACCTGAATGTCAGCGGCATGATGCAGAATCACCACCTGGCGCGAGCGATTGGTGATGCGGGCATGGGGGAGTTTGAGCGACAGATGACCTACAAGTGCGCCTGGCAGGGGATCACCTTGCAGAAAGCCAGCCGTTGGTATCCGTCCAGCAAACGGTGCAGCGGATGTGGTCACATCAAAGAGAGCCTGCCGTTGTCGGAGCGAACCTATTGCTGTGACGCCTGCGGTTTGGTACTTGGCCGCGATCTCAATGCCGCCAGGAATCTGGCGCAGTTGAGCAAAACTACCGCTAGTTCGGCGGGATGTGAAGCCTGTGGAGATGCTGCGTTAGCAGTTCTGTGAAGCAGGAAGAAAATGCCAGATAATAGCTATTTGGGTAAATTTTTCAGAACGGTCGGCGGCTGTCCATATTGATGCCTGTGATCGTTATAGCCATAGACATACTAATGCGCCCCGCTGGGATTAGGTCATAGCAGCCATTTCTGCCAGATGCCGCGCAATAGCACGCCTAAACAGCAATGAAATCAACCACACAAATGGCCGGGTCATGAACCGCTTGGGATACATTTGAAACTTTCGCGTAACATGAGTCGCATCGTTTCCAGCTTTTAGGATCCATTCTTCGGTAAAGTGTGTCGCCAGGTGACTCAAAGGTGGCGTAAATTCGTGCAACTTCATTGCGACTTCTTTGCCAGGAATCCACACGGATATTTCTTCGACATGCCCTGATCCATCTGTATTACGCACACGTATGCGTGACCCAATCATATTATCAGTTCGTTTTTCATATTCTGCGTTTTCAATGCCAGGCAAAATTCCATATCCGCCGAATTCGCTCCAGCGGCCGACGTCGGCAATTTCGGAACAGATTTCAAGTGCGGATCTGGGGATCGCTTTACTGCATTGAAACGTGATTGGTTTCATGTGGTTTTAACCTTTCAGGCTGAGTCGTACCAGGAGCCTGTATTCCACCCCGTTGCTTTTTCCGGCAGGGTGCTGTTGTTATGACCTATGATATTGGAAAACGGCCGTTCTGCCATTCTACCACGCGGTTTTGTCAACACTGTCCACTCACGGCCTGTTCCTGCCGAGACTATCAATTTAGACACGGTAGTTATCTGGTATCATCCGCTCAGTAGAGTAGGGGGGAAACAAGTCTTATTACGCACGCATCATGACATCACGGCTGCGGCGCTGGGCCGGCATCCGCCGGAATGGGCACGCCATCCGGAATGCTGCGCAGGTCCGCACAAGAGACAAAATGCACATCACGCCAGACATAACCACGGTCGTTGAATGTCTCGATAGTGTCAATCCATCGTTTTTGGCCTTGATCCATCAGGTAGATGTGCGGACTGGCTCCGCATTTAAGCAGGATGGGATCGGGTTTGTCATAAATGATCTCCTGCACAGTCACGGGCAGGCTGCTGAGCGCTTCTTGATCGGCGCCAAAGAGCCAGGGCAGCGCCAGGATCACCACGATTGTCCAGACGGCATAGGCGACGGTACCTGCGCTGTAGGCGCGATAGAGTGCGGCCAGCCAGCGCCCCTCTTTGACCCGCATCTGAAAAAACAGCAGCAGGATCAGCAGTCCGATGTTAATCAGGTTCCAGCCGATGAAGGTGAGCCGGTTGGGCGTGAGCCGGTCAAAAGCGGTACGGTAGAGGATGGCGGCCAGGGCATAGAGGCTGACGAGTAGGGCTAAAGCCGCCACGGCCATGATGCCCAGCCGCAGCCAGCGGGCCAGACGCGGCGAGATTCCGGTGAGGCTCACAGGGGTGGCGCCCACCAGTAAAGCCACCACCGCGAAGAGCATGAGGTTGTAGACAATGAGTACATCACGATTGTCGAAAGGGGCGCGGAAATTGAAGGGGATGAAGGCCACATAAACAAGCAGCACCAGCAGCGTTAAAGGCAGCATGAGACGCATGAGCAAGGCTACCAGCTTGCTCAGCCCTTCGTTAAATGCCTGTTCGGCCGGGGGCAGGGTGGGGTTGTACATCACGGCCACGGCCACCACCGCCACCAGGCCCACCCCACCGGCGATAAACAGGCGCATCACCGCGTCCGGGAATTCGACATCGAGGGCGGCAAACAAGGCGGTGGTGATCCCGGTGAAGACAACCCCGGCAAGGAGGAATAACCCGCCAAAAATGAATACTTCCAGGGATTTAATCAGGAAGGTGAAACGATTAACCGGATCGCGGTGCCTGGCGACCAGGAACGCACCCACACCCGCCCAGGCCAGGAGGGGCAAATGGATCGCCATCAGGGTCAGGTATTGTTCCTGGAACGGTCGTATGCCCAGCTGAGGGTAAGCCACCAGCACATATGCGCCGGCGGCGAGCAGGATGATTCCACTGAGCGCACCCAAACGCCAGCTTTTACGGCCAACGGCCGTTATGTAAATCAGCACAAAAACAGCGCAGAGGGGCGCGGCCAACAAGACGATTCCGGGCAGAAAGTCGCTATCGCTTCCCGGGAGAAGACCCTTGAGGGTGATGGTGTAGCGTTCAGCAGAGAGCCACCAGAACAATAAACCGTTGATAACGGCCAGGGGGATGACCCAGGCCCAGGCGACCACGTACCCTTTGGCCTGCGCGGCGGTCTGTTTGAGGCGGTAGAACCAGGCTGCGTATAGCAGGTTGTCGGGTACGGCTGTGTGGCTGGCGTCGATGGCTTCCTGGAAAGCTTCCTCCTCACCTGCTTGCAATGCTGTCTGATAAACTTGCTCCAGTTGTGCCGCATCTGCGGCAAACGCGCTAACTTTGTCGTTATATGACATGATGACCTCCAACGGATACTTTTTTACACGGTGCGGCCGTCGGGCGCAATAGATGTGATTATGCCTCATGAAGAATAGCCCCGGCTAACGCTTGAGTCATCCGAATGACGCACTCAAGTGCTGAACCCGATCTATTTGTCTTTATTCTGTGATCATTTACATTTGGTTAGTTACAGATAGGGGACAGGGCCGTAATCATCCCAGCTATTCACATTGAGCAAACAGGTATCGGCTCATCATTAACAGTTTTTGTATGTAGATCAGGAGCTAATGCCAAGCGAGGAAACGGCCGTTTATCTCTGTCTAAAACAGACAGTTAAAACGGTAAATCTTCATTGACCAGCCGTTGATACCATTCATTCAGCCAATCCATGATGTCCTTAAACTTCATAGCTGGAGCCAGTTTGTAGCTGCTGATGCCAAAACGACGATACATTTCGCCGTAAGTAGCGCCAAATTCATTGCGTCCGGAAATCTTTCCCTGAGCGAGCGCTACCAGCTTGACCGCCTGACTAATCTGACTGGCCTGCTCATCTGTCACGGCATGTTCGGGTGGCGCAAGTTTGGCTTCCAGGATTTGCAGCCGCCCATCTAGACCGGAAACGGCCGTTTCCGCTCCGCTCAATCGTCGATCAAACTCCATCTGTTCTTCGGCCATTCGCGCGATCGCCAACCCCATCTCGCGCACCTGCATCAACGTGGATGAGGGGGAAGGGGAGGACGAAGCGGAAGAAACGGCCGCAAAATGCTGTGCCAGCACACGATAACACTCCCGTTGGTAGGTAATAAGCCGTTCACGCATTTCTGGCTTCACGCGGGAAACACTGACGCCAAACAACCAGCCATTCAGATAATCCAGAGGCAGGCATACCGTTTCTTGCGGACCGCCGCCCCGGCCGTCAGGGGAAGGTGTGGTTATAATAACCACACCTTGAACCGCCTCGGCCAACACTTGATCGCGGTTGATGCGCTGCCGCTGCGCTGACCAATCCAGGCCCAGATAATCGCAGATAGGGCGCAGCGGTACGTAAACGGTGCGCTCATTGCCGGACTGGATGACAACGGCCGTGATCTCATCATCATAAAATACAATTGTTTTTTGTTCCACTGGAATTAGACCGCTTTCACTCATGCTCTTACCTCTATGAGAATAATAGCGATACTACGACAAAAAACAAAAACCGCCTCAATCGGGGGGGCGTACTGTCGTAATCGTACGAACGGAGGTCGTAAGGTAAAAACTTACGACAGTGCGACAAGTTACGACAAAATAATCAGAGTACCTATACCTCATCTGCTGCGCAACGCCGTTGATGCCACACCCCACCCAAACGGCCGTTCTCCATGTCCTTTTTTTCTCCTTTTCATGTAAAATCAAATCACCCGTAACGAGTGTAGCTTTCCGCCTTGTCAGGCGTAAGAGCAAGCCGCTTATCCTTTGTGGTGAACGCCGCCGAACCATCCCACCGCTGAAGCGGCTGGGCTTTACGGGCTTTTTCTGTAAATTTCCCTTTACATTTACGGGCCTACAGCCAGAATATATTCTTGGACCTCAACATTGTAAGCCACGTCATCCAATTCAATCACCAGCCAGGGCGTGCCCTCGTCAGCCCAGGTGACGGTAGACCGGGACGGGATCAGAACGCCCTGGTAGGCTTGCCAGGTCAGCGGCGTTAGCTGCCACAACATCTTTTCGGTATCTGCGGCCTCCCGGTAGCGCATCGCTTCCATGCGGGCAATTAAGCCCGTTGTCTCATCAAAGAACACGGTGAAGGTATCCTCGCGCGCGCCAAATGGCACAATCAGCCGCGCAGATGTCTCGTCAATGGCTTGCCAACTTACGCGGTCGTCGGTGAGGTAAAGGGAAGGGAACCAGATCGCTTCGCCCCAAAAGCCAAGATTGGCCGCCATATCAACGTTTGGCTCGTTTTCCACTACGCCCACCGGCAGCTCCAGCCGGGCATGACCTGCCAGGTAATGTTCATTCACTTTGAGCAAGGGCAGGCCAAAAATAGTGGCCTCGATGTAATGACGGTAGCCCTGCTGCACATCATAGATAAACCGCAGGCGCTGGGGGAAGGTGATGCCCTTAAAGCGCAGGGCGCCACGCGCGGTGATAACGGCCGTTTCCACCACCGGCATTTCGTCACCCAAAATCGTGCGGTAGTAACGAGCCACAGGCGCGGGCAAATCATCCGGCAGGGGGATAGTGTTTAAAGATTGGGTAGATTGGAGATGGGCGGAAAACGGCCGTGGCTGCTGCCGCAAACCCGCCACTATCAACAGCCCTCCCAACAGCAGCAGGCTAATCATTGCGCCACGAAACGCCTGGCTCCAATCCAGCACCGTAATCACCAACGACACCACAACCGCAGTCATCATGACAGGCAGCCACCAGGACTGCCCGGTCGCCAAACCTGCGGCAGAACCAACCAGCCCTACGGCGACAAGGAGCCACACCACACTAAACAGCCGCATCCCCGCTTCACCCAAGGTCAGGCGACCACTCAGCAGGCTTGTTTTATAAGGCAGCTCCGCGATTTCCACCAGCGGCCAGTAAGCGACAAAGCCCAGCAAATGAATCAGTCCATGCAATATAATACCCACCGTGACACCATAAATCAGAATTCGCATCATTTTTTTCGCTCCACATACGCGCCACTTCGACTAAGAAGTGGCGTTCTAAATCTATAAACAGATGTCTTGAGAATAAAATAAAAACTCCTCAGACACACTACGCATTTGCAGAGATTGAACCTGGTTAGTTGGCCAGATTTTTTAATGGGTCAGATGACCAGGTTGAGATCAAGCCATCCGCCTGCTGTCTCTCCACCCATTTAAATCTTCCTCAACAGGCAAAACACGCCCCCTTTTGATACAATTTTGTCTATGAACGCTTCCTCATATACTCCCGACCCCGCGGCCAAAGCCGTTTCTGATATGCAGACATCGGATGAGGCAGGCGCAGCCCTGGCTGCGTTCGTGTCCAATCCCAACCTGGCGCCACAGGACAATTTTCTGGAATTGCTCTTTGAACGCATGCCCATGGGAATCGCCATTCTTGACCGGGAGTTCCGCATTCAGCGGTACAACCCCACCTGGGAAGAGTTCGCCGCACGCTATGCCCCATCCTCCGGGGCGCCGTTAGCGCCAGGGATTGGTTACTTCGACCATTTACCTGGGGCTGAAGACGTCGTGCTGCCTCTATTCAAGCGTGCCCTGGCGGGTGAGATCGTGCAGGGTAATGAACTGCGCCTGGAATCGGATGAAATCACCACCTATTGGAATATTGTCCTGGCTCCGCAGACTGAAGGCAACAGCATTGTGGGCCTCCTGAATGTGGCTGTAGATGTCACCGACCAGGTGAAGCTGCGCCAAAATCTGGAACAGCACGTCCAGGAACGCACACAAGAACTACAAGTGCTGCTAGATGTGGCCGCCGCTGCTAATAGTTCTCTAAATCTGCAAGAGGCGCTCGAAAAAACGCTAGATTTGCTTGTTGACCTGGTAGGCGCATCTCGTTCCGGGGTGATACTACTTGACGAAGATACCGGTGATCTGTCACCCTATGCGCTCCGACCTGAGCAGGTTGTCTCGCCGGATGAACTGTCCACCATGCTCTCGGCCTGCCAATCTGTCCTGGCGGCCGGTCAAGCCTTGTACATTGCCCCCAATATTGACCAGGGGCTGCGTGAGCCTGGGGCGTTGCTACCGCTGCAAACCAGGGGAGGCAGTTTAGGGGTGCTGGTCATCATCGGATCTGAGGGCGCCGCATTCTCCCCGGACAAATTGGCATTGTTTCAATCCATCGCCGACCAGTTAAGTATCGCTGTCGACAATGCGCGTCTGTTCCAAAAGAATGAACAAGCGGCCATCGCGGCTGAACGCAACCGGTTGGCGCGCGACCTGCACGATGCGGTTACGCAAACCCTGTTTTCCGCCAGCATGATTGCCGAAGTGCTGCCCAAAATCTGGGATGATAATCCTGAGGAAGGTCGCCGCCGCCTGGAGGAACTGCGCCAACTGACGCGCGGTGCGCTTTCAGAAATGCGCACCCTGCTCATGGAATTGCGCCCAGCCGCCCTGACAGATACCGACCTGGGGGACCTGATTCGGCACCAGGTTAATGCCTTTATCGCCCGCACGCGCCTGGCGGTGACTTACGAACGCGATTGCACCGCCAATCCACCGGTAGCCGTTAAAGAAGCCTTCTACCGAATTGCCCAGGAAGCGTTTAACAATATCGCCAAACACGCCGAGGCCACCCAGGTCATGGTAAGATTGGAATGTCTGCCAGGCCGGGCAGAATTGCGGTTACAAGACAACGGCGTCGGCTTCGACCTCTACGCGCCTGATCACGAAGGGTTGGGGCTGGGTATTATGCAGGAGCGCGCCCGGAGCGTGGCAGCGCAGATTGAAATCAGCAGCCAACCCCACCAGGGCGCCAGTTTGCGCGTTGTTTGGCAAGAGGATGAGGCGTAGGCGGCGGCATAAAAGCCGGACGGTATCCGTTCTGAGGAAGCATACGACAAGCAAGAGAATAGTTGGTGAATTCAGGAGCGACAAGATGTCCGAAGCAAGTTCTATCCGGGTGATGTTAGTAGATGACCACGCAGTGGTGCGAAGTGGTCTGAGCGCCTTTTTAACGGCTTACAAAGACCTCGAACTGGTCGGTGAGGCCGCTAACGGGGAGCGCGCCATCTTGCTTTGTCAACAAGCACAGCCGGATGTCATACTCATGGATCTGGTCATGCCCGGCATGGACGGGGCAACGACCACCCGCAAAATTCGGGAGCAGTATCCACAGATTCAGATCATTGCCCTGACCAGTTATAAGGAACAAGACCTGGTGCAGGGCGCTTTGCAGGCCGGGGCCATTGGGTATCTTCTTAAAGATATATCTGCCGACGAATTGGCAAATGCCATCCGCGCCGCTTATGTCGGCAAGCCCACGCTGGCGCCCGAAGCGGCGCAGGTGCTCATTCAGGCCACTCGCACTCCGGCCGATAACGCTGGCGCCGACCTGAGCGGCCGTGAACGCGAAGTCTTGGCGCTTATGGTGCAAGGACTGAACAACAATCAAATTGCCGAACAGTTGATGATTAGCGTTTCTACCGCCAAGTTTCACGTCAGCAGTATTCTCACCAAACTCAATGCAACCAGCCGCACGGAAGCCGTATCCATTGCCCTGCAAAAGCACCTGGTCAAATGACCAGGTAAAAAACTCTTCATGCGCCTAGCCGGCAAACTCCTCAACCTGCGGATGCGGTTGGGAAGTTTGTTCTTTAAACTACGGGCATGAATAACATGGCACGGGATGTAAATGTAAAGACGCTGTTTCTGGCCGAGGGCGAAAAGCATGTGCTGGAAGCCTTGCATTTGTTATTGGCGCAGCAAGCGGAATATGAGATTTTGGGGGAAGTCCGGTCGGCTGAGCGTTTGCTGGCGCATGTCTGCCAGCACTCCCCAGATGCCATATTGCTGGATTGGCATTTGCCCGGCTTTCACCCACATCGTCTGATCCCCACGTTGCGCGAATGTTGCCCCATCACCAAACTGATAGCGCTCAGCGTCAAGCCGGAATACGAAAAGGCGGCCAAACAATACGGCCTGGATGGTTTTATTTCCAAGCAAATTCCCGCCGAATCCCTTTTGCAGGCATTAAGCGCCATCCTTTTTGACGAGGAAATAACAGTACAAACTAATGCACACGGAACGAATGGTAACTAAACCCGATTATCGAACTATCAATTTGCTCTTTCTGCTCGTCTTGCTGCTGCAAATTTCTAATATGTTCTTGTTGTGGCTGCCGCAATACGTGCGCTTGATTCTGAACCAACTGCTCTTCGTTTTCCTCCCAGCCTATCTCTATCTGCGCATCACGCGCCAGCCGATCCGTGAACGGGTACGATGGACATGGCCGAGCTGGAAAATTGCCGCGTTGTCCATGCTGATTGGTATGGCGCTCTACCCCCTTTCGGCGGTTAGCAGCAGCCTCTTGCAGCAGCTTCTAGGCTACGTCAATTTTGCGCTGCCGGCTGATGCTCTGCCTGAGAGTGTGCTGATGGGCATTCTGGCAATTGTGGCTTATGCCGTCATGGCTCCGCTGTGTGAGGAATTTCTATTCCGGGGCGTGATCCAGCCCGTCTATGAGCAGCGCAGTCCGCTTTGGGGTGTGTTCTTCACCGGCGGTCTATTCGTTGTTTTCCACCTTTCTTTGCTCCAGGGAATCAGCATCATTCCGCTGGCGCTGGCGCTTGGTTTCGTCAACTATCGCACCCGCTCTTTGCCAGCAAGCATCTTGACACACTTCGGCGCGAATGCACTGGCTGCCCTGGTATTGACTGACGCGGTGTTTCCTATTGGTGTACCGGAACTGTTGTTTTCGGCCCCGGTCCTCATCACCAGCCCCATTGTAGCTTTGATGGCGCTCGTGATTTTTACCCGGCTCACCCAGGGCATTGACGCTAGCGCCTCTACGCCGCAACCGGCGCAACAACCTCTCAAGCGAAGCGCAAGCTGGCCCCTGCTCGTCGCGGCCACGCTTTACCTGGCGGTAGTGGGCGCTGAGTTCTTCTCCGCGCGTTCCCCGGCTTTGTCAGCTTCTCCGCTGCACCTGCAAACGGCCGTTTGGGAAGGCGCCCAACAATCTCGTTTTGAGATTCGCAATCCGGCCGACGACGTCGTGGGCGAGGGGGAGTGTCTCTGGCAGCGGGATGGCGAGCTGATTGACCTCGACTGCACCTCCACCGTCATCGCTTATGAGGTGCGTATCGGCAACAGCTATTGGAGCAGCGCCGGCGGCGAACGCCGGGATCATTTTCGGTGGCAGGCGGGGAACGGCCGTTTGATTTCCGGCCAAACTGTCATGAACCTGCAAGAAGGGGCGTATCGCGCCGATATCCAATGGACGACAGACCTGGACGGCATCCTCATACAAATTGAGGTACAAGGAGAGCCGGAGCAGATCTTCAACCTGCCCTGGAGTGAAACGCCTTTGGCAGAAAACGACGCCCTGCCCCTTTTAACCGATTACGCCGCTCCCTGGCAGTTAACGGCCGTTAATCTTGAGCCGGGGATGCCCGGGCAAACGGTGCGATTTCACCCCTTCGTTTGGCGGCAAGACACGCAAGATAACGGCCCCACGACCATGCCCTGGCTGGTGACAGTGGTCGGCCGAGAGACGATTCATACCCCGGTCGGTACATTTGACGCCTGGAAAGTCACCTTTGGCAACCACCACACTGTGTGGCTCGATGACAGGGTTACCCCGGCACAACCCGTCCGTTTCTTCAATGGTACTGAAACGTGGTCGCTCAAATAACAAGGAACTTGTTGAAAGCGCCTATGGTATTAATGAGTTAGTTGGGCAGACATGAGGAGCAAATGGAGGAATTATGTTCAAAAATAGTCTGACTTACGTATGGAAACTTTTCCTTTGTGCGTTTGCTTTCTACGGAGGCACTATGTTGGGAGGGATGGCGGCATCAATGCTTGGACTGCCCGCTCCAGATATGCCCGCCGGCGCAGACTCGATGATTCTCGGCCAGGTGATGCTCCTGATAAGCCTGATTCTGGCCGGGGCTTTGGCGATCCTGTCTCGAAACCTATCCGGCGGCTTTGTTGGGCGCTGGCTGGCCATCTCACTGCTGGTCTGGATCGCGTATGGCGTCAATAACGTCCTCGAAGGAGCGATATTCACGACCATGACGGCCGCTTCACTGTTCACGATCGTACTGTATATCACAGCCAGCCTGTTGTGCGGCGCCGCTGTGGCCTGGTTGTTTCCACCCATAAACAAGGGGGATGACTTCTTCATGAGTGCGCGAAACTTCTTTGCCCGTTACACAATCGTATCATGGGCCTGGCGTTTTCTGGCGGCTTTGCTTGCTTTTCCCCTGGTTTACCTGTTGTTCGGACGGCTGATCGCTCCCTGGGTGATACCATTCTACGAACAAGGCTTGTTCGACCTGACTCTGCCCACCTGGAGCCAAATTCTGCCGGTGTTGGTTCTTCGCAGTTTGCTGTTTTTACTCGCTTGCCTGCCGGTTCTGATCCTATTGCAAGCATCGCCGCAGCGCATGTTCTGGGTACTCGGCCTGACGCTTTTCCTGTTGGTCGGCGGCTTGAGCATGTTGCAAGCCTATTGGCTTCCCGCGGAATTACGCCTCATCCACAGCCTGGAAATCCTTGCCGACGAACTGGTCTATGCCGGCATCCTGGTGGTTTTATTCAAACTGCCTGCCACGACAAAATATTTCAAACTGGAGAATCAACGTGAACTTAAGAAAGATGCAGCCAGATGATCTCGATGCTTGTGTGAACCTGCTGATGGAAACTTACAATCCCCCACCCTGGAATAATCACTGGACCCAGGCTACCGGCACGAAGTATTTATCAGAACTGGTATTGAATGATAATTTCATCGGATATGTGATAACAGAATCGGGCATGCTCTTGGGCGCACTGTTCGCCCGGCGTAAAACATGGTGGACGAATGATGAAATCTTCATCGAGGAACTGTTCATCAAACCGGATTATCAACGTCAAGGTTACGGCGAAAAGCTGATCGCACAGGCCGAAAAACTGGCGGAAGAATGGGGCTTGGGCGGGGTGACGCTCCTCACAAACAAATATCATCCGGCGAAACTGTTTTATGAAAAACGTGGCTACACCGCTGCGGAACATGTTCTGTTCATGTATAAGGAAACAGAGTAGCCGCTCAGCGCTGTGGAACTGACAGCTTTTCCAACAACGGCCGTGGTGCGTTTTTTCGCTGTTGTTCATTTGAAAACTAAGCGGCTGCTGGCACATTTCTGCCACATAGCTTTTTAAACAGATCCGCAACGATTTGGTGATTGCCAAAGGATGGGAAATGATGAACATTGTGATCTTTGCCGCCGGGTCCCAAGGCGATATCCAGCCGTGTTTGAGACTGGCAAAGGGCTTGCAACAATCAGGTTTTGAAATCCTCCTCGCGGCGCCGCAGAACTTTGTCGCTTTAAGCCGGGAGCAAGGCGTGCCCTTTCACGTTTTGCGCGGGGATGTACAGGAGATTATGGCGGGCGAGACCGGACGGAAGTTCATGGAACGGAGCGGCGCCAACCCGTTACAGTCCATCCTTACCATGAGGAAAATGCTGGGTCCTGTTGCGGTCCAAATGGCAGAGGATGCCCTCGAAGCCAGCCGTCAGGCGCAGGTCTTCATCACATTGGCGGTCTTCGCGCCGCTTGGGAAAACAATCGCTGAGATTCGCGGCATCCCGTTGATCCTTATCGAACCGACCCCGATGCTCCCGAGCGGCGATTTCCCCGCTCCGGGGTTTCCTGTTCAAAGAAACTTGGGCAGGGCACTCAATCGTCTCTCCGGTTCCATGATGCTGCAAGTGATCTGGCAATGGTATCGCCCGTTCGTGAACGAGTTCCGAAGTCTCCATAACCTGCGACCATTGAATGGATCGGATTTTCATCGCATCCTGTCTGCCACACCACTGCTGGGTGCATACAGTCAAACGGTGATCCCCCAGCCGAGGGATTGGTCGGAAGACGTACATATCACTGGTTATTGGTTCCAGAATGAGGCGGGGGAATGGCGTCCTTCCGCTCAATTGGAATCCTTCCTGGAGGAAGGTGAGCCGCCAGTCTATGTGGGGTTCGGCAGTATGGCAGGACGGAACCCGGAACATTATGCAAGGGTTGTGCTGGAGGCGCTGGTCAAAAGCGGTCAACGAGGTGTGATCGCCACTGGCTGGGGCGGCATGAGCGTGATGAGTGTGCCGCAGAATGTGTTGGTGTTGGATTCTGCGCCGCATGGCTGGCTCTTCCCGCGCATGTCGGCGGTCGTGCATCACGGCGGCGCGGGGACGACCGCGGAGGGTTTGCGCGCCGGCGTGCCGTCTGTCATCGTCCCTTTTACGGTTGATCAGCCCTTCTGGGGAAACAGGGTTGAGTCGCTTGGCGCTGGACCGGAACCCATCCGAGCTACGCGCTTGAACGCCGATAAATTGGCGGAAGCCATTGTGAGAGCAGTTCATGACATGAAAATGAGGAAACGGGCAGAGGAAATCGGGAAAGCGATCCGCTCCGAAGATGGCGTGGGCAGCGCGGTGAAAATCGTCAAACAATATTTGGGAGCGCAATAATGGAAAACAGTGGCTACCAGGTCATTCCCTTCCCCAAAATCCGCCGCTTGATGGTGGATGGCGGACGGCTGGCAAGACAAAAACACCTCATCCACGGTCTGGTGGAAATAGATGTCACCGACGCGCGCCGCTTGATCCGTGAACACAAGACAAAGACGGGTGAAGCACTTTCCTTTACGGGTTTCATCATTTCCTGCCTGGGCCGGGCTGTGGACATGAATAAACAGATGCAGGCGTATCGTACCTGGCGGGAGAAATTAGTCATCTTTGAAGATGTGGATGTAAATACGATGTTCGAGGTCGAAGTGGATGGCCGCAAGCTCATCCGCCCCCATATCATCCGGGCGGTGAATAAGAAAACATTGCGGGAAGTGCATGAGGAGATCCGCGCCTTTCAGAATGAACACGAAAGCGGACGGGAAGCAAATTTTATTGGCTGGTTTGTCCTTTTGCCCGCCTTCATCCGCCGCCTCTTTTTGGGGATGCTTTTCCGGAACCCGCATTGGTTAAAAGACATGAATGGTACTGTCTCCCTTACCTCCGTGGGCATGTTCGGGGATGGGGGCGGCTGGGGGATTCCTGTTTCCAACCACACGCTGCAAATCACTCTGGGCGGGGTGGCGGATAGACCTGCGCTGGTAAACGGGCAGCTCGAGAACCGTGAATATTTGTGTGTGACGATCAGCCTCGACCACGACATTGTGGATGGCGCTCCCGCCGCCCGGTTTATCCAACGATTGAAGGAATTTGTCGAAAGTGGTTATGGCATTACCGAATTTATCGAGAAAGCTTGAGGTAACATGAACATAGATTTGATCAGACAACTGCAAGAAAAACCAGAGCCTTTCACGCCGGGCGAACCGCTCTTTTGGGATGACACTCATATCTCGGCGCAGATGTTGAAATGGCATCTCAATCCGGAGAACGACGTTGCCGGCCGCCGACCGGAAACCATCCAGCGCTCGGTGGATTGGCTGGTCGCCACGCTTGGGCTTCAGGCGAGCGACGCGGTGCTTGACCTGGGCTGCGGCCCTGGCCTGTATGCGGCCTGTCTGGCGGAGAAAGATCTGCGCATCACGGGCGTGGACTATTCCCGGCGCTCGATTGACTATGCCACGCAGTACGCCCGGCAGAACAATCTGAATATCCACTACCGTTATCAGAATTACCTGACCCTGGAAGACGAAAACCTCTATGACGCGGCCCTGCTAATCTATGGCGACTTTTGCCCGCTTGCGCCCGAACAGCGCCGGACCCTGCTTGGCAACGTGTATCGCGCTTTGAAGCTCGGCGGCCACTTTGTGCTCGATGTCACTACGCGCGCTCACCGTCAAAAGCATGGCAACCGCAATGGCTGGTACGCCGCCGGACAAGGGTTCTGGAAGCCGGGGCCACACCTGGCTTTGGAGGAAGGCTTTGACTACCCGGAACAGTTCATTTTCCTCGACCAGGTGATTGTCATCGAGGAGAACGGCAAAGTGTCAGTGTATCGCAATTGGTTTCAGGATTTCTCGCGCGAGACCATCACTGGCGAACTGGAACAGGCCGGTTTTGCGGTGCAAAGCGTCTGGAATGACCTGCTTGGGGCACCGTTCACCAAGAATACGGAGTGGATAGGCCTGATCGCGCAGAAAGATTCGTAACCTGAAATTATTGGAGATTCACAGTCTGTCGTCGGGGAACGCATCTTTTTCCTTTGCGCAATGAAGGATAGACCATGAAAAAAACGAAAAGAACTGGGCTGATGGTAACGGCCGTTTTACTTTTTGTGGTATGCGGCATTCTCGCCCTAGCTGCACCACGATTTGGAAATCTTTCGATCACCCTGCCAGTAGAGCATAAGCCTGTTTTTGACGGCGAGACCAGCCTATATCCAGGCCGCCTCAACGCCAACGATAACTATCTCGTGGATGCGAATGGAGACGTGGTGACGCTGCACGGCATCATGCCGCCGGACCCGGCGGTGCTATCCCGTAATGGACGGTTTAACCGTGCCTTCTTCGATCGGATGGCAGCTTCGGGCGCAAACGTGATACGCATTCCCGTTCACCCGGAGCGTTGGGAGCGCGACCCAGATTACCTTTGGCGCTATCTCGATCCGGCTGTGGCCTGGAACGGCGAGAACGGGCTATACACCATCATTGACCTGCACTTTATCGGGGACATCGGCACAGACCGCGGCGCGCAAATGCCCGACATCCAAACGCCCAGTAGGGATTTTGCTATAGCTTTCTGGCAGCAGGTTGCTGTTTATTTCAAGGATACGCCACACGTCATCTTCGAGATTTTTAATGAACCGGCGGAGGTTTCAGCTGAGGCTTGGCAGACGCACGCTCAGGCCCTTGTGGATACCATCCGCGCCACGGGCGCGAAGCAGCTGATCATTGTCGGGGGAATCGAATATTCCCGCGACCTATCCTGGGTGTTGGACAGGCCGATCCATGACGACAATATCGCCTATGCCGCCCACATCTACCCGGCGCACAGCAGGTATTCCTGGAACCACTGGTTTGGCAGTGTCTCAGAAAAATATCCCGTGGTGATGACGGAATGGGGCTGGCTGGAAACCGACCCGGGCGGAAAACAGCCGTATCTGGTTGGCAATCAAAAGACCTATGGCGAACCGCTGCTGGAATACCTTGAGCAGCACGGAATCGGTTGGGTGGCCTGTTGGTACGATGACGAATGGAAACCTGCCATGTTCGAAGATGGCATTGAACAATATACGCCCTTCGGTCAATTTGTTATGCAGGAATTACCGGGACAATGAATTTATCTAGTTGGAGGAAATATCATGAATATAAACGAATGTCAGCGTGAAATGCGTTCCAACTTTTTAGGCGGGTTTGCCGGGCAGCTAGTTTCCGGGCTTATCTGGCTTATCGCTGCTGCGCTTGGAACTTGGCTCTCGCCGGTGACTGGCATGGCGGCGCTCTTTTTCGGCAGCATGGGTATATTTCCACTTACCCAACTGCTGGTGAGGCAGATGGGGCGTCCCGGCAAGGTAAGCCCCGGCAATGGGCTGTGGCAGCTCGGTTCACAGGTCGCTTTTACGGTGCCGCTCAACTTTCTGCTGGTCGGCGCGGCGACGCTTTATCGGGAAACTTGGTTTTTCCCGGCGGCCATGATTGTGGTGGGCACGCATTATCTGCCCTTTATTACTTTGTATGGCATGAAGATGTTTGGTCTGCTGGCAGGGCTGCTGGTGCTGGCTGGCGCTGGTCTGGCGCTGTATGGGCCACCGGTTTTTAGCCTGGGCGGTTGGATAACGGCCGTCTTTTTGATTGCTTTTGCATTCCTGGGGCGGCGCCTTGTTTTGCTGGAAGAGAAACGCAGTGAGACCAAGTTACCCAATCCTTGAACATGAGTACCACACAGCGCCTAAAAACGAGCCTTCCCCCCTCATCATGTCACGCGACATACCGGAATCCGGTTTATTATTCCTTTATGAAAGCAAACAAGTCTCTTCCTTCCAATTATTCCAAATACACTATGATCGAACCATCAAAGAATCTCAAATTCGTAATTGGTGCAGTGAGTAGTGGCATTATGTTGCTGCTTATCGGTGGTTGGCTGCTCGTGCTATTCGCAAATGCATTTCGACCAAATGCCCTTGATGGGATGCGCCTTCACGATTTACTACGTTCCACCGCCGCCGGATTTTCATTCGTAGTTCCTCCAGCATTGTTTCCAAACCTCGGACTCGCTCTGATTGCAGTGCTGATCTTTCATGAACTTGTACACGGCTTGTTTTACTGGCTGTTCTCAAGCCACCGCCCGAAGTTTGGATTTCAGGGTCTCTTTCCTTATGCAGCCGCGCCGTCCGGCGTATACTTTTCGCGAAACCAATTCCTCGTTATAGGCTTGTCCCCTCTTGTGTTACTCACCGCTGTTGGCTTGCTACTCATGGTGATCGTACCAATCGCCTTTGTGCCCTTCCTTTTATTCTTTGTTGTCTTTAACGCGTGCGGAGCAGCGGGCGATTTGATCATGGTGATTCAGCTTATGCGGTTTTCTTCCGACACATTAATAGAGGACAGCACCTCAGGTGTGATTATCTATGGACCAAAGAGAGACAGAAACGCAGCCTAACAATGCGTGCACGCGGACGGCTGGATTCTCACCGTCAAATTGGCTTTATCGTGGTCTTGGGTTTTATCGGTTTCGTGGTCGAGTCCATGCCCATCCAGCCGCCGGTAACGCGAGCCGTTATCTTACGCTGTTACTGCTTATTGTAGGCATCCTGGCTATTTTTCTAGGCCGGGCATCGCTATCTGCTCACTTGAGCATACCGTATACCTTTTACCTGTTCGATACCCTGACCATAACGGGTTCGCTCTTGATGCTGACGAAACGCCATTCAAATCTACGCCGGGGAGATTGGACCATTGCCTTGTGCCTG
>JAWOGU010000229.1:0-12645 GCA_046496595.1 Chloroflexota bacterium
CCAGGAAAGAAGCTGTGTTCGATAGTCGGCGTACTGTTCTGAGCCAACCACATACAGATCGCCGCTGCGCAAATGCTCGGCTACCGCGCTAAACACGCACATCTCCAGATGATACCGATTGTACATGAACTCGCCGTCTACTTTTTCTCTGATTAACGTCTGCCAACGGGGCGAAGCGAACTCAATTGAAATATCGGCTGGTAGATGTTCCTTTTTGGCTTGGCGATGTTCGTGAACAAACTCAAGCGCTTGCAGAACCGATTTGTTTTGTGTAGTGGATTCAATTTGCAACCGCTCCGTCAAGCGGAAAGGCACAGCTCGATGTTGGCGATAAGATGGTTGCAATAGAGGCAGATAGTTGTTGTTATGGTACGCTTGCAACAAGGTGCATTCTTCTTTCAATTTCTCAGCGCCGCCCCTGTTTTTTAACAATTGCCGGACCTGTTTACCTAAAAGCGCGTCTTTGTCCTGGTTTTTATCCTCTATTCTATCGGTCGCATCCGCATGATGAACGACCTCCGCAAAAGCGTTCACCATTAACTCGCTTAATTCGCGGTGTTGATCGTGAACGGCTCGTAAACGCTCTTTGGCATTGGCGTGCGCCAGTCGTATCCGCTTAAGATACATCGTGGTTAATTGGTCCCGTGTACGCGCTTGCATATAGTGCAGCAGGCATAGCAAAAGTGTATACCGACGTTCAGCCGTTTCGATATCCATCATATCGCCTGTTTCGAGCTGAAGAGCTTCGGCGGCAAATTGTTCGATTTTGGTGTTGAGCGCTGCGACCAATAATGGCCGGGGATCAATCAAAGTTTCCAGCCAAGATAAATGTTCCTCCCACCGGCGTATCTCTTTAAGAGAAGTAGATTTAGGTAGTTGTTTCAGCCGGTTGAACGGGTAACGAGTTTCCCATTCCTGTTTTTCTAACAGCGAATCCAAAACAGTGATGTTCTCCGAAGACAATCGTCCCATAATTTGCGCATACAACTGTTGATGCGCTTGAGTGCGTAGGTGGTTGACGTACACATCCAGGGTTCTATAGGCGGGCAATTCAAATTGTTGACGCGCCAATTCTTCGACAGCCACATTGATGAGGTCAGCCGGATCGCTCATGGTTAGAGCCGCTTGTTCCACTACCGCTTTAACCGCAGCGTCTCCGCCATCGCCATAAGATTTTACGCCCAGATGTGCGCGGATGGCTTTGCGATAACGGTTGCGTGTTGACGGTGGCAGATTACAGAGCTTGCCTTTTACCGCCGTAAGCCCCAGATGGGTGGCTATATAACCTTTGGTGCTAGTTTAAAGCCCATTTTGAGCTTCAAAGTCACCAAAATCGCCCATAAAGTGACCGAATGGCAATTTTGGTCACGAGGCTCAATGAAATATTCGCTAAAATGGCCGATTTAGTGCAATTCTTTAACCATAGTGATGATTTTGGTTAGTAATCAACTCTAAACAACTAGCACCAAAGGTTATATACTCTTTAATTTGTTTGGGCACAGACTCGATTTGGGGTAGATAGCCCAATTTTTGAAACGTTTTTAGCAAAATGGCGAAAGATAGTTCCCCCACCCTGGTATTGGTTACGCTTTGGCCCAGCGTGATTTCTGCTTCTGTTGGGGCGTAAAACGTCTGTAATTCCTGCTCGGTCAACGATTGTTTGAATCTGGGGTAGGCGGTACGCTCAATTGCAGTCATAATTTACTAAAATCCTTCCTTTATTGTTTGATAAATCTTGATTGTAAGTCAAAGTTATTTGTACAATAATAACTGCAAGAAAAACTATCTAACAACTATTGTGATGAAGTTCATGAAAACTAAACGCACTGTCGCTTATTTACGGGTTTCCACCCAAGAACAGGATTTAGAGAAGAACAAGGCTGATATTCTACATTTAGCCAATGATATGAAGCTGGGTCATGTTGAGTGGGTTGAGGAGAAATCCTCAGGTCGGATTGCCTGGCGCAAGCGGGAGTTGGGGCAACTACTGGAAGAACCAGGAGAAGGAGACAATCTGATCGTGAGCGAATTATCGCGGTTAGGACGATCTATGCTTCAATGCATGGAGATTCTTTCAATCGCGACAGATAAAGGAATTCGCATCTATGCGGTGAAGGGAAATTGGCAGCTAGACAATTCACTTCAATCGAGGATTTTGGCGATGGCTTTCACGATGGCGGCTGAAATCGAGCGAGATTTAATTAGTCAGCGGACCAAAGAAGCGTTAGCGGTTCGGAAAAGGATCGTCAAACCGATTGGTCGTCCCAAAGGAAGTGGTAAAAGCAAGGTCGACAAAGATCGGAGTGAGATTGAAAGATTATTTATTGAAGGCTCCACACAGAAATATATTGCCAGTCGTTTTAATACAACGGAGACGAACCTGAGTCGATGGCTGAAGAAGCATGGGTTGAGGCGAAAAGCCGCCGAAAATGCTTGAAACCAGGTCCCAAAAGGACTGGTTTTTCTCGAGCGCTGGTACATTTCTGTACGTATCCCGAATTTACCCGTAATAAAGCCCATTGACACCGTTGCTGGCCTGTGCTATTCTGCCTTTAGCGCCTCCGGGATCGCTTCCGGGATCGCTAACGGTACAATTGAGAATTAGATGAAAGTTAGCAAGTAGGCGAAAGAAATCATGATGAATCTAGGGAAGATAACGATCAAAGAAATCGCTGAAGAAGCAGGGGTGTCACAACAAACTGTTTCGCGTGTTTTGAATAATCGTCCTGATGTGGCTGCAAGCACACGCGCCCGAGTTAAAGAAATTATTGCGAAACGTGACTACCGACCCAGCAGCATTGCTCGCGGTATTGCTCAGGGACGCAGTTATATTTTAGGTGTTGTTAGCGCTAGTTTGGAAAATTACGGCCCTTCCACGACGCTGATGGCTGTTGAGGAACGTGCCAATCAGTTAGGTTATACGCTTATTTTACGAGTTATACACGATCCACAGAATTTTGATATTGATGAGCAGCTCCGTTATTTTATATCGCATCATGTAGATGGCATCGTCTGGACATTGCCTGATATGGGTAATATCCGCGATGCGATTCTGCAAAAAATTCCACAGTTAGCGGTTCCCACGGTTTTTCTAAACATGCATGCGTATCCTGATCTGATGGTCGTTGATTTTAACAATGAAAGTGGGGGGCAAATTGCGACTGAGCATTTGATTGAGCAGGGCTATCGCAACATTGGCATGATCACGGGGCCGATGGATTGGATGGTGTCACGCCACCGTTATCGGGGATGGAAGAAAGCAATGGAAACGGCCGTTTTGCCCATAGCTGAACGACAAGTTGTTGAAGGAGATTGGTCTTGCCTCAGTGGAGAAGTGGGGCTGAAACAATTGCTAAAACAATTTCCAGAAATGGACGCGGCATTTATAAGCAATGATAGGATGGCACTGGGCGCGATGCGGGCGGCACGAGAATTAGGGATTAATATTCCCTCTGACTTAGCACTGGTTGGGTATGATGATGCCCCAGAAGCAGATTTTTTCGCACCACCATTAACAACAATTCGTCAAGACCTGAGAGACCCCTCTTTTTTTGCGGTCAATTTAGTTGACAAGATGATTACTGAAGTCACGCAAGAAGAGAAAACCATCGAACCGAGAACACATTTGTTTCCGCCCCAATTAATTGTGCGGGAAAGTTCCATGGTAAAAACCTGACGGTTTTAGGCACTTTGCATTCTGAAGAGATGGTTTTCCATGAAAAGGGTTTTGACTGGTAAGACAGTGTAGTAAACCTTATTCAAAAGTGGATTATGTCAACAACCAACTAAAAACATGTCAGGTTTGCCCAAATAGAAAGCAGAACGCTCATCGATAACTTGGTAGGTTCCTGATGAACGTTCTGGACAGCAGCCAACATGTTTAACAAGAGCATATGCCATTGCTATGGATGTTGACGCCATTTTTTAATTATAACAAGAATGGCACTCATCAACATATCGGCTCCTGAATTTTAGGACTGTTTTAGAAAGAGGTGCTATCTATGATGTGATTTAAGAAAAGAGTCAGACCATTTCACACCGATGATTTGTTTAGCAGTATCATTTTTCATGAGACTCAAGACAATATATTAAGAAATGTTTAGCCAGTTGTGGCACAGTTAATCTGGCATAGGAGAAGAAAATGCGCAATATAAAAGTTTTTTTCAAACTGTTTTGTGTAGTGGTGGTGATGAGCTTGTTTTTGGCTGCCTGTGGTGGCTCGAAGCCTGAAGAACCGGCTGTTGAGGCCGAAGTGGAAGTAGTTGCAACCGAAGCTGTGGCTGTTGAAGAAGTTGCCACAGAAGAAGTTGCCGTCGAAGAAGCAGAGACAGAGGTTGAGGCAGAAGTCGAGCCAACGGAAGAAGCCGTGGCCGAAGAAGTGGCGGCCGACATGCCATCCGGTAAATTATTAATCTGGGTACAGCAAGCCAATCAGGATGTTTGGGAACAGACCGTTCTTCCCGGTTTCCAGGAAATGTATCCTGACATTGAACTGGAATTTGTGAACTATGCTCCTGAAGAAGTCGCCAGCCAGGTGGGCTTGGCAATTCAAGGTGGCACTGGCGGCCCAGACTTGGGTGTGACTCAATACCGTGATATTCAACCGCTGATCGGCTTGGGCGGCATCATGGATATCACACCTCTCATGGATAACTACAAAGCTGAATTCAACGAAGACATTCTGGCCTACTGTGAGACAGATGGTGTGCTTTATTGTGTACCCTGGGATATTGGTCCGTCTGTCACCTATTATCGCCGTGACATTTTTGAAGCGGCTGGCCTGGCTTCAGACCCTGAATCGGTGAGTGAAATGGTAGCTACCTGGGATTCTTATCTGGGCACCTGCCTCACCATTAAAGAAGAAACTGGTTTGAATTGCTTTCCTCAAAACAAAGCCAATAACTATGGTTTGATGTTGATCGACATGTTGTGGCAGCAAGGTATTGGCTTCTTTGACGATGAAGGTGCAGTGACGATAGCCAATCCAGAAGTGGTGGCGACACTAGAAAAATTGGGCGAATTTTGGGAAGCTGATGTCACCTCTGACAATCTGGATTGGTCAGACCCCTGGTATACCGACTTAAATGCGACCATCGACAATACCGATACGCCCCCTGTAGCGACGCTGGTTTACCCGGCCTGGATGGGTAACTTCTTCAAAACCTGGATCGCCCCCGAGCAAGAAGGGAATTGGGGTGTGGCCTATATGCCGGCCTGGAAAGAAGGCGGCGTGCGTGCTTCCATGGCTGGCGGGTCAGCTTATTTCATTCCCAAAGACAGCACCAATCCTGAAGCAGCCTGGGCATTTATTGAATTTATGGCGCTTAATAATGATAACCAGGTGGCGCAATATGCATACAGTGACTACTTCCCAACGTTAGTATCCACCTATGATGATCCGCTGTTCTCAGAACCAGACCCGTACTTTGGGGATCAAGTGACGCGAGAACTGTATGCGGATGTGGCTGGTAATGTGCCGTATGCCTTCATCTACGATTCTGAATACTACAACACGGTAGCCGGTGCGCTGGCAACGGCCGTTCAGAATTATGCGCTTGGTAACTTGACTGCGGAAGAAGCCCTGCAAGACGCTGCCGATACCGTTCGCCTGGAAACCGGCGCCCCGTAACACAAAATTGAAATCTTGTTAATCGTGTGGGGTCTCAGGGCATAAGCCTACCCGACCCCACACGTTCGACAACGCTCCTCATGGTGGAAACAAAAATGAGTTTAACCGCAGAACAAACAGAATCTCATCAACAATCTTCCCTATGGAAACGCATCAAGGAAGCCCGTTGGGGATATGCCTTTATCTCTCCTTTTTATGTACTTTTTGCTGTTTTCAGCCTCTATCCAATGTTGCTCTCCATGTACCTGAGTTTCACTCGTTGGAAAGGGGTGGGGCCAATGGCATTTGCCGGCCTGATCAACTTCCAGTTAATCCCCAAAGACAAAGTGTTCTGGCAATCCATGTGGAATGGCGTTGTCATCTTCCTGCTCTATGTGCCGTTGATGCTTACTTTGGCGCTCGTCTTGGCTGTAATTCTCAATTCAGGCAGGATTCGAGGATACCGCATCTTTCGCACCATTATTTTCTTGCCCTTTATCACCAACATGGTCGCCGCTGGTTTTGCCTTCCGCATCTTGATGGAAAACCAGAACGGTTTATTTAATGCCATGCTTGGCTTCATCGGTTTGCCTGGCGTTCCCTGGCTGGAAAGTGTGATGTGGGCCAGAATCTCCTTAAGTTTGCTGATTGTGTGGGCCTGGCTGGGCTATAACATGGTCATCATGCTGGCCGGCTTACAAACCATTCCGCATGATCTGACAGAGGTAGCGATGGTAGATGGCGCGACACCAGTGCAGGCATTTTTTCGCATCACTGTGCCGCTGATGCGCCCCGTCATCCTGTTTGCTTTGATCACCTCTACCATCGGCAGTTTTGGCCTATTTGCCGAAGTAACAACCTTGACAGGAGGGGGGCCAGTCAATGCCACCATCACTCCCTTGATGCGTATTTATAATGTTGCTTTTGGCAGTTATCAGTATGGATATGCTTCCGCGCTTGCTTATACATTTTTCGCCTTTATTTTCATTCTTACCATCTTCCAATTCCAGTTGAACCGCGAGCAGGTTTAGGGAAAACGTGATGACACTCTCATACAAAACACGCAAAAAACTAATCGACATTGGTTTATATGCCATGTTGATTCTTATTTCACTATTTATGATGCTGCCTTTCCTCTGGATGTTGAGCACTTCGTTTAAGCTGCCTGAAGATGTGTTTGGCTATCCGGTTCGCCTGATTCCCAAAAAGCCAACTTTTGAGAACTACCGCTTCATTTTCGAAGACAGGAATGTGCTGCGTGTGTTGGCAAACACGTTCTTTGTTGCGCTGGTCGGAACTTTGTTTAGCTTGTTTTTTACTTCTTTGGGCGGGTATGGCTTTGCTAAGTTTGAGTTTCCTGGCAAGAAGGGTTTGTTTGCTTTTCTCCTCGCTACGATGGTTATTCCGGGCGCAGTTATGATGGTGCCTTCGTTTGTCATCATGCGTAATTTTGGCTGGGTGGATACTTTTTGGCCGCTGATTGTGCCAGGCGCGGCTAATGCGTTTGGTATCTTTTTCTTCCGGCAATATGTTTCGACGATTTCTGATGAATTGCTTGATGCAGCTCGCATTGATGGCGCGTCTGAATTTGGCATATTTTTGCGTATCGTTGCACCGATTATCAGGCCAGGCATGATCAGTTTGGGGCTTATCTTCTTTATGGCTTCCTGGAACAATTATTTGGGACCGTTGATTTATCTGAAATCACCTGAAAAGCATACGATTACGCTGGCTATCAATGCCATGGCAGGCAGCGCCGGTTTGACAGCCTGGGGGCCGCAGATGGCGATGTCGGTGATTAGCTTGATTCCCCTGTTGATTATTTTTCTGATTTTCCAACGACAATTCTTAGACGGCATTACGGCCGGTGCCACAAAAGGGTAACAATGGAGACAAAAATGTTTTATTTTGGCGCGGATTATTACCCTGAGCATTGGCCGCAAGAACGCTGGGCGGAAGATGCACGATTGATGGCTGAAGCAGGCATGAATGTGGTGCGGATGGCGGAGTTTGCCTGGTCACTGCTGGAACCGGAAAACGGCCGTTTTGATTTCACCTGGCTCGACAAAGCAATAGATGTTCTGTCGGCACAAGGCATTCGAGTCGTTTTGGGTACTCCAACGGCAGCGGCTCCCCCCTGGCTCATGAGCCAACAAGAAGATCTGTTTCTGGTAGACAAGAGCGGGATGCGCCGCACTTTTGGTTTGCGCCGCGCTTACTGCCCCAACAATTTACTTTACCATCAACATACCCGGCGCATTGTGACGGCGATGGCAGAACATTATCAAGGTGAAACGGCTGTTATCGGCTGGCAGATCGACAATGAATTTGGCGACCGCTGTTACTGCTCCATTTGCCAACAAGCGTTCCAGATATGGCTGCAAAAAAAGTACGGCACATTGGCTGAACTCAACCAAAAGTGGGGCACAATCTTTTGGAGCCATGTCTACACCGAGTGGTCACAGATTCCCGTGCCGCTGGACACCATCGCTTCCCATAATCCTGGCCTCAATTTAGACTATTATCGCTTCATGTCCGACAGTTACCGCGCCTATCAAAAATCACAAATCGATATCCTCCGCCAATACATGCCCCATCATTTTATGACCCACAACCTGATGGGCTTCAAATACCCACTGCTCAACAACTACGACATGACTGAGGATTTAGACCTGGTATCATGGGATAATTATGTGAGGATGCAGTGGATTAAAGAAACGGCCGTTTCTCCCGCCATACCCGCCCTCAACCACGACACCATGCGCAGCCTAAAAAAGAAAAACTTTTGGGTCATGGAACAGCAGTCAGGCAGCGGCGGTTGGGAAATCGTTTCGCCGCATCTCAAACCGGGGGATCTGCGCTTATGGACTTATCAGGCGATTGCTCATGGCGCAGACGGTATGGTCTACTTCCGTTGGCGCACCGCGTTACATGGCACCGAGCAATATTGGCATGGCATCCTCGACCATCATGGCATCCCCGGACGGCGTTATGCCGAAGTCAAACAAGTTGGCCAGGAATTGCAGAAAATGGGCAGCCTGATTACTGGTTCGCCCGTACACGCCGAAGTTGCCGTCATGCAGTCCTATGACACTCGCTTTGCCTTTCAAGTGCAGCCCAACAACCGCCGTTTTCAGTATGAAGCCCACATCCAGGATATTTATAACGGTTTTTACGACCTCAACATTCCGGTGGATGTCATTTCTGAAAAAGACAACGTGCACGGTTACAAAGCTGTGGTTGTGCCAGCGATGTATGTGTTAACTCAGGAAACAGCAACGAATTTAGAAAATTTTGCGGCGGCTGGTGGACTGGTCGTTTTCACGCCACGCACCGGTGTGAAAGATGATGCTAACGCCGTCGTCAACATGAAACTACCGGGATTGGCTGCCAGGATGAGCGGCGTAGAAGTGGAAGAATATGTGTCGCTGCCGCCAGACCTAGACAACACCGTACAATTTGGACTGCCTGATCTGGAAGAAGATTTCCCTGCTTCGGTTTGGGCCGATGTGTTAGAAATGAGAGGTGCCAAAGTTGTAGGCTGGTACACCGCTGATCATTTTGCCAACAAACCGGCCGTTACCATCAATAGATTTGGCGAGGGAAATGTGATTTACCTGGGAACGATGGGCGACTGCCTCTTTTACGGCGCGATGGCGCGTTGGATAGCGGCGCTGGCTGAGGTTGAGCCTTTGATGCAGACCCCAGCCGGTGTGGAAGTGGCCGCCCGCATCACACCGCGCGGCAAACTGTTGTTTGTACTGAATCATACGGAATCTGAACAAACTGTGGCACTAAACGGCCGTTATCACGATATGCTCAATGGGGAAACGGCCGTTTCTGGTACAATTACCCTCCCCGCCAAAGCTGTTTCAATCCTAATAACGGCGGCCTAAAAGAGGACTCCCATGACCCAGCACATACGCGTAGCCATCATCGGCACTGCTAAGCGTTCAGATTATTTGTACGGCCCCCTGGTCAAAGCCTTGCCAGAACAGGTCGAACTGGTTTCCGTGTGGGGGCGCAGTCAAGCCTCTGCCTGCCAATTAGGGCAAAGTTTAGGTGTACCCGCTTACACCAACCTCGACCAACTCGTCCGCGAAACTGCGCCCGACATCGGCATTGTTTCCGTGGCCTACCATGCCAATGGGGAAGTGGGCTTGATGGCCGTCGAGGCTGGCCTGCATGTCTTGCTCGAAACCCCTATCGCTCATGACCTGGCTGAAGCGGACGCCATCATTGCCGCCGCCAACCAGCGTGGGCTAAAGATTGAAGTGGCGGAACAGTTTCATAAACGGCCGTTAGAACAACTCAAACTCAGCCTCATCGCTTCCGGTATATTCGGACAAGTCCACACCAGTTTCAACGACTTTGGCGGACATGGCTATCACGGCATCAGCGTTATGCGCAGTTACCTCGGCTTTGACGCTCGTCCCACCCAAGTGACCGGCCTCGTTCGTGAATACGAACTTGCTCCTTATTGGTCGCGTCTCGCTAACAACCACGACGCCCGCACCGAAACCCAGGAACATGGCCTCTTCGAATTCGAAGGGGGACAGGTCGGTATTTTCCATTGGACTAACGTGGGCTACGATTCACCCTTACGCTGGTGGCGCAGCAGTCGTTTTCTGGCTGAAAAGGGGATGGGTATTACTATCGGCGTTGGGCTGGACGTGCAGGAGCGGCTATCCCTGTTGGCTCCCGGCGGTGAAATGCCGCAGTTCATCACCGTCGAACGGCGCTGGGAACGAGTCGATGGCGGCGTATTGGTGGCAATGGTCGCCCACACTGGTAATCCCGACCAGCCTATTGTGCAATGGGATAATCCATTCCGCCCCCAAAAGCAGGGGCACGGTATGCAATGGCACGATGACGAGATTGGCGTTGCTGGCTGTTTGCTGTCTCTCGTCAACGCAGTTCAAAACGAGTCTGAGCCAGGTTATGGAGCCTATCAAGCCAGGCTGGATCAAGAGCTGATCCTCGCCATACGCTTTTCTGCGGCTCATGGCGGGAATCCGGTAAAGCTGCCTCTCGATTCAGTTTTGTAACGCTGTTGGATTAGTTGATTTGAAGATGAAGGCCAAGAAGTCAATGCACTTCTTGGCCTTCATTTATTTTGGGGAAACGCTTATTCTAGTCCGAAACCAAATGGGAATAGGACATCTTCTGCTGTAAGTGTGGCAAAATCTAACGGCAGTTGGTCAACAGACAGAGGCCAGGTGTAGGCGGTTTTGCCGGTGAATGGTGCATCGCCAAACAAGACGTCTGCGACGCCTTGGCCTTCGGTGCCGGGCAGCCAGGCGGCCACCAGCGCATCCCAGTTGTCGATGTGGTCTGTGATGATTAACGGCCGTCCTGAAACCAGTACCACTGCCAATTGATCACACATTTCAGCCATGCGGTTGAGGGTGCGAATCTCTTTGACGGGCAGCATCAGGGTGGCGCTGTCGCCAATGCCTTCGGCGTAGGGCAGTTCCCCGACAACAGCCAGACAGACGATAGGTTCATCTGTCGGCACCTCATCAAACTGCGCGTATTTGTCATAGATAACGGCCGTTTCCGGAGAAACTGTATTCTGGGTGTTTTTGCATAACGCCCAAAAAAGTATATTCCACTACGTTTCAGTCGAGTAGGCAATAACAATATAATTTGTTTTTCCAGTGATTTCTAACCAATTGCACTCGAGAGAGGTTTTTGAAATATACTCTGGTGGGGAATATGCAAAAACACCCAATCTGGTGATGGGTAATGCCGCGGATAAAGGCAGCGGCGAGGGACATGGCGGTGGTGTGTCTCTGGCGGAAAACATCGCCTTTCTGACCGGGAATATCATTCGACAGAACCACGCCAGCAGCACGGGCGCCGGTCTGCTGCTGGACGGCGGGCAGGCGCAGCTGGAGAATACGGCCGTGATTGACAACCAGGGCAGCGGGCTGCATCTTATTTGCGGCGCACAACTGGATGCCTGGCACATAACGTTGGCCCGCAACGGTGACAGTGCTATCCGGCTGGCGCTATCGTCCGATTGTGAAGGCCAGCCGGGAGCGCCGAGTACGGCCGTGTTCACCAACACCATTCTTGCCAGCCACTCCGTGGGTGCTTTTGTTAGCGCCGACAGCAGTCTGGCACTCCATGGCATTCTCTGGCACGATACGCCCATCGCCTTTCAGCTCGAACCGAATGCAGGGTTGTCTACGTCCTGGCAATATGCGGGCGATCCCCTGTTTGCTGCAGATGGACATCATATTACCACCGGTTCGGCGGCGCGCTTCAAGGGGTTGCCCACCACGGTAAGCCGGGACATTGATGGTCAGGAACCGCCGTTGGACAATCCAGCCCCGGGCGCAGATGAGTATTGGCAGGCGTCCTATTTCCTGCCAGTCATTCAAAAAGAATAAGCCTTTAACGGGCGGTTTGACTGCATAGTAATAACCAACAATAAAAAAGCATACCATTAAAATGCCTCTCATTTCCAAGACAACATGGTTGCCGAAGCCACGCTCTTTTTCATCTCAAATCACTACATGTAACTTGCTACAAACGGCACGTGGGCAAGTCTGATGCTTTGACTCGCGTCAGGCTGGATGAAGTGGCGGTGGCCCTGAGCCGGGTTTGGTGAGGAGTGGCAAGTCAGCAAGGAGGTGTTTATCGAACCAACCGATTGAATGGGAAAATGGCGTAGCCGCTTATTTTACTGATGATGGGTTAGCCGCCCGCCGGAGGTGGTGCATTGTGGCCGCACATAGGTGGTGCATTGTTGGTGCATGTTAGTGGTACATTGTTGGTGCATATGGGTGGTACATTTACGGGCGCATATTGACAGAAGTGGAACCCAGGTTGAAAGCAGTGGCAACGGTCTGGCAGAATGTGGATGCTCTGGAACCGCTGTGGAAAAGCGAGCGAAGCACCCCCTTGAGTATTCGAGAAATGAGCCGGATGATTGGGCAGGCTATCCAGCAGACTGTATCACTAGGGCTGGTTCCGGCCGAAGCTACTCCCCATAGTTTAAGGCACACCTTTGCCACCCGCTACTT
This sequence comes from Chloroflexota bacterium, assembly GCA_046496595.1. Taxonomy (GTDB): domain Bacteria; phylum Chloroflexota; class Anaerolineae; order Promineifilales; family Promineifilaceae. The sequence continues at coordinate 12,643 of JAWOGU010000229.1, forward strand.
GCT
>JAWOGU010000310.1:0-3109 GCA_046496595.1 Chloroflexota bacterium
AGGATATTTCCTTGTTGAACACGGCGCTGGCTGTGCTGTCGTTTATGCCGGTGGGGGTGCTGCGCTGGCTGGTAGACAAGATGTCGGCCGTGACGCCAGCGGATACGGGGATGATGGCGCCGCTGTACCGCCAGTTAAACATTGGCCTGCGCGGGATTCTGTTTTCGTTGTATTACGGGGAGAAGCCGGGCAGCCAATACACGGGCAAAGATCCACTGGCGGTGATTGGCTATGAGATTAACCGGGTGGGGTAGTACCATAAAGTGACAGTCACCTCGGAGGTGACTGTCACTTTAACGGTTAGGGCTGATTGGCCTGGCCTGAATCGGGATCGATCATCAGGTTGGAGGCGTCTATCACTTCAAAATCAGCGCCAGTGATGTCGTCCCACTCGTGGAGGTTGCCATTGTCCCAGCGTTCGTCGGGGACACCGGAGATATACCAGGGAGAGCCGTTGTCTGCCAGGATGATGCCGTAGGTTTTCATGGCCTGCAAGATCACCCGGATTTCCGGGGGATAGCCGCTGATGTCAAAATCCGCTTTCAAACGCAGGCGCAGGCCCATCGGCGGATAATTTGTTCCGGTCAGGTTAGAGGCGTAATGACGGGCAGGCCAGAGGTAGGCGCGCCGGGTTTGAGGGGCGGTAAAGCGGATGGCGTGGTTGATTTCACCCGCCGCCACTTCGTCGTAGCGCACCAGGCCGGGCAGAATGGGCAGCCCGGCGGCGTCGGCGGAGGTCCAACCGGCAGGACGCAGGGCGTGGGATTTCAGGTCGAAGATGGCGCCGCTGCCGGCATCCCAACTGCCATTAGGCAGGCGCTCGGCGGCGTATAATTCATAAAGAAGGCAGTTGTCTTTTTCCAGGACCAGAACGTGCCGGTCGCCGCTGCTGGTGGTAGGGCCGCCTTCCCGGGGCGCATCCGGGGGAATGGGGTACGGACCGGGATCGCTTTCGTCTGCATAGTCAAAATTGACGGTGACTTTTGGTTGGCTGCCGGGCACAACGATAAAAGGAATGCCAATGGGGCTGTCAGAGCCGGGAGGCCAAACGCCGGAGCCAAAATCGGCGTGCAGCCCGGCGTTGGCGCCGATAGTGTTGATGTAATTTGGGGAGTTGGGATGAACAGGCAGGCTGTCAATGGGGGTATTCCAGACGTTGTCGCCAGGGAAAATGTCACACCCGGCGATTTGGGGTGAGCCGCCGGGTTTGGCGACGAGCGGTAGAAAAACGTCATCGTCGGCGGTGGTATGGGCTGGCTTTTGGGCGGAAAGAGGGCGGGAAACGGCCGTTATGCTCACCACCGCCGCTATCACCAGACCAACCAGAATCAATCCCTGCTTCTTGCCCATGGCTTAGTCTGGAACCACGATCTGCACGGCGCCGGGAACGGCCGTTATCGTCAGCGGCGTCGGTCCCAATAGTTCACCATCGACCCAAATCGTCTGGACAGGATCCGCTTCCATAATGATTTCTCGCCCGCGCCAAAAATGCAGCCGGGCTCCTTCTGTGTCCAGAGACAAAAAGCGGCCCACTGCCGCCTTGAGTGTGGACAGGCTGGTATTGATCATAAACACATCCAACAGCCCATCCGTCACGTCAATTTCGGAGTCAAACGACAGCGCCACGCCGCCGATACTGCCCGCATTCACCACAAAACAGGCCACCCCCTCTTCTTCCACCACCTCGCCGTCAATCGTCAACCGGTAGTGGGCGCGATTCAGGTCCCGGCCCATTTCCACCACAGACAGCGGGTAAGCCAGGATGCCGTACTTGTCTTTTTGTTCGCGGCTTGTTTTTTGCTCTTCTTCCACGCCAGAGTAAAGCCGCAGCATAAAATAGGTATCGTTGGCTCTGGCAATATCCACCGATTTGAGCGTTTGGCTGGTGCAGATCAGTTCGGCGGCTTCCCGCAAATCACGCGAAATATTCAGCTCAAAGGCCATGGCGTTGCCGGTACCGCCGGGCAGAATGGCCATGGGCACACCGGTTCCCTTCAGGCCATTGGCCATTTCCATCTGGGTGCCCTCTCAGCCATATCCGGTCACCAGATCATATTGGCCACTGGCGGCTGCTTCCCGGGCCAGGCGGGTGGCGTCGCCAAACTTCTTGGTGAGGCTGACGTCGTACTTTACGCCATGCCGCCGAAACACTTCGTTGAGGGTATGCAAGATAGGCTCATCTTTACCGGCAGATGGATTGATAATGACTTTGATGTTTTGATAGGCGGACACGGCTAAACTCCTCTAAATCAGGCGTACAAATGGGTGGTTGAACAGAGGATTATAGTAGGCGGGCCGGGTTTTGCAAAACCTTACGACGCGAAGAAACAGGACCAAAAACGTATGTCATCGTCTTAATCGGTGGGCTGCCACTGCGGTTCGGGCGATAACGGCCGTTTCACCACCCCCGTCATCACCAGCACACACAATAGCCCGGTGACGACCGCCGAGGTGAGGCACCAGGCGCACACAGCGTGGATCAACAGCAGTTCCACCAGCGTCAGATAAATGGAGAACAGCGTCCCAAACAGAGTCAGCGCCGCCAAACCCCATATGACCGGTCCGCGTAGGGCTGACGCCCGCCGCAAAAGCCACAACGCCGCCAAAGCCAGATAAAAGAGCAGCCCTAAAACAGCAACCGGTATACTCAAAATGCGTGCATAGGGGCTGCTTTGCACCAGATTACACTCGCCCACCGGTCCGCAAACGGCCATTACATGCATCGTCTCCACATACGCCAAATAACCAGACACAATCAGTCCCAGCCCAATCAGCGCCCAAAACAGCATAGTCCGCCCTGGGCTGTTGACCAGGACCACTTCCGCCCTGGTTAGCTGTGGCCAACTGCCAACCACCCGCCACACCGCAAAGACCATCACAACTGCCAGGGCAATGACAACCAGCCAGGCCAGTAAAAAGCCAACCGGGTCCGGCGGGGGCGCAGTTTCCTCTGTAGCAATCGTGTCAGGATCAATTTCAGCCAGCGCCAGAGCCGCGCCGCCTTCATCGGCAGACGCTGGCGGAACGGCCGTTTCCACTGTTTGGCCTGAAGCCGGGGAGGATGCCGCTGTGGGCGTCAGGGTAACGGCTGGCGTTGGTTCTGGCGTGG
>JAWOGU010000595.1:0-7169 GCA_046496595.1 Chloroflexota bacterium
GTTTTTAGCAATTATTTTGATGCCGCTTTGAATCGTGCTCATTGTCCTGTCTGCAAAAATTGAATGGCCCTTTCTAGCTGCGAATCGCCTTCACCGCCCAGGGTAAAGGTGTCCGGAGATAGAACCTCGATATCGGGCGTAATGCCTTCCTGACTGATAGAGATGTTAGCCGGAGTATACCAGCGGGCAATAGTAACACGTAATTCAGAGCCATCTGAAAGCTGGTGAAGCTGCTGCACGGAACCTTTTCCAAAAGTGGTCTCCCCGATAAGGGTACCCCGATTATTATCCCGAATGGCGCCGGCGACAATTTCAGAAGCGCTGGCGCTGCCGGCGTTAACCAGGACGACCAGGGGAATTTTCTCACCGGCGTCGCCGGTATCGGCGGTGAACTCTTTATCCAGGCCGGCATTGTTTCGTTCGAGCAGCACTACCCCTTCTGGAATAAACAGGTCTGCTACGGCTACAGACTGGTCCAAATAACCACCGGGATTGTCGCGTAAATCGAAGATAATGCGGGTCGCGCCCTGAGCCAGCAGTGCGTTGAGAGCTTCCTCGGTGCGCACAGAAGCATTGCTGTTAAACTCGCTCAGATGGATGTAACCGATGTCGTCGGTGACCATTTTGGATTCGATGATCGGGATTTCAAAACGCGCCCGGGTGATGGTGAATTCCAATTCTTCAGCTTCCTTAGGCCGGAAAATGCTGAGTACCACCTCCGTGTCGCGGGGACCGCGCACCAGGAGCAGGGTTTCATCCATACTCAATTTGGTGACATCATCGCCATTTACCGCAAGGATGATGTCGCCCGCTCTGAGACCTGCCGATTCGGCCGGCTGCCCGGCAATGGGACGCACAATTTCGACAAAACCTTCGTCGTTTTCACGCACGAAAGCACCAATGCCTTCAATGGAACCACCCATGTCTTCGCGCAAACGGGCGGCGATGTCTGGGGGCACGAAGCGGGTGTAATCGTCTTCCAGGGTTTCCAATGAGCCGGCAATGATACTGTGCAAGAGGGCTTCTTCCGGGGGCAGTTCACCATCGAATTCTTGTTCGATGATGCCCCAGGCTTCGTAGAAGACGCTTAAATCGACGTCGCCGGCGGTGGTGAGGGGTGATTTTGGCGGCGCGTTGGTGGGGATGGCTGTGGGTTGCGCCGGTTGGCCGTTGTCGCTGGCTTCTTGAACGGGAACGGCCGTTGCGATTACAGTCACTTCCACGGCGACCGGCACTTCAACCGTTACCTCCCGCGTCACTTCCAGCATCTCGGTGATGGTTTCGGTGAGCAGCTGCGGCTCGGCGCTGGCGCGGCCAATAGCAAAACTAACCGCCGAAAAGCCGCCACAAAGAAGCAAAACGACAACGGCCGTTATGCCCATCAGCACCCAATTTATCTTTCGTGTTGGTGAAACATCATCATTCATAACAAACATCCATTTAACATTTAAGACAGTAAACTCATTCGTCTTTTTGTAAAAATTGAATAGCGCGTTCCAGCACTTCGTCACGGCCGTTATCAATCGCTTCTTGTGTAATCTCAACCAGAATATCCGGCTGTAAACCCTGCTGGTCAATCTGGTTCCGGTTGGGCGTAAACCAGCGGGCTGAGGTGACATGCACCGAAGAGCCGTCGCTCAAATCATACACCAACTGCACCGATCCCTTGCCAAAAGATTGGTGGTCGCCAATCAAAATGGCGCGTTCCCGGTCTTGCAGGGCGCCAGCCACAATCTCTGAGGCGCTGGCGGTGCCCCCGTTGATCAGTATCACCAGAGGGATGTCCGGCGCCACTGTCTCATTTGTAGCCAGATACTCTTTTTCCCCTTCATCGTGAGTCACCTGATACAAAATGGGACCTTCAGCCAGAAAATGATCAGACACATCGACGGCCGCATTCAACAAGCCACCGCCATTGTTGCGCAGGTCCAAAATAAGCTTTTCGGCGCCTGCCGTCACCAGATTGTTAATGGCTTCTTCCACCTCAGTGCTGCTTTCACCACTAAACCGCGCCAGCCGGATGTAACCAATTTTGCCATCATCAGACACGGCGCGGTAACTGACGGAAGGATCCAGAATATCATCCCGCACGATTGCCAAGTCAACCGGCGACTCTTCCCCTTCATGCACCACCGTTAACACTACCACAGTGCCTTTTTCGCCGCGAATCATATCGCGCACAGCCACCACCGTCATGTCGGGCGTGATTTCCACGCCATCTACGGCCAAAAGCACATCACCCATCAGCATACCCGCTTTTTCAGCCGGATTTCCCGGAATGGGGTCAAGGAGGACAGGTCCGCCCTCCTCCGGGCGAGAGAGCGTAGCGCCGATGCCCCCAAAATGACCCTGCAAAGACTGCCGTTCTTCCTGGCGCACAACAGGCTCAATAAACACGGTGTAGGGGTCATTGAGGCCAGCCAGGGCGCCGCGGATGGCGCTGTAAGCCATCTCTCGACCGGCAGGCATGTCGCCAATGAAGCTGTCTTCAATGCGGCTCCAGGCTTCCCAAAAGATGTCGAAGTCGTCTCGCTGGCGCACGAGTGTGCCGCCCGTTTGCAGTTCTACAAAATCATTGGTGAAATACCCGGCGATGAAGGCGCTGCAAGCCAGCACAACCAGCATAAAAAGTGCGAGTAAATTACGTGTTTTTTCTGACATATGCTGAACCTGGAGGCATAAAAAAATCTGGAGGGAACAAATCAATTCCTTCCAGATTGACAGCCCAATGTTTGGTGATTTTAGCACAGGTGTTTAAGAGGGCAATCTACGCTATAATTGTCTTAACTTTTCGCGTTGAGTGATGGAAAAGACGCCGCTTGCCTCACCCATCGACGCGATATGATCAGGGAAGATGCCCTTCACCATGAAATGTTTGTGGCGGTGGCTGGTAGCCACATGCTTGCTCTGTTTTATGTTGTCTGGTGGTCAGAAAACGGCCGTTCTCGCCCAAGATGCCCCGTTGACCATTGAAGAACAGGCTCAAGCCTTATTCAACTCAATGAGCATTGCGGAAAGGGTTGGTCAGGTTTTTATTGTGCCCTTTGTGGGTGACACGGCTTACCAAGACAGCAAAATTGCTGACCTGATATTAAATTATCACGTCGGCGGTGTGGTGCTGCTGGCTGAAAACGACAATATCACCGGCGCTGGCGACCCTGCCAACGCGCCCACCCAAACAGCCGCCCTGATCAACGATCTTCAGCGGTTATCACTGCTGGGTTATACCTCGGCTGAACGGGAGCCGACCGAACCAACCGCAGAAGATACGCCGCAGCCTACCCCGCTGCCAACGCCTACTCTGGCAGTCCCGCCCGCTGCCACAGCCATCCCCTTGTATATCGCCACCAACTATGAAGGCGATGGTCCCATTTACAGTGAGATTTTTAACGGCATGAATCAACTGCCCAGCAGCATGGCCTTGGGCGCTACCTGGGATCCGAAGAATGCCGCTGTCATAGGCCGCATTGCCGGGGCAGAACTCGAAACGATTGGCATCAATATGCTGTTGGGGCCGGTGTTGGATGTGGTTTCCAACACGACAACAAGCGACAGCAGCAGTCTGGGCGTGCGCTCGTTTGGCGGCGATCCGTATTGGGTGGGGCTGATGGCGCAAGCGTATACCCAGGGGCTGCATGAGGGCAGTAACGGCCGTTTAGCCGTTATCGCCAAACATTTCCCCGGTATTGGCAGCAGTGACCGCACCGTTACCCAAGAAATCCCGACGGTCAGAAAAACGCTTGAACAGCTACGGCAGACGGAACTGGCGCCTTTTTTTGCCGTCACCGGCCGCGCCGCCAACGGGTCTCAGGTGGTGGAAGGGCTGCTCACCACGCATATTCGTTACCAGGGATTCCAGGGAAACGTGCAAGCCTCCACGGCCCCGGTCAGTTTTGACAGACAGGCGCTGACTGCCCTGATGCAGCAGCCCGAACTAACTGCCTGGCACCAAAATGGCGGTCTGTTGGTGTCTGATTCTTTAGGTGTGCGGGCTGTAGAGCGCTATTACGACGACACGGAGCAAACATTTCCATATCGGCGAGTAGCCAAAGATGCCTTTATGGCCGGAAATGACCTGCTGTTGGTCACCGATTTTGCCCTCACCGGCTCGTCGATGACTCAGCAGCTTGAGAATGTGGAAAATTCGATTATCTGGTTTCAAGAACTTTACCAGACCGACCCCGCCTTCCGGCAGCGGCTCGACGAGGCCGTTTTGCGCATTCTGAAAGCGAAGCTGCGCCAATATGACCAGGATTTTGCGCCAACGAATGTGCTGGCAAACGTGGATGATGTGGCGGATCAACTCAACCAGGAGCAAACGGCCGTTTTCGACGTCGCTCAGAAAGCCATCACCCTTATTTCACCCAACCTGGAAGCCCTGGTAGAGCGTTTACCCAGCCCGCCTGGACCTGCGGATCGCATTATTATTTTTACAGATATGCAGTTTACTGAACAATGCAGCACGTGCCCGCCCCAATCGTTCATCGCCACAGACGCCCTGCAAAATCAAATCCTCGCCCTATATGGTCCCGACGCGACCGGACAGGTGCAGCCAGAGCAAATCACCAGCTTCAGTCTCAGGGATTTAAACGACTTTTTAGCTGCGGGCACAGAACCGATTGTGCTGCTTACACCCACTCCCCTTGCCACCCCAAACGCTACCGCTGAATCTCAAACGGAAGATCCCAGAGAAGTCACAGAACCCAGTCCCACCCCGGAACCCAGTCCTACTATCCCACCAGCTTATTTTGTGCAAGAAAGTTTTAGGGAAGGCGCCGATTGGATTATTTTTGTCCTGCTCGAGGATACAAACACAGTTGCTTTGCGCACCTTTTTAGCACAGCGGCCCGATTTGTTCCGCAACTCAAATGTAATTGCTTTTGCTTTTAACACGCCCTATTACCTGGACAGCACAGAAATCAGTAAACTGACAGCTTACTATGCCGTGTACAGCAAAATAGATGCGTTTATCAACACGGCTGCCCGCACGCTTTTTCAGGAAATACCGCTCAACGGCCGTTCTCCGGTGAGTATTCAAGGGGTCAATTATCAACTCAACCAACAAACCAGCCCCAACCCCATCCAGGTGATCGAGTTGTTCATCGTAGATAGAGAGGGCAACGCCCAATCGCCAGCCAGTGAAGCGCCGCTGGAGGCCGCCATAGGTGACACGCTCCTTTTGCAAACCGGCGTCATCCGAGACCGCAACGGCAACCCGGTGCCAGACGGCACCAACGTACAGTTTATGCAGGTAGACCGCATTCAGGGAACCGTTAACATCATCGACAACATTCCCACAATCGATGGCATTGCGCGACTGGATTATGTGCTGCCTGCCAGAACCGGACCCGGACAGTTCCGCATAACGGCCGTTTCCGGCGAAGCCATCTCATCCCAGGAAATTGACATCTCCCTTGAAGGCCAGGCCCAGGTCGCCGTCATTACCCCCACTTCCACGCCAACCTTCACGCCCACCCCGACCGCCACCGCTACAGCCACACCCCCACCCACCGAAACGCAAACCCCGCCGCCGACTGCCACATCTGTGCCCCTGCCCGTAGAACCACCAGAACCGGCCCTCAACATCTCGCTGTCAGAATTTGCCACCCTGATCGCGGTGCTAACCGGTCTGTCTTTGGTAATCATCAGCGGCTATGTACTCAGTTTGCGCCACAACGCACCCCTGACCAAGCAGTTAGCCTGGATACTCTGGGGGCTTGTAGGCGCCTTAGTGGCCTACAACTACGCGGCGATAGGTCTGCCGGGAACGGCCGTTTTCCACAACATCGGCGCCTGGTCAGGACTGCTGCTCACCCTGCTTGGCGGCGCTGCCGGCCTGGCTCTCTACACCTTCAACCAAACCCGCAAAACCTGACCCCCCATCCCTCAACATTCATCCTTCTGCCTCATCCAGCATACCGTTTTCGAATATTCGGCACGAGATATTCCTGAAAGGCGCGCACCACGTCATAAGCAGGTTCCCAACCCCAATCACGCCGCGCCGCCTTGTCGCTCAGACCCGCCGGCCAACTATCCACAATCCCCTGCCGGGCCACATCCGGCGCATAAGTGATCTGCGCGTCCGGGAAAGCCTGGAGTACCTGCTCCCGAAATTCTCCTGCCGTCAGGCTAAAACTGGTGACATTGTAAACGCGACGCCGCAGCGTTTCTTTAGGCGCGGCATACAAACGCAGCAGGGCAGTCACGGCATCGGGCATCGCCATAAAAGGTATCACGCTGTCCTCGCGCACAAAACAGGCATAGGGCTTCTTCTGCGCCGCCGCGTGCAGCATTTCCGGACCATAATCGCTGGTGCCGCCGGAAGGCACCGTATAGGCGCTGATCAGTCCGGGAAAACGCACCGAGCGAAAATCGAGCATGACCGGCTTCTGCCGGGCTAACTGCTGGTAGTTTTCACTGAAATAGGTGCCAAGCATTTCGCAATACTGCTTGTTGCAGCCATACATCGTGCGCGGATAGTTCCAATCCCATTCACGCACATAAAAATCGCGGATTTTGGTCTCCAGGTCCGGCAAGCCGTAAACGGCGATGGAACTGGGGAAAATAAAACGAACAGGTTCTCCGCGCCGCTGCGACTGTTCAGCCGCCATTTGCAACAGGGCCAGGGTGCCGTCTACGTTTACCTGATGCGCCAGTTCCGGCGCAAACTCCGAGCGGGTGGAAAGCAGCGCCGCCAGATGAAAAATGGCGTCGAAATCATATTCTGTCACCAATCGTTTAAATAAATGGGTGTCGAGAATATCGCCTTGAATGGTGGTGGTTGCTGCTTTTAATTCTGCCGGTAAGGGATTTAGATCAAGGGCCAACAGGTGATAGGTATTATCTTGAGACAGATTCTGAATCAAGGCCTGACCCATTTCACCAGCGGCGCCAGTGATTAAAATGACTTTTTTGCGCATGGTTCTCCTACAAAATGATGAATGATGAATTGGGAAATCGTTTTGTGAATTGTAACAGAAACCAGGGCGGGATGTTATACTCGCCCGCTTATGCGTCAACGATACATTTTCATCCTGAAAAGCGATTTTTACACGGCGGATCAGGTCATCGCGGCCATCGAGACGGCCCGCGCGGAGGGCGCCGCCGACCCAGACAGCGCCAGATAAGCGCCTTCTTCAGGGCCGCGCCAGAAAGGCCTCGATTTTTTC
>JAWOGU010000605.1:0-7853 GCA_046496595.1 Chloroflexota bacterium
ACCCAATCCACCGGGGCCAGTCGGCGGCGTAGGCCGTGGCCCCAACCCACCGGGGCCAGTCGGCGGTGTAGGCCGCGGACCGAACCCCCCCGGCCCAGTAGGCGGTGTCGGTCGTCGCAATGGCGTTGGGCTTTTGCGCTGACAGCGGTGGGCGGAAGTAATCGCCGCGACATGCTTGTCGCGGCCCAAACACGAGTTCGGTAAGGATATCGCGGCTACTAGAGCAAACAACCGAGATTGTTAACAAGGCAAAATTATGATTGACCCACAGGCACAACTCAAACCGTACCTTAAGCTATTGGGGTTGGTTATTTTATTGGGCGTAGCTGTTGCGGTGATGACCTTTGCTTTTATGGCTATTGTGCATCAGGGCACAGCGTTGCTTTGGGAAACCGTAGCCGAGGAATTGGGGTTGGATGCCCGCCTTTTCACCGTGCTGGTTTGTACCTTCGGCGGTTTGCTGGTGGGGCTGCTGGTGAGGCATTTCGGCGATCACAGCGGCATTTTTGCGGAGGTGATGCAGGAGTTTGGCAAGACGGGACGCTTCGACTACCGCAATGCGCCGGGCATTGTGATTACTGCTTTGGTCTCGCTGATTGCGGGGGGCAGTCTGGGGCCGGAGGCGCCGTTGGCCGATGCCAGCGGCGGGTTGGGCACATGGCTGGCTGACCGACTCAAACTGAATGCGCAGGAGACGCGCTCGGTGGGTTATTCGGGGGTTAGCGCCATGCTGGCTTCTTTTATTACATCGCCTATTGGCGGGGCGCTGTTGGGGTTGGAATCGGCGCAGGGAGGAACCGGCGGGTTGGCGATGTATTTTTGGGTGCTGTTTCCCAGCCTGTTGTCGTCGGCCGTAGCGACGGTGGTCTTTGTTTTGTTGAGTGGGGGATTTTTTGAGACGTTGTACCGCTTTCCGGCGTATGCGCCGCGTTTGGTTGATTTGGCCTTTGCCGCGCCGCTGGGTTTTGTGGGCGGGGTGACGGGTATCTTGTTCATGTTGTCGCTCAGACGCCTGCAACAGCTTTTTCAGCCGCTGGAAGATCGGTTGGTCTGGCGCGGGGTGATTGGTGGTTTGGGTATGGGGATTATTGGCGCTCTGTTACCGCTGACTTTGTTCTCCGGTGAGTCGGAAACGGTAGATTTGATCACCCATGCGGCGCAGATTGGGGTGGTTATGCTGATTGTGTTGGCGATAGCGAAGCTGTTTGCCACTTCGCTGCTGTTGGCGACGGGCTGGAAAGGGGGCTACATCTTCCCCATCTTGTTTGCTAGTGTTGCCTTGGGCCTGGCTATGAATCTCCTTTTTCCTGAGATTCCGGTGGCGGTGGCGGTGGCGGCGACGATGGCGGGGGCGATGGTGGCGGTTTTGAAGGCGCCGTTGTTTGCGGTGGTTTTTACGATGGTGTTGGTGCAGAAGGAGACGGCGGCGGTGGTGGCGGTGGCGGTTGTTACCAGCGCGCTGCTAACCGCGTTGATAGCTCTGCGCAGCGCCCAACAAGTGGCGAAACGGGCGACGCCTTTATCCGGGAATGAATAACGGGTCTTTGAGGTTTCGTGAGGTTTTGTCTGATGCGTGATGCGTGACGAGTGATGCGTGAATTTTCTGCGGTTACGTATCACACATTACGCATCAGGGTCGTCAACCCCCTGAATTCCCAAAGAGCCAACTGCGATTAAGGATAGAAGATGAGTGATACCAATCAGACGCCGAAGAGCGGTGTCTATCAGTTGATTCCCGGACTTGCCCTCCTGAAAGCGTTCAGCCCGGCGCTGCTGCGCACCGAACTTGTTGTGGCGGTGACGGTGTTTGCGGTACTTGTACCGTCGGCAATGGCTTACGGTGATCTTGCCGGGGTGAATCCGGTGGCGGGGTTGTATGTAGCTTTGGGCGCAATGGCCATGTATGCCCTGTTTGGCACGTCTAAACAGCTTATCATGGGGCCGGAAGCAACGACGGCGATCATGACGGCGGCGATCGTTGGGCCTTTGGCTGGCGGCGACCCGGCGCGTTATGCGATGCTGGCTGCTATGACGGCGATTCTCGTCGGTATTTTGGCGCTGCTGGCTCGTATCGTCCGGCTGGGCTTCATCACTGACTTCCTGTCCAAGCCGATTCTCGTCGGCTACATCTTTGGCACTACCCTGATCGTGATTGGCAGTCAATTGGGTAAGATGTTTGGCATTAAGCTGGAGAGCGATGCCTTCTTCCGGCAGATTTTGGAACTTGTTAGCCGTCTGGATGAAGCGCATTTGCTTACTGTGGTAATTGGCGCGGTTAGTATGGTGGTGCTGTTTATCATCCGCCGGGTGAACCGCACGTTGCCGGGGCCGCTGGTGGTGGTGGCGGTCGCTATCGTTGCATCTACCTTATTTGACTGGCAAGCAAAAGGGGTGGCCATTGTGGGCGAAGTGCCCGCCGGACTGCCACAGTTGGTTCTCCCCATCGTGACGGTGCAAGACATTTTTGCGCTACTGCCGGGCGCGTTGGCCCTGACGATTCTGATTTATGCCGACGAGGTGCTGACAGCGCGGGTCTTTGCGGCTAAACATGGGCAAAAGATTAACGCCAATCAGGAATTTGTGGCGATTAGCATGGCGAATATTGGCGCTGGTTTGTTGACCGGGTTTCCGGCGGCAACCAGCGGCTCGCGCACGGTAGTCTCCGATCAGATGGGCGGTAAATCGCAGTGGGTGGGGCTTCTCGCGGTGGGACTGGTCATCATTTTCCTGCTCTTTTTCACGCCGCTGCTGGCACCGCTGCCGACTGTGGTGTTGGGGGCGATTATCATTGTGGCTTCGTTTGGATTGCTTGATGTGGCGGCTTTTCGTTTTTTGCGGCGAATACGCCCTGCTGAGTTTTGGCTGGCGGTGGTGACCTTGTTTGGCGTATTGATGGTGGGCATTTTGCAGGGGATTCTGGTAGCGGTGATGCTGTCGCTGGTCAACGTCATCTACCACATTTCACGGCCGCACGATGCCCTGTTAGATGATGTTGAGGCGCATGGCGGCACGGTGTACCGTGAGGTTAGTGACGAGGAGACGGCGTTGACTGAGCCGGGTTTGATTGTCTATCGCTTTGATGCCCCGCTTGTGTTTGCCAATGCGGGATATTTTACCGAACGTCTACAAGAGCTGGTGGTGCGGGCTGGGGATGGATTGAAATGTGTGATTCTGGATGCCGAGGCGATCAGTGATTTTGATTCAACGGCCGCTGAGGCGCTGGAAAATTTGGATACAAACCTGGAAAGAATGGGCGTCGAATTGTGGATTGCGCGAGCCAATCAACCCCTGCGTGACCTCTTGTTACTAACGGGTTTGATGAAACGGATTGGTGAGGAGCATATTTACCCATCAGTACGGGCCGCGGTGGTGGCGTACCACACACATTTGGGCGCATCATAGTATCTCTGGTGAGGCGATTTCGAGCAGCAGCAAACGCGAATGTGAGAGGAGTTCCCCATGAGTGGGGCGCACCACGATGAATGAAAATTTGTAGGACGATTTTGCAAATCGTCTGGGCGATTTGCAAAATCGCCCTACATTTTCGAAGGAGATTGCCGATGGCACGTAAGTCGAAACATTCCGTGAAGAGCCAGACCGAGCAAGAGTTTGCCGTGATTGGGTTGGGGCGTTTTGGGGCCAGCCTGGCGCGGCGGCTTGAAGAGATGGGTCACTCCACTCTCGGCGTAGATAGCAATATGGCCTGGGTGCAAGCCATCTCCGATGACATCACGTCGGCCATTGTCCTGGATGCGACCAACGAGGACGCCCTGCAAGAGGTTGACATCACCTCTTTTGGGACGGTGATCATTGCTATGGCGGATGATTTCGAGACCAGCGCCCTGGTTACTACGTACCTGAAGAGGCTGGGTGTTGCCCGTGTGATTTGCCTGGCTAAATCCCACATGCACCGCGATATCCTGTTGCGTATTGGCGCCGACCAGGTGATTGTGTCCGACGAAGACAGCGGCATGAGGCTGGCCGAAACGCTGGCCGCACCCAACTTATTGGAGCGGGTCCTGCTCGACACCGACCACAGCCTGGCCGAATTGAAGGTCCCTGGTAGCCTGACAACGCAGCCGGTGTCCAGCCTGGCGCGCCACGATGTGTCCGTACTCTTGATCCAACGCCAAGATCGCCTGTTCCCCTGTCCCCACGCCGAGACCCGGTTAGAGCAGGGTGACACGCTCTTTGTGGTTGGCCAGCGCACGAAGCTATTGGAGATCGCATCTTTGCCATGAGTTCCACACTGGGCAGCCATCCGAACCTTGGTGAAGTAACGCAGGAAGCGTTAAATGTGCAGAGAAAGCGCCGCCTGCCAATCCCGCTGCGCCTGCTGGTGACGCTGGCGGTTCTGGTCGGCACCGGCACGGGGCTGTTGCTCTTGCCCTGGATGACAACGCAGCCGATCAGCTTCATGGATGCGTTGTTTACATCTACCTCAGCCGCGGCCGTCACGGGGCTTTCCGTCCTCACGACCAGTACCGCCTTCACGCGGCTGGGACAGTGGGTGATTCTACTACTGATGCAGTTTGGCGGGCTGGGCTTCCTTGTGACCGTTATTCTCACCCTGCGCTTGCTGGGGCGCCGGATTTCGCTGGTGGATCGCCTGGCGGTCAGCAGTTCTCTGGGTCTGGCCAACCCCAAGGCGATCTTGCTGGTTCTAGGGCGTACAGTGACCTTCATGATGATGGTTGAGGGAGTAGGCGCCCTGATCCTCTGGGGGCATTGGTGGCTGAACGACATTGTACCGGCCGGTGATGCTGCGTTCTATGCCCTTTTCCATGCTGTAGCGGCTTTCTGCAACGCCGGGTTTGACCTATTCGCCGGGCTGCCACAGTATCCTGACGGCGTTCCGGCCGACCCGGTTACTTTGCTGACGCTGGGTTGGTTGGTGATCATCGGCGGGCTGGGTATTCCTGTGTACATGGAACTGCTGCACCGCCGGACAACACGCCAAGAGGGCAGACGACTCAGACGCCTGAGCCTGCAAACACGACTGGCGTTGTGGTCGGCGCTTATTCTCATCCTGGTTGGCTGGGCAGGGCTGCTCATTGGCGAGTATCGGCATGAGGGGGTTCTGTCTGGCGTGTCGTTGGGAGAACGGGTATTACGAGCCTGGTTTCAGTCGGTGGCCGCACGCACGGCCGGTTTTGCCGGCCTCAACGATTTCGCCAACCTCCACGATTCCAGCCGGTTGTTGCTTATCTGCCTGATGTTCATCGGTAGTGCGCCGGCCTCTATGGGCGGCGGCATCACGACGGGCACTTTCTCCGTGCTAATGGTGGCTATGTGGAGTCTGGCGCGTGGTTACGACAGGGTACACATAGGGCAGCGTGCGATCTCGATGGCGGTGGTGTGGCGTGCCATCACCGTACTCTTCATCAGTCTAGGCGTGGTCTTGAGCGCGACCTGGCTGCTTCTGATCACCCAAGAGGTGTCTCTCAGTCCGGCGCTATTTGAGGTTGTCTCCGCGTTCTCTACAACCGGTTTGTCGCTGGGCATAACGGGGCAGCTTGACACTTTCGGCCGGCTGCTGCTCATTGGCCTCATGTTTTGGGGACGGCTGGGAGCAGTCACTATCATGCTCATCTTGCTGAAACGTCGCGGGCATGAAAGCCTGTTGCAGTATCCCGAGGAGACGGTCTTGGTCGGGTGATTTTATTTATTAACTCAAGTTGCTACCTTTCAATAAAAACACCTATAGACGTGTCATTTCGAGCCGTCTTCGGCGAGAAATCCCCTCAACTTAACCAGATGGAAGGGATTCTTCGCTCCGAAGCCGGATGGCCGAAGACTCCGCTCAGACCTTGTCCTGAGCAGCGCCGAAGGAATGACAATTCAACATGGTGGCAAACTTGGGTTATTACGTAATTTTTCAATGCAGGAAATAGAAGAGGTGGAATCCATGTCTGACTCGTCTGCTGTGATTGTTCGTAAGAGGCTGAAAACGCCGCGGGCAGCGGCCGTTGCCGGTATTCTGTTTGCGCTGCTCTATGGCGTCAGTCTGGTGCTGATCCGTATTTCGATTCCGGCAGATTTAGAAGCGGATAATGCGGCGTGGCTACAGGAGCATTCCGGGCGGATTGTTTTGGCGCTGAACCTGATCCCTTATGCGGG
Source organism: Chloroflexota bacterium (assembly GCA_046496595.1). GTDB lineage: Bacteria > Chloroflexota > Anaerolineae > Promineifilales > Promineifilaceae. The sequence goes on from JAWOGU010000605.1 coordinate 6,121, forward strand.
TATTGCTTTTTTGTGGTTTATTGGCGTTTTGCGGGATCGTTTGGGCGAGTATGAGGATCGCTTGTTTGCTACTGTGTTTTTGGGCAGTGGGCTGATGTTTTTGGCGCTGAATTTTGTAGGCGCTGCTTTGGCGGGCGGGCTGTTGAGCAGTTATGCCATTGCGTCGGATGTTTTGGTGGAGAGCGGGGTATTTAGTTACGGCCGTTCTGTCATGTATCACATCATCAATGTCTACGCCATCCGCATGGCGGGCGTGTTCATGATTTCCCTGGGCACCATCTGGCTGCGCACCGGTGTCATGCATCGCGGCTGGGCGTTTCTCACCTATGCGTTGGCGCTGGTGCTGCTGATAAGCATCGGGTATTCCCTGTGGGTTACTTTGATCTTCCCCGGTTGGGTATTGGCGATCAGCGTGACGTTCCTGATCATGAATCTGCGCCAGTATCCTCAGGAAGCAATAGACGAAAAAAGCGCCGCATAATTCCCTGGACACAGGGCATTTTGCAACGATAACAGGATTATTTTATTGACTCGACCGGTTTCGCGCAGCGATGGGCTGCCGACCTGTCACCATTTAGCATGAAGGATAAGGAGAAAAAATTATGACAACAGCAGTTTCAACTTCAGCCACAGCCATGGAAACGCAGGCCCGCCCCTGGTGGGTTTTGCTGCTCCAGGGTAGTTTTGCCGTTCTCATTGGCGCGACCTTGTTATGGGCGCCGGCCAAAACGAAGGTGGAAACTTACCAGTTATTAGTAGCCCTGCTGGGCATTTACTGGCTGCTCGCTGGCGTGATGGATCTGGTACACATGTTTACTGACCACTCCGGTTGGGGATGGAAGTTGTTCATGGGCTTGATCAGCATTATGGCCGGCGCTTACATTTTGATGTACCCGGTAGCATCGGGGGTGGCTTTGCCCAAGATTTTTGTCCTGATGATGGGCATCTGGGGCGTTATGCAGGGCACTGTGGCGCTGATCCTGGCTTTTAAAGGCGGCGGCTGGGGCCTGGGTATTCTCGGCGTCGTGGGTATCTTCTTTGGTTTGATTTTGATGGGGACCTATATGCTGCCCGGTATGGGCCTGACCTTGATCTGGGTAGCGGCTGTGTGGGGTGTCTTTGGCGGTATTATGATGATCGTGCAGGCGTTCCGGCAGCGTTCGGCTTAAAACCAAGTGATTCGACAAACCTGGCAGGTTTTTTAAGACCTGCCAGGTTTGCCTGGTGCAACTCCTAATTAATCTGTTCCTCGCTCTCTAAAGGTATCTGGTATCTGTCCGGCGCTGGCGCTGTTTTGGCAAAGCTTCAATGTCGGGTTAGAATCAAACCATATCGTCGTTATTATTTTGTACGACAGTGGTGACAGATGCCTGAAACGGCCGTTCCTGACTTTTTTTTACGCACTAAATTGCACCGCCCCTCCTTACCGGATGATCACATCATCCGGCCTCGTTTGCTGTCTGCCTTAGAGAGTATCGTTCGTCACCCCCTCACTCTGTTAATTGCCCCTGCGGGCTATGGCAAAAGCACCTTATTAAACAGCTGGATTGAGCAGACGGCGTACCCGGTTGCCTGGCTTTCGTTGGATGAGGACGATAATCAATTAGCGGTTTTTCTGGACTATTTTATTGCCGCTATCAACGGCATTTTCCCCGATTTTGGCGACCAACTGCGGGTATTGCGGGAAGGGGCATTGATTCCCCCTTTGTCGGTGATCAATGCGTTGCTGGTGA
>JAWOGU010000618.1:0-3031 GCA_046496595.1 Chloroflexota bacterium
CGCGAACTGCGGGCGGAAGAAGACAATCAATTGACAATTGACAATTGCCAATTGCCAATTGCCAATTTATATCGGGCGTGGGGCGATGTGACGATTGTGTCGCAGGCGACGGGCTACCGGCGCATTAAGCGGTATACGCATGAGACGTTGGGTTTTGGCGAGATTGACCTGCCGGAAATGACGCTGGAGACGATGGGCTACTGGCTCATTTTTGGCGAGGCGATGACGGAGCAGTTGTACGAGGCGGGGGTGCTGCTGCGCCCCAACGATTACGGTCCCAACTGGCAGCAGCAGCGTGAAAAGGCGCTGGAACGGGACGGGTATCGCTGCCGGATGTGCGGGGCGGCGGGGGATGGGGTTGTTTTGCATGTGCATCATAAACGGCCGTTCCGTGAATTCAGCTACGTCAAGGGCGTCAACGAGAACTACCTCGACGCCAACAAGCTGGAAAACCTGGTCACGCTTTGTCCAGGCTGCCACCGGCAGGCGGAAGAAGGGCAGCAAACCCGTTCAGCGCTGGGCGGGCTGGCTTACGTCCTGGGCAATCTGGCTCCCCTCTACCTCATGTGCGACCCCAGCGACATCCAGGTCAGCGCCGAAAGCCGCAGCCCGCTGACGCAGGCGCCCACCGTGGTCATCTACGAGCGGGTGGCGGCGGGCGTCGGTTTCAGCCAGCGCCTCTACGAGCTGCACGACACGCTGCTGGCGGCGGCCCTGGAACTGGTCAGCGACTGCCGCTGCCGCGATGGCTGTCCCGCCTGCGTCGGCCCCCCGGGTGAAATCGGCCCGGAGACGAAGGCGGTGACGCGGCGGTTGTTAAGGATGTTGATAGGGGACATCGGATAACGGCCGTTCCTTCCTCCCCATTCCTCTCCCCTTACCCAAAAGCTGGCGGGCAAACGGCCGTTTTGCGCTATAATGAAATCAGTATCAGAAACTGCCCTGCAAGGACTCGCTTATGATGACGATTACTATTCCTGACAAATATGTGGAAACCCTGCGCACATTGGGAAACGTAGATGCGGCCGTTTCTTTGGCCGTCCAACGCTATACCATCGAGCAAATTACGACCAAAATCAATACGCTGCGCCAGAAAACAGATCATTATCAGGCTCGTTATGGCATGGATTATCCAGCTTTCTACGAACGATTAGCGGATGAAGAATTTGTCACCCAGTTAGAAGCCGATGGCTATACCACATGGGAAATTGATCAGGCTGATTGGGAATTTTGCCATGAGGGGATTCAAGATTGGACGGCGACACTGCAACGTATTTTGTTGAGTTAATTCAGCAAGCGACAAACCTCTTTACTGAAGTTGAATTTGAGACCGATGTGACGCCATACAGAGCTATCGTTCGTCTACAAGCTCAATATGGCCCTTTTCGTGTTTTTATCACCGAGCTTGTGGCGGTGAAAGGACGACAATATCGTTATTATGTGCTGCGAGATAACTGGGTAGAAGCTGGCTTTGACAACGCCCCAGATCCCCGTGCTATTCGTCTGAAATACGGACATATCGGCTCGGATCACGCTCGGGAACCCGTCCCCCATCTGCACCGGCAAAACAAAACACAACTAGAGCTGACACAGGAAATGACCTTTACCGGCTTTTTAATCTGGCTGCAAACAAATCTTGTTATCTAAAAGTTCCATCCAACCCTTTTCCCTCTCCCCTCACCCAAAACCTGGCGGGCAAACGGCCGTTTCCACCCTCCCATCTTAACCCGGCATAAAAAAACGGCCTGCGTTTTTCTTTTTCTCAAAACTATTGACTTGCTCCTTCATTTGCGGTACATTTTGCGCAGATTTAGTAAGTTTTATGTTTCGCTAATGAGAGAATCACCTGGACTTACCAAGTCCAGGTGATTTTTTTATAGGTGAAACAGCAAGGAGATTTTAAAGATGAGTGATTTGGAAACTGGAACAGTGAAGTGGTTTAACGATACGAAGGGCTTTGGTTTCATCGCCCGCGAGAACGGTGGCGACGTGTTCGTTCACTTCTCCGCCATCAGCAGCCAGGGTGGTTTCCGCACGTTGGCCGAGGGTGATCGCGTTGAATTTACCGTAGAACAAGGCCCCAAAGGTCTGGCTGCGGCAAACGTCGCCAAAATCGGTTAATCTACGAACTGTCAATAAGTAAACAATCCCTTCATGGGAGCAGCATGTTTCAATGTGTCAGCCGCGGGAATGCGCCCTGGCAGTGCTAAAGAAATGAACCAATCCAGGCTCATCCACATTTGAAATTTTTCAGCGCAAAATCGAAAGAGGCTTTCTCAATGTTGAGAAAGCCTCTTTTTTCTGTATGGGAGTCTCTTCTATTCGGCTACCGGCTGCGTCCGAGCAGGCGCAAGATGAAGAGGAACAGGTTGATAAAGTCCAGATACAGCTTCAATGCGCCCATGACACTAATTTTGCCCACAACAGCGCTCACATCTCCGGCCTGGCTGGCGGCCTGATACGTCATCTGCTTGATGTATTTGGTGTCGTACACAATCAGCCCCATGAAGAGCAAGATGCCCGCATAGGTGATGATCAGGTCCAGGGTGCTGCTGCCCAGGAACATGTTTACCACCGTGGCAAGAATCAGCCCGATCAAGCCGAAGAGCAGGATGGGACCCCATTTGGTGAGATCTTGTTTGGTGACCAGACCAATGACGCTCATCAAGACGAAGACGATAGCCGTGACGCCAAAGGCCATGGTTACGGTGCCGATGTCGTAGACAATGAATATGGTGGACATGGTGATGCCCATCAGCCCGGCGTACAGGAAAAACATAGCCAGGGCCGCGCCGGTGGACAATTTTTGTAAGGCCCTTACCAGGGCAATGACCAGGGCAATTTGCGCCACAAACAAGCCCATCATCGCCCAAAATGAACCGAAGAAGAAGGCGAGGACGGCAGGCGTATTGAGCACCCAAAAGGAAACGGCCGTTGTCACAATCAGGAAGCTTCCATGAGAGAACGTCCAAGATTGAAACCTTCATGAGCGACTCTCGTTTCAATCGTTCTCTCACACGGCTCTCTCGAT
>JAWOGU010000631.1:0-3124 GCA_046496595.1 Chloroflexota bacterium
ATGGGCGTTGGTGCCGCCGTCAGCGCCTTCGGCTTCGGCGGCACCAACGCCCATCTCATATTAGAGAAAGAGACACAATCAAACGACTCGCCACTCGCCACTCGCCACTCGCCACTCGCTATTGTGGGCATGGACGCCTTTTTCGGCGGCTGTGATGGGCTGGATGCGTTTGGGCAGACGGTGTATCGCGGCGAACAGCAGTTCACGGCCGTTCCTGCCGGACGCTGGCAAGGGATAGAAAACGAAACCGAACTGCTAAAACAGTACAATTTCCGCGACGGCCAGGCGCCTCAGGGCGCGTTTATCTCCGATTTCGAGATGGACTTCTTCCACTTCAAAATCCCGCCCAACAACGACCAACCCATTCCCCAGCAGCTTCTCATCCTGAAAGTGGCCGACCGCGCCGTGCATGACGCCGGGCTGCCCGAAGGCGGCAACGTGGCCGTGATTATTGCGGCGGCGGCGGAACTGGCGCTGCATAGTTTTCGCGGGCGCGTCGATTTAACGTGGCAGATCAAAGAAAGCCTGGCCCAGTCCGGCCTCGATTTAACGCCTGAGCAGACGGCGCAGTTAGAAAAAATCAGCAAAGACGCCCTGCACGAACCGGCCGAAGTCAACCAGTACACCAGCTTTATCGGCAACATCATGGCCAGCCGCATCTCGTCACAGTGGGACTTCTCCGGTCCGGCCTTTACCCTGTCGGCCGAGGAGAATTCCACCTTTAAGGCGCTGGAGACGGCACAGATGATGCTCGCCAGCGGCGAAGTAGACGCAGTGGTCGTGGGCGCGGTGGATCTGGCGGGCGGCGTGGAAAACGTGCTGCTGCGCCACCAGCAGGCGCCGGTCAACAGCGGCTCGCCGACGATGAGCCTCGACCAGAACACCAACGGCTGGCTGATCGGCGAAGGGGCAGGCGTGGTGGTGCTCAAGCGGCTGGCGGATGCGGCGCAAAATCAGGACCGCATCTACGCCGTCATTGAGCAGATTGCCATTGTGCAGGGCGCGTCGCCGGAACCGGCGGCGGAGCGCGTGGCGCAGGCGGCACGGCAGGCGTTGGCCGACAGCGGCGTTAAGTCCAGCGACATCGGTTATCTGGAACTGTTTGGCAGCGGCGTGGCGGCTGAGGATACGGCGGAAATGGGGGGGATAACGGCCGTTTACACCCCCGCCTCCCATCACCCCACCATCGCCCTGGGCAGCATCAAGGCCAACATCGGCCATACCTTCACCGCTTCCGGCGTCGCCAGCCTCATTAAAACGGCGCATTGTTTGTACCACCGCTATATCCCCGCCGTGCCAGGTTGGAATGCGCCGAAGCAGCCGGAATTGTGGCGAAACGGACCGTTTTACGCACCTACCGAGTCGCGCCCCTGGTTCAAAGAGCCGGGACAAACGCGGCGGCTGGCGGCGATTAACGGCCTGGGCGGCGATGGCGCTTATGCCCACCTCATCCTGGGGGAAGCGCCGGGAGCACAGCCGCCCGACTATTCGCTGCTCCAGCACACGCCATTTTATCTGTGCCCGGTCGCCGCCGACAACGCGGAGACCCTGCGCCAAAGGCTGACCGATTTACAGGCGTTGGTAGTGGAGAGTAAGGGGGTGGAAACGGCCGTTTCCCTCAACTATCTCAGCTACCAACAGCAGCAAGACGAAACCTACGCCATCGCCCTGGTGGGCCGCAGCCAGGAAGAACTGCTGCGCGAAATCCGGTTGGCCTTGAGCGGGCTGGACCAGGCATTTGCCACCGGCCAACCGTGGAAAACGCCGGGCGGCAGTTTTTTTGCGCCGCAGCCGTTGGGCCGTGAGGGCAAAGTGGCCTATGTTTATCCGGGCGCGTTCAGCGCCTATCCCGGACTGGGACAGGACATCTTCCCGTTGTTCCCGCAGCTTCAGCAGGAATTCGCCGACGCCGTGAATAATGCCGGGGATTTGGTGGGCGACAAACTGCTTTATCCGCGCACCATGCACCGCCTGTCGGAGCAGGAAGCGAAGAGCCACTTGTTTAAGCTCGCCAGCAGTTCGGTGACGATGCTGCAAGCGGGGGCCAGTTATTCCACCCTGGCCACACAGGTGCTGCGCGACCAGTTCAAGGTGCAGCCGGACGGTGCGCTGGGTTACAGTCTGGGCGAAATGACGATGATGTTTGCCACCGGCGTCTGGGCAGTGGGCGACAATAACAGCCATCTGGTCGGCGCGTCGCCGCTGTTCCACGAACGGCTGGCGGGTCCGCAAACCGTGGTGCGCGAGCAGTGGCATTTGCCGCCCGCCGACCCGCAGGAGCAGATGCCGATTTGGGTGATTTTTGTGCTGAAAACGGAGGCGGCGCGGGTAGAAACGGCCGTTGCCAAAGAAGAGCGCGTCTATCTGACCCACATCAACACGCCCCAAGAAGTGGTGATCGCCGGGGATCCGATGGCGTGTATCCGGGTGATTCAGGAATTGGGCTGCGATTATCTGCCCATGCCCTATAACCAGGTATTGCACTGCGATTTGATGCAGTCAGAATGGCCGGAATTCGCGCGGCTAAACACCATTCGGGTCAACGCCGCGCCGCCGGTCGATTTTTACTACGCGGCGGACAATGCCCTGCCCGAACTGACCAGCGAAGCGATTGCCCACAACATCGCCGCCGCTTCATACCAGCGCGTCGATTTCCCGCGCCTGATTCAGCGGGCTTACGACGACGGCGTGCGCATCTTCCTGGAAGTGGGGCCGCGCGCCGCCTGTACCTGGTGGATTCAGGACATTTTGACGGAGCAGCCGCATCTGGCGGCGGCGATGAACCGGCGCAGCATGGACGACCACACGATGCTCATCCGCCTGCTGGCGCAGTTGGTGGCGCATCGGGTACCGCTGGATTTGTCGTCGTTGTATGGCGCAGTGGCTGAGGAAACGGCCGTTTCCGCCCGCTCGCTCACCCGCACCGTCAAACTCACCAAAACGCCTATTCGCGACGTGATGCTGACGGCGGAGAACCGGGCGCTGTTCGCCAACGTGGCCGTGAAGCCGGTAAAAAAAGCGGTGGTGGAGGAAATGGAAACGGCCGTTGTCGCCCCTGTCTCCCTCACACCGGTCCCCACCCCCATCCCCCAACCTGCCCTCAAACTGGAACACCCTATGACTG
>JAWOGU010000657.1:0-3177 GCA_046496595.1 Chloroflexota bacterium
GTGGGCGTGTTTTTAACGAATCATGACCAGAATCGGGTCACGTCGCAGCTTCAGGGGGATGAAAAGCGGGCGAAGCTGGCGGCGACGCTGCTGCTGACGGCGCCGGGGGTGCCGTTTATCTACTACGGCGAGGAAATCGGCCAATCCGGCGTGAAACCGGACGAGGATATCAGACGGCCATTACAGTGGGACAGCTCTGATAATGCCGGGTTCAGCAGCGGCCGGCCGTGGCGCGTCTCGTATCAGGATTACCAAGAACGTAACATTGCCGCCCAAACCGACGACCCGGATTCACTGCTCAGCCATTACCGGCAGTTGATTCGCCTGCGCACTGACCATGCGGCGCTGCGCACAGGGCAGTGGACGCTGGTCGAGACAGGCCAGTTCCGCACGGCCGCCTTTTTGCGCCATAATGACGAGGAAGCGATTCTGGTGCTGCTAAATTTGGGACTGGAGCCGGTGACGGAGTATGAACTGACGCTGGCGGACGGGGTGCTGGCAGGGCCTGTGCAGGCGGTTTCGTTGTTCGGCCAGGAGAATCCGGCCAGTCCTACCATCAACGAAAATGGCGGCTTTTCCGGCTACCAACCCTTCGCCGAACTGCCGCCCCAATCCAGCGCCATCATCCAATTGAGTAATCCTTAATATCTCAATGCGGCGGTTAAAACTGCTGCAACCACGACGAGGTCGGCCCGTACGACTGTGCTCAGGGCAGTCCCTTCGCCGACTGGAAACGTTTTGTATTTAGCCCGCGAAGGCGGGCTTTGTAATTGGTGGTGCAGATTTATCTGCTGTTTCAAATCCCATTGACGAAAGAGCCATAATCTGTTGTCCTCATCCCCGCCTGCAATGCCCTCATCCCCACCTGCAATGCCCTCATCCCTGCCTGCAATACCCTCGTCCCCGCCTGCAATACCCTCATCCCCGCCTGCAATACCCTCATCCCCGCCTGCAATGCCCTCATCCCCACCTGCAATGCCCTCATCCCCGCCTGCAATGCCCTCATCCCCACGGGGATGACCATCGAAAACGTGGGGATGACTACCAAATAGTTTTTGTAGCCGGGGTATCCTTACCCCGCTTCTTCTCTGCCAGCCGGGCGCGGTAAGAAACCGCGGCTGTTGTTAATCTGGAACCCAGTCGGTTTGAAAGTTGAAAACGGCCGTTTTGATTTCAGGCGGAATGGGGAAGGCGCTGTTGGTGTTGTAGTTGTACATGACCTGCACGGTTTTGGCGTTGGCTACTAAACGGCCGTCTTCGCCCATGATCTTGTACATCAGATCAAAACTTTTGGTGCCAAAGCGGGAAACGCCCACTCCCACAGTTAACTTTTCGCCGAACAGGGCCTGGGATTTATAGGTGCAGCTTGCCTCCACCAAAATGATGGGAATGCTTAGCAGATCGAAGCGGTTGGGCAGGCTTTGTTCCATAAATTTGGTGATGTACTGGATGCGGGCCGATTCCAGGTAGGTGAAGTAGACGGCGTTATTGACGTGACCGAGGGCGTCTAAATCGCGGAACGTCACTTGTATTTGGGTTTCGTATGGGTAGTTTGTGCTGTTCATAGGTGTCCGGTTCCTCCTCAGCTTTAGCTTTTTAGCATGGACCACTTTCCAAGATTGGTCCATGCTGCGCCTGTGTGAACGCTCAGCCTGAATAAACCACGTTGGCGCCTTCTGCCGGCGAACAGATGTAGATGTTGGGGTGTAAGCCGGTGGCTGCCTGGTAACAAGCCGCCACCGCGTCGGCGAAGGCTTTGGCGTGATAGTGCCGTACCAGCGCCACGGCACAGCCGCCAAACCCGCCGCCCGTCATGCGCGCCCCGAAAACGGCCGTTTTCCGGCGCAGGGCGCATTCCACAATCTGGTTTAATTCCAGGCTGGAGACTTCAAAATCGTCGCGCAGGCTGAGATGGCTCTCATTAAGTAATTTCCCTAATACGCCGGGATCATCCTGGAGCATGGCGGCCATGGCGTCCAATGTGCGCTGGTTTTCGGTGATAACGTGACGGGCGCGTTGGCGGGTGATAGGGTCCAGTTCGGCGGCACGGGTTTCAAAGGCGGCGATATCCACGTCCCGCAGGGCCGGCACGCCGAAAAAGGCGGCGGCGGCTTCACACTGCTGGCGGCGTTCGTTGTAAGCGGACCCCACCAGACCGCGGCGGGTGGCGGTATCCAGAATGATAACGGCCGTTCCCGTGGGCAGCGGCACCTGGCAAGATTCCAAAGTACGACAGTCAATCAGCAGGGCGTGGCCTTCTTTGCCCGCCGCCGAAATCATCTGATCCATGATGCCGCAGTTAACGCCGACCCACTGATTTTCGCATTTCTGTCCCAGCCGCGCCATCTGCGGCGCATCCCACTCCAGGCCAGACACAGTAACGAAGGCCCGCGCCACCGCCATTTCCAACGCCGCCGAAGAGGACAAACCGGCGCCTACCGGGATGTCGCCGGCCGACACGCCCTGCCAACCGGTCAAGGTAAAACCGGCTTCTTGCAGCGCCCAGGCCATGCCTTTGACATATTCCACCCAGCCTTCATCCCCTTTGGCAAAGTCGCCCAGGGCAAAGTCGGCCGGATTCTCCAAATCCAATGAGTGCAGCAGAACGAGGCCATCTTCGCGCGGGCTGAGAGCGATATAGATGGCGCGGTTAATCGCCATAGGCAGCACAAACCCATCGTTGTAGTCGGTATGCTCCCCAATTAAATTGACTCGCCCCGGCGCCCGGACCACGAATAACGGCCGTTCCCCAAAGCGTTCTTCATATTCTTGAATGACTCGTTCTTGTAGAGACAATGCGTTTAACTCCCTGTGGCCTGTGAGGCGAAGATAATACCAGCGTGAAGTATAGGCATGATTATGGCGGAAAGCAAAAGAGGAAAGACAGAAAGCAAAAGGCAAAAGGCAGAAGGTGAAACTCAGAATGGCGCGTACCGTTTTTTGCCTTTTGCCTTTTGCCTTTTGCCTTTTGCCTTTTAAACTTTGCCTTTATTCCCCCAGTCCCGCACAAAATCGACGGCGCGCTGCCAGGCGGCATAGCCTTCGTCGCGGGTGGCTGGGGCGAGGGTTGGCTCAAAGCGAATGTGGTCGCCGGGAGGCAGGGGCATGGCGCTTTCGTCCGGCCAGAAACCGGCGCCTAAACCGGCCAGCAGACCGGCCGCCCAGGCCGTTGTCTCG